>JAJRVW010000124.1 GCA_024277115.1 Calditrichota bacterium
GCAATGAGAGGCTTTAGCTTTACACACTGGGGCTTAACTGGCCCTCCAGGCTGGTTCCATAATTCTGGTGAGTTTGCCATGCAAATGACGGTCATATTTTCAATGAGCTTAAGCATTATTCTCGCTGCAAAAAAATACATATAAAACTCTACCCGCTGGTGGATTTTACTAATAATGTTTCCCGGAACATCCGCCCTATCCGTAATCGGCTCATCATCCAGGGGAGGCCAAATAGCTTTAGTAGTAATAATCCTTATGCTTTTACTAAGGGGAAAGCATTTTTTTCGCAAAATACTGTTGCTTATAATACTAATATATCTGGGTCTACACCTCCTTCCAGCAGAACAAATTGAGAGGTTTAATACCATGGGAGATGATCAAACCTCTCAATTACGGCTAACTCACTGGGAAAACGCCATTCAGACTATAAAAGACCACCCTTTAGGCATCGGTTACTATAACTGGAAGTATTACTACCCTTCAAACTTTAACATTGCTAAAGTAGAAGAAATTCATAATACTATGCTGCAAGTATTTGTAGAGCTTGGCTACCCTGGCGGCATCTTATTTACAATTATGATACTTACAGCCTTTGCCATGAATGCAAAAACGATACGTGAAATGAGAAGTATTGACAAGGCAGAAAATGAAATAATGGCTGCGATGGCCAGAGGCATCAACCTTGGCTTAGTAGGAACATTCATTTCCGCCTTATTTATGTCAGTATTATTCTATCCAATTTTTTGGGTAGCATTTGCATTAACATCTGCATTACGCCATATTTCAATAAATATAACAAAACAATCAACAAATATAACAAAACAATCAACGTCTACTCTGAAAAAGTCACACCACTACGAACTGACAACACATCTAAACGAAAAACAAGGCTAAAAAACAAACGCTATGGAAACAAAAAAAGCCATCTCAAATAAGCAAATAACTGGCAATGTCCCAGACAATTTTGCATTCATCATAGGCGCAATGAAATCTGGTACCACCAGTCTATTTGAGATTCTTAGCCAACATCCTCAAATATGCCCATCAAAAATCAAGGAACCAGATTATTTCATCAAAGACAGCGATGCCAGCTCACTGCAGGACTATCTATCTTTATGGAACTGGCAGTATAACTCACACTCAATTGCTCTTGAATCATCCGTGTCATATACCAAAGCGCCATTCATTACTGGAGTGCCAGAACGAATACAAAAGGCTGACCTGGGTCAATATCGCTTCATCTACATGTTACGCGACCCTCTGACACGAATCGAGTCCCAGATACGTCATGGCCTCTTTGCAGGCTGGGGAGCATCACTTGACTCAAACATTCCTGAAGACAGCATTAACTTTTCCAATTATGCAATGCAACTGGAACAATATCTAAAATTTTTCCCAATTGAAAATTTTTTGTTAGTTACCCTGGAGGAGTTCAAGTTTGACCCACATATTACGCTCTCTCGAATATGCCAGTTTCTTGAAATTGATACAGGCTTTAAATTTATTGATGCAGAAAAAACCAGGAACTCTGGAGACTTTTTTAATACGTCAGGCAATATTGCCCGTGTAACTCAAAATCGTTATGGACAGTTTTTCGCCCGCCACATTCTGCCTGCTACAATTAAAACATGGTTAAGAACTTTTATCGCCAACTTAAATAAAGAAAAAAACACAACATCGGATATCGGCCGATGGCAACTAACGCCTGAAGAACGCAAGCACATCCTTAACAGGCTTACCGATGACCTGAAAAAATTAGAGTCAGACTTTGGTGTTGATATTCAAAAGCACTGGCAAATCCACACAGACACACTAAACAAATCTGATTAAAATGAAAAGTCAGCTGATATACCCTCACAATGCTGAATTTGCATTTACGATTTTAGATGATACCGACGATACTACGGTTGCAAATGGCCGACCGGTATATGACTTTCTTTACGATCTTGGTTTTCAAACAACTAAAACCGTATGGGCGTTCGATACTACGCCTGAAAATCGCGGCCCATTTTTTGCGGGAGAAACACTTTCATCACCCGAGTATCTTAAATGGGTTCATGAGCTCGCCGATAATCATTTCGAAATCGCCTTTCACAATGCGACCATGGGGTCATCTGAACGCAAAAATACAATTAGATCGCTTGATTTCATTGAAAATGAATTTAGACAGCAGGTCAGGCTACATTGTAATCATGGCCAAAATCGTGAAAACCTTCACTGGGGCGCAGATAGATACAGCTCACGATTAATAAGAGCAGCTCTTCATTATGCATCTAAATTCCGCTCTTATCCCTGCTTCGATGGCAATAACCCGGAATCCCCTTATTACTGGTCCGATATAGCTGATGAACGTCTTTCATATATGCGTGCATTTACTTTTCGACGGCTCAATGGTGCAACAATTCCACCTGGACAGCCATATCTTGATTCGGCAAAACAGAAAAAAACACTGTTTTTTAACACTACAGATGCACCCGACGTGCTGGCTTTTAACAAATTAGTAAACCCCGCTTCCATTGATAAACTACAAAGTCAAAATGGATGGGCCATTGTAACAACGCATTTAGGAAAAGGATTTTATTGGAATAACCGGCTTGATCCTGAATTTAAGGAAAACATGGAATACCTTGCAACCCTGCCCGGATCTTTTATTCCTGTAAGTCAATTACTGGATTTTTTGAAAGCTGAATTCGGCGGATCTGAAATAACCGCCGCAGAACGTTCGAAGTTAGAGCATTCTCACCTAATAGACAGGGTCAAAGGCAGACTGCTTGACCACTCTCTATATTAAAGAATATCTCATCTTACCTATCTACAAAGCCTTTATCTAAAACTGAAAATATATAAACTCCTGGCTAATTAGTGGCGGGAAAACTATCAACATAACAATAAAATAACTGTAACTCACAAATCGGACCCCCCACCTTGCCTCTAGCAATACAAGCAAATTGCCAGATCGCTCTGTCCAGTATTCAAATAACATTAACGGCATTGTAAAAAATAAGATTGCGGCAAAGCCGTATATTGTAAACTTCGTAACCGTAAAGTCAGTAACCACCAGAAACATCATATCGCCGATCTGCCCTATTGACTCCGCCCTGAAAAACAACCAGCTAATGGCAACTAAATTAAAGAAGAAAAACGTTCTTAACATCATGCTGATACGGCCAATATTTTTTTCTGACCCCGATTTCCTACCCTCAAAAGCATGGTAAACAACCAGCAGTACACCATGATAAAAACCCCATAGAATATATGTCCAACCTGCGCCATGCCATAAACCGCCAAGACACATTGTAGCCATCAGGTTACGAAACGTTTTCTTCAGCCCGCCACGACTACCTCCCAAAGGAATATATAAATAATCCCGTAACCAGGATGACAGGCTAATGTGCCAACGCGTCCAGAATTCACTTGGTGATGATGAAAAATATGGATTCTTGAAATTCCACATCAGATCAAATCCCATCCAGTGCGCAATACCCTTAGCTATTGATGAGTAACCGGAGAAATCACCGTAAATTTGAAATGCAAAGGCATAAACACCCATTATAATTTCCGGGCCGGTCAAATCATTTATCGGCCTGGCAAAAATCGTGTTCACTAATGGAGCCATATTGTCAGCAATGACTACTTTTTTAAAAAGACCTGTCACAACATGGTAAAAACCTTCTGAAAAATCATGCCCGTTAGTTTTTCGTTTTACAGTTATTTGAGGTAACAAATGACTGGATCGCTCAATGGGCCCCGCAACCAGTTGTGGAAAAAACGACACGTACAAAGCAAAGTCAAGAAAGTTATTTGTCGGTTTAGTCTTCCCTCTAAACACATCAATGGTGTAACTCATGGTCTGGAAAGTATAAAACGAAATACCAACCGGAAGCACCACATCTAGCATTGGCACACTTGCAGCAAAGCCTAAAAAATCAAGAAGCTCCGAAAACTCCCCTATAAAAAAGTTCCAGTATTTAAAAAAGCCAAGCATTCCCAGATTAAAAACAATAGAGACAAGCAACCATTGCTTTTTCTTTTTCTCTTCACTGGCAGCTACAATATTCTGAGCCGCATAAAAATCAATAACAGTCGATATAAAAATTAAAGAAAGAAAGCGGTAATCCCAGAATCCATAAAAAACATAACTGGCAATCAGTAATAATCGATTCTGCGGGGCATGACTTAACTGTCTGTACAGAACAATGACAAACAAAAAGAAAAACCAGAATATAAAACTATTAAACAACATGCGCTAAGACCTGTTCTTTAATTTTTTGGAGACATAACATATATAACTCAGCGCCCCTGTTCAAAGCTACCATCTCTACTTAATATGTTTTTCATATCACTGGCAAGGTGGTGAGTAAAAACTTTATTTCCTCGCTCATTGAGATGGATCGAATCTCTGAACATACTGTCATCTATACCTTCAAGCTCTCTGTAATCCAGAACAACACCTCCACTATTCTTCACCGTCTTAAAAAAACCTTCATCTAGTTCATAGGCTTGCACCACTGGCATCGCGATGATAACAGGCTTAATATTGTTACTAACCAATAGATTCATATATGCACTAAGCAACTTAAAATCTTCTGGCTTTTTCTCTACATCCACTACCCGCCTGTTTTTATTTCTTTCAGTATTAATCATTTGCGTATAAATACGATAATCCGGTATCAAAATATCAAGCATCCGTTTACGTATTGTTTCACGCATTGCATACAATTTAGACGCCTTAGCAACTAAAAACTCAAGAACATCTGAACTATTATCCATTCCCAAATCAATCAGCTCAGGAAGATCTTTTGCGGCACAAAAAAATCCTCCCAAACGAGAAGGAACAGGCCCCGCCTGCCTCCACGCATAACCAACAATAATAGCCCTTGGCAATCGTTTTTTATCAATAAAATTATTTTTAACTATACAGGACCAATCCCATAATGATGTACCATCTGGAATCACTTTAAATGATGACACTTCTAAATTTGCCTGCTTGTCGAATTCGGCTACATCAAGCGCATTACCCATAAGCGAATTGCCAAGAAACAATATCGCCGACTCTTGCTCAACCAGACGAGAAGCAACATCAGGGATTTCATATATCTGTCGAACATTACCCGAAACTAATGGCGCCGATATTCGAATAATCAACTCTAATAATATAAAACAAATAATAATAATTGTTATATCTGCTAATATAGAGCTCAGCTTCATATCCACCACAAAATCTTCAGTTTATATTTGAACATAATCCATCACAATTTAAATGAACTGCATATCGAAAAAAATGGCAACCATGAAACACACACCTCAGAGGCTGACAATTTGGCACCTTCTTTTTTAAGCGGCATCACACTAAAAAATGCCTCAAAAAGCTTGGTATAAATATTATTTTCACATCATGACCAAATACTGCAATATCAGCACATAATGTAAAATATTGGCGAATGATTCTCAGACAACATCTATACAATCACTATTCTTCAGTTCAACACTACTACAACTATAGCTTAAGACGAAACACTTCTTTAGAACGAACTCCTAGCAAATATCCTGCAGAACCACGTTAACAACATGATTTATAAAGAACATTGTATATAACCAGGACTATTATTACTGCCCTCCAAATAAAAAAAGCGGAATAACACAACCTATCTAAACAAAAACTGTCATTTTTTCAACAATTCTACAAATAACTAACTATAATAGTAAAAACATCTATAGATAATAGTAAAAACATCTATAGATTTAAATCACAAAATCTGATTACTTTTTGTATAAACATTATATAAATACTTCAATACATTATACACTCTCTTATATAAGGAGGCGGTCATGAAGCCGGCTACAATTTTATTTTTTACTATATTTTTTTTCTCATCTCACGCCCTCGCATGGACGATCAAGGCCGATTTTGAAGATGGCACCGTAGGTGCAAGAGCAGAGTCTCCAACTGATGCTTTCCACATGGCAGCTGGTCGTAGTTATTATGCTAATACACCAGCCCTTTCTGGCAACCAATCAGCTAGCGTGTCAGTCAAAAAAGGCGAGACCGGTTATGGCGTATGGGGAGGGGGGTTTACTTTCCCGCAGAAACTAAAAGAAGGTGACGAAATCTGGTACAGGGTTAATGTGTATTACCCTACAGGCTGGAGCTTTTCCTGTAAAAGCTGCAGCCAGGGAATGAAATTTATGCGCATCAAAACGGCGTCAGCTACTGGCTCTAGTGAAGGATATATCGATACTTACATCAGGGGTGATAATGGTGGATCGAACGGCAATGACCCCGGCACAGGTGGCGCTATAGTTGCTGACTCTGAAATACTTAATGGCTTTTATGGCACCGGTAAAACAACTCAAGATATTGTTAATTTAGGCACACGCATAAACCGAAATCAATGGTACACATATGAAATATATGTCAAATTCTCATCTGTACGAGGCAAAGGCATTTATAGAATATGGCAGGACGGCAACTTAATATTTGAAGACCTGGTTGCGGGCACTCTATTAACGCCAACTTCACAGTCAAATGTCGCACTCCTCTACACATACTGGAATACTGGCGCGCCAGCAACACAAACATCTTATGTTGACGATATCGTGATAACCAATGAAGTTCCCAGCAGAAAAGACGCACAAGGCAATCCGTATATTGGTGTTGGCCCCTCAATTTACGTTGCACCTCCTAGATGGCCTTCAGGGGGAAGTGGTAGCAGCAAATAAAATTGCCCAAACAAAACCACATAGGCTCATACAATGTAAAATATGTACTATATACTAACTCGAACGATGATTTGTATGAATGAAGAATATTTTTAATGAAGCAATTGGTCGGGTCTATATTGACAACCAGTTGTTATCAGCAAAATACCCGCACACTCAATAGTGCAAACTCTACACACGTCACAATATTATTGTGCCATTAAACCTTATGGGGCTGGTTTAGAATGTTTTGGTTTGACTATATAGGTAGAAAGGGTGTTTATACTTCCTGCACTTAATAGGTTTATGATTGAATTTGAAGAGCGTTTAACTGATTACATTTAACCATGACAGTTACACAGAATTATAAACACTCTCAACAAATTTAATTGCAGTAGCCGTAAAATCTGTTGCATGCTCTTGTTTAGTTTTGACTGGAACTTTATAAAAGCAAGAAGCAGGTAAATACACAGTGCAATCCAGATTTGAGTCATTACTGCATTCTTACTTGTGCCAACA
>JAJRVW010000125.1 GCA_024277115.1 Calditrichota bacterium
AATTACAGAAGAAGAACAGAAAATGGGCAATAATCTGAAAGTTTTTATTGTCTGTAATATGTTGCTAACCGGTTTTGATGCACCCATTGAGCAAACAATGTATTTGGATAGTCCTTTGCGTGACCACAATCTTTTACAAGCTGTTGCAAGAACAAACCGACCTTACGATGATAAAGTGACCAAACTTTCAAAAGAGTTTGGGCGAATTGTTGATTATGTTGGTGTGTTTCAAAACTATAAAGAAGCACTTAACTACGACCCCGAAGATATTGGAGAATTTGAAGATGTAGAAAGTTTAGTTAAAACATTTCCAAAAGTTTTGGATAATGCCTTTAAGCCTTTTGAGCATATCAAATTAGAAGATAGCTATGAGTGTACAATGCAGATTGTAAGAAAACTATCAGAAATCGACCACGGCAAATTTGAAAATGATTTTAGAGAAGTGGTTCAACTTTGGGAAGCCATTTCGCCAAATCCTGCGTTGCGTGATTCAAAAGTAAAATATCTGTGGTTAAATGAGATTTACGAAATTTATCTTGAAGAATTTAAACGACTTGATTTTGATGCAGAAATATATGCAGCAAAAACAAGAAAGCTAATCCAAGAAAGCTCAAAATTGTTGAATTTCAAAGGACATCTTCCCGAAATATCAATTGACTCAGATTATCTGAATAAACTTAAAGAAATAAAACTTGACCCATCAGATAAGGCAGAAAAGATAATTCGAGATATTGAAACGGTAATTAGGCAAAACGAAGTAAGCAGTGCCATTTATGTAGAGTTCCAAAACCGCTTAGACGACTTGATAAAACAAAAGCAGGAAGAAAGTCTTGCCATTGAAGAAATATTAAATCAATTAGGTGATTTATACACAGAACTTGATGAAGTTGCTTCATTACCGCAAAGAATGGGTTTTCCGGACAAAGGTAGTTTTGAGTTTTTTACAATCATTAAAAATGATTCTGATGAAAACTTTAATGAAGACCTTGTAAGAGAGTTTTCTTTTGAAGCATCAGATAAAATTAAAGCTAAGATTTACAACGGTTGGCAAGATGTACCAAGAGAATTTGACCGTTTGAAATATGAAATACTATTGCTTTCTGTAAATCCAAAGTTTGAAGAACTGAAAATTGATACAAACGAAGAATTAATGGAACGGATAATGAAAGCCGTTTTACAAAATTACAAGTTGAACTAATGCAATTACCTGATAATTACATATTAATCCGCAAGGAAGTAAAACACGCTCGATTGAGAGTTAGTGAAGATGGTAAAGTGCGTATCATTGCACCACCTGCATTTTCGGAAGATGATATTAAATCTTTACTTAGTAAAAAATCAAAATGGATTGATAAAAATATCAGGTATTTTGAAAATATGTCCGAGATTGAACTGCAAAGAAATCAACTTTTATTGTTTGGTATTAGGTACAATTATTTTTACGATACAACATTTGCTCAAAAGATAATTGTAAACCACGAGCATAAAACAATAACAGCAAAAAGAGATTTGCTTGATTTGAAAATACAAGAAAAATGGTATCGCAAAGTTGCAAAAACACACTTAACAAAACGAACTGAACAATTAGCTCAAAAGCTAAATTTTAAGTATAACAAACTATATATCAGAAATCAGAGAAACAAATGGGGCAATTGCTCACGAGATAAAAATATTTCGTTGAATTGGAAACTTATAAAAGCACCTGAATATGTAATTGATTATATAATTATTCACGAGTTATTGCATACGGCAGTAATGGAACACACCAATAAATTTTGGACTTTATTAAAATCATATTATCCGAATTATAAAGAATCAATAAAATGGTTAGAAAAATATGGAAACAGTTTATAGCCCACGCTTCGCAGTCATACATCCCGAAAACTTTTGGGGCCAAGTCGCACAAGCCAACGCTTAAACCAAAACTTGTCAAAAAGTATTCCTGTCCCAACGTATTGTGAATCAGTATTGAAGAAGAAAGTACTGGCTACAACAAAGTCAATACCCAATAAGGGTTTTAGTAGTAAATTGAAGGTAAATGCAAATAATGAAAACTAAATATAAATTAAAACGGAAGTGCTTCAAAATCCCTTACTTAGGATAGCCAAACCGTTCTGGCGAGGGCTTCTTAGTTTACAAATACCGCAAACCCAATATTACAGATATTAAAAAAATTATCAGATGGATTAAAAAACCGCTCTACGCCTCTTTGGGACAGACAAATTTACAGAAGGCCTTAAACAAATATGAAAACACTTTTTATGATTAGCCTGTTTTTATTTAGCGCAGGCTTAATCGCCCAACCTGCAATTAAATACGTTGTTTCGTTTCCAAATATTATCCACCATGAGGCGGAAGTGCAAATTGAATTTTCCGGTTTGCCCGCCAAAGCCCTGGAGTTGAGAATGAGCCGTAGCTCGCCCGGGCGCTACGCCTTGCATGAGTTCGCAAAAAATGTTTACAATGTCCGTGTATCTGATCGTGCCGGAAACCGACTGGACTTTACCCGGCCAAACCCGCATCAATGGAATGTTGCTCATCACGATGGAGTGGTAAAAATCCACTATACAATTTTTGGTGATTTGACAGACGGGACATATTTGGCGTTGGATAATACGCATGCCCATCTTAATATGCCGGCTACTTTTATGTGGGCAAAAGGCTTGGAAAACAATCCCATAAAAATCGAGTTTATTCTTCCCAAAGAAAAATGGAAAATTGCCACCCAGCTTATCCCGGCCAACGCCCCAAATATTTTTACGGCGCCCAACCTGGATTATTTCATGGACAGTCCGGTCGAGATCAGTGATTTTCAAATGGCGTCCTGGCGGGAAAAATCCAATCAAAAAGACTATTCCATTCGGTTGGCGCTGCACCATCAGGGAAATATACAGGAGTTGGAAGCGTACAGGAAAATGGCCCGGGCCGTCATAAAGGAGCAAATCCATATTTTTGACGAATTGCCCCAATTTGAAAACGCTTCTTATACTTTTATTGCCGATTATCTACCCTATGTTTATGGTGATGGAATGGAGCATCGTAACTCATCCGTTTTGACTGAAAAGGCCACTTTAAAAGAGGACGCGGTTGATTTATTTGGTACATTGGCCCATGAATTTATACATAGCTGGAATGTAGAACGTATCCGTCCTAAATCATTAGAACCTTTTAGTCTTGAACGGGCAAATATGTCCGGTGAACTTTGGTTTGCCGAAGGTTTTACAAATTATTACGGGCCTTTAACCATCACACGTGCAGGGGGTTATTCTTTAGATAAATATGCCAAACGTATTTCACGTTCATTAAATTTTGTGATTAATGCGCCTGGAAGCAGAGTAAAAAGCGCCGAGGATATGAGCCGCTATGCACCGTTTGTGGATGCAGGCAAATCTATCGATCCTAAAAATTTAGAAAATATATATGTAAGTTATTACTCCTTTGGAGAAGTGATTGCGCTTGGGCTCGATTTAACTTTACGCACTCAATTTGCCGGTATTACACTCGACGATTTTATGAAAGCGCTTTGGCAAAAATATGGTAAATCCGAAACACCTTACACAAATATCGACCTGGAGAACACACTGGCCGAGGTAACAAAAAACACGGACTTTGCCCGATCATTTTTCGATAAATTTGTTTATGGCAATGAACTGCAAAATTACGCCCATTTATTGCAATTTGCAGGCATGTCCCTTAAACGGGAAGAACAAGGCGGGGCATGGTTGGGATTCAGCGCGTTAAAAGTAAAAAACAGGAAATTGGTTGTCGCGGAAACAACCCGACGGGGCACGCCGTTGTATCGGGCCGGATTAGATAAAGGCGACACACTTTTAACGTTTGATGGCGACTCTCTAAAAACTGAAGCCGCGCTGGAAAAATGGTTAAAACTTAAAAAGCCTGGCGAAGCGATAGATATTAATTTCAATTCCCGCGATGGACAGAAAACGACAAAACTTGTTTTACAGGAAAATCCCCAGCTTATTGTCACACCTTTTGAGCATGATTCGTTGGAAATAACACCCAATATTGTCGCCTTTCGTAAATCATGGCTGGGCGTTGGCAAGAATAGAAATGACAGCACCTTAGTGCGATACTGCCCACTTTGCAAAAGGGCTTTTCCCTTTCGCTTTGAGTTTTGCAGGTATGATGGCGAAGCATTGAAAATTACTTTAGAACCAAATAAAAATTAACCTACTGTTTTCTGTGGGGGAAAAGTGCGGCGATTCGTTTTTTGATACGGCCATAAAATTTTTTCCAGCGGCTTTCTTCTTTTTCATTGAGGAATTCAATAACAATTTTTGCCATTTCCGGTGTCCGCAGATAACCAAATGATTTATGTGGGTTGCGTTCACCGTTCATTTCATAATCATTAAAGACTGAAATATCTTTGGCACGGATTCCTGATTTGTTCGCCTCATAATCATCCGCCAAGGTTGGGTCCAGGGCAACCATATCCTCGGTATCGGATAAATTATACCACTTATGGCGAATATTATCCGGGGCGCGGAGTTTTTTTTCTTGGGGAAGCTGCCGGTTCTGGTCAGCATAAATACGGCTTACAACAACCGGTAATCCCAACGGCGAGCCGATCGTCACAAAAGTATTTATGGAAAACTCTTCCGCAAAATCATGTAATACTTCATAAGCCACAATCGTCCCCATCGAATGGGCAATTAACAGAATGTCATCACCTTTGTGTTCGGCCAGTGTTTTTATCAGCCGCTCGCGGATCGCATTGCGGGATTGGTAATTATTGGGCTGGCTATCTTCAGTTGCATCACCCTGGAAATAAATTTCGAGTTCACGGAAATAGTTATGGATAATCGAATTGGTGACACCTTCATAGTTTAGGGTCATGTCCGGTTTAAGGAAGATTTTATCCAGCTGTTTTTCGGCATATTTTAAGAAACGGGTTTTAAGGCCTTCGGTGTGCGGGGTTATTTTCCCATCGGCCGGCCGGTATGGCTCATCCAGGAAATAGGGGCTTTTATTATCGCTTATAGCAGGATCAAGAACGTGTTCGTATAAAATATCTGCCCAATAAACCAGTTTAAAGGTGAAATCTTTCGGCGACGCTTCAATCTTGTTCAGGCCTTCGATCAGAGCATCATACCACCATTTTTCCAATAATGAATGGGGTGGTTTGTTGCCAAGGCCATGTATTGCGATGATTATTTTGGACATAACTTGATCTGTTCGGACGTGTGTCTGTCAATTTAAGAAAAAGGATGATATAAAAATAACTTACATTTTTTGGTATTTTAATATTCGCAAATCCCAACCATTTTTCTTAATTTCCACGCTCTGTAAGTAACAACCTCCAACCACCTATAAAACTCAATTTTAATGGATAAATTTAAACTCGTTTCGCCTTATAGCCCACAAGGTGACCAGCCGACGGCTATTGCCGAGTTAACTGCCGGGCTTAAACGTGGTGACCAGTTCCAAACCTTGCTGGGCGTTACAGGGAGCGGTAAAACTTTCACCATGGCCAATGTGATCGAGCAGGTCAACAGGCCAACGCTGATCCTCTCGCACAATAAAACGCTGGCCGCCCAATTATTTGGTGAGTTTAAAAGTTTCTTTCCGGAAAATGCGGTGGAGTTTTTTATCAGTTATTATGATTATTACCAACCTGAAGCCTATATCGCAACTACCGATACATTTATTGAAAAAGATTCATCTGTAAATGATGAGATTGACCGTTTGCGTTTAAAAGCGACAAGCTCGCTCCTTGCCCGGCGTGATGTAATTGTCGTCGCCAGCGTTAGTTGCATTTATGGGATTGGCTCGCCATCCGATTATAAAGATTTGCTGGTTACCTTTAAAAAGGGGCAATTTATAAACCGCCAGGATTTCCTGATGCAATTGGTCGACATCCAATATAGCCGCAATGATTTTGAGTTTCAGCGCGGATGCTTTAGGGTGCGTGGGGACATCATCGATATCTTCCCGGCCTATGAGGAATTTGCTTACCGCCTGGAGTTTTTTGGCAATGAGATAGACCGTATCCAGGTAATCGACCCGCTTACCGGCAAGGCCCGTCATGAAACAGACAAAGCCGCCATTTTCCCCGCTAAGCATTTTGTAACCACCGATGAGAAAAGGGAAATCGCCCAAAAACAAATCAGAGAAGAACTTAAAATACGTCTGGAACAATTACGCTCTCAAAATAAATTATTGGAAGCACAGCGTATCGAAATGCGCACCAACTTTGACTTGGAGATGATGCAGGAAATCGGCTATTGTAGTGGCATTGAAAATTATTCGCGTCATTTTTCTGGCAGAAAACCCGGTCAGGCGCCCTATACTTTGCTGGATTTCTTTCCCGATGATTTTTTATTATTTGTCTACGAATCGCACCAAAGTTTCCCACAGGTGCGCGCTATGTACAATGGTGACCGCGCACGCAAGGAAACCCTTGTGGAACATGGGTTCCGCCTGCCAAGTGCCCTGGATAACCGTCCATTAAAATTTGATGAATTTGAAAAACATATCAATCAGGTGATTTGTGTTTCGGCAACACCGGCAGCCTACGAATTGGAAAATAGCAATGGTGTTTTTGTGGAGCAGGTTATCCGGCCAACCGGTTTAATTGATCCGGAAATTGAAGTACGGCCCATTGCCACACAAATTGATGATTTGATTGGTGAAGTGAAACTACGAGCCGAAAAAGGGGAGCGGTCGTTGATCACAACGTTGACAAAACGTATGGCCGAGGACCTTTCGGAATATCTTGCGGCGGCAGGGATTCGTGTGCGCTATATGCATTCGGAAATTGATGTATTGGAACGTGTTTCCATTTTACGTGAATTGCGCCTGGCACAGTTTGATGCTTTAGTTGGCATCAACCTTTTGCGTGAAGGCCTGGACTTGCCCGAGGTTTCGCTGGTGGCCGTGCTGGATGCAGATAAAGAAGGTTTTTTACGGTCGTATGTCTCCTTGATGCAAACTGCTGGCAGGGCGGCACGAAATGTGGGCGGCCAGGTTATCTTTTATGCGGACCGGATTACCGACTCGATGAAAGCAACAATAGATGAATGCGACCGGCGCCGCGAAAAACAAATCGCCTATAACAAAGCCCATAACATCACACCCAAAACGATCTTGAAATCGGCTGAGGAAATTATGCGCAGTACAGCGGTGGCCGATGTGCGCAAAGCCCAGCCTATCGTGTCGGATGTAAAAATTGATTATGGTAAGAATTTAAGTAATGAAGAGATTATCATTCGCCTGGAAAAAGATATGAAAACAGCAGCGGTCAATTTGGAGTTTGAAAAAGCAGCCGCGCTTAGAGACGAGATTAAGAGATTGTCAATTGACAATTGATGATTGATAATTATCAAGATTGAAAGAGGGAAAATGAACATACTCATAATCGGTTCCGGTGGGCGGGAGCATGCTTTGGCCTGGAAGGTGAAACAAAGCCCGGTTTTAGATAAACTGTTTTGCATGCCCGGCAATCCGGGGACGGCAGAAATAGCCGAGAACATTGAGCTTGATATTTCTGATTTTGATGCACTGGTGCGTTTTGCGAAAAAGCAGGATATTGGTTTGACCATAATCGGCCCTGAGAATCCGTTGGTAGATGGCATTGTGGACCGATTTTCTGCAGAGGGTTTGGTTGCTTTTGGCCCAACAAAATTTGCAGCACAACTCGAAGGCAGCAAATCATTTTCCAAAGATTTGATGCAGGCAAACAATATCCCTACGGCAAAATATGCAATATTTACAGAATTGGACGCGGCAAAAGATTATATTTTAAAAAATAAAAAATATCCGCTGGTTTTAAAGGCCGATGGACTGGCCGCAGGAAAGGGTGTTTTAATTTGCACGGATGAGAAAGAAGCGCTGGACGGGCTTAATATGATTATGGCCGATAAATCCTTTGGCGATGCCGGAAATAAGCTGGTGATAGAGGAATTTCTTGATGGTGATGAGCTTTCCCTTTTTGTTTTGTGCGATGGCGAGAACTACAGAATTTTACCGGCAGCGCAGGACCATAAAAAAGTGGGCGAGGGCGATACAGGGAAAAATACAGGCGGCATGGGCGCTTATGCCCCGGCGCCATTGGCAACCTCTGCATTACTGAAAAATGTAGAAGAAAATGTTATAAAAAAAACCTTACAGGCGATGAAAAATCTTGGCCATCCCTATCGCGGGTTGCTTTATGTTGGGATAATTATCGAGGACGGCATTGCGTATGTGCTGGAATATAATTGCCGCTTTGGTGATCCTGAAACACAGGCTATTTTGCCTTTGGTTAAAAGTGACCTGGTGCCCTTTTTTAAGGCCTGTGCGACAGGCTCATTAAAAAACCTTACGCTGGAGTTTGAGGAAAAATGTGCCATGGATGTGGTGCTTACATCCGGCGGTTATCCCGGTTCGTATGAAAAGAATTTTGAGATTACCGGCCTCGACCAGATAAGCAATGGCTGTTTACTTTTTCATGCTGGTACAAAACTATCCAATGGCAAGATTATAACCTCAGGCGGCCGGGTGGTAAACCTCGTTTCTACCGGCAGCTCTTTTGCTGAATGTATGGAAAATGTGTATGAGGAGATTGAGAAAATCCAATTTGAAAAGATGTATTTTCGGCGGGATATTGGTTTTAAGGTTTTGGAAAAAGAGGGATTGTAGGATAGGTAACGGGTTCTTTTAGATAAAGATAAAAGGTTTATAATAATGAAGTTAATAAAAATATTACTTACCCTACTTGTTTTCTTTATACCAGTTCTATCACAAAACAAAAAGTACCTCGAAATTATTAAAAGTAATTATTATAACCTTAAAACATTCCAATCAAAGTTAAATGTAAAAAAGATAGTAGACTTAAGTGGCTCGGCTGAAGGAGCAGAAATTGTTTACTTTTTTAATGATCTAAATAATGTGTTGATAGTAGAGGTAGAAATTTTAGGGGAAACAAGTAAAAGTAATCAGAATTATTATTTTATAAATGACTCACTGTCATTCCTATTTGTATGTGAAGAATATTATAATGCACCCACTTCGACTTTATTAATGTCAGTAGAAGAATTGGAAAAAAACGGAATGGAAAGATTAGATCATAATAAATCTGCATTTTCTGAAAACCGTTTTTACTTTTTTAGAGGAAAATTGATAAAGTGGGTGGACAAAAATCATAAGAGTGTTTCAGACACTACACTCGAATTTAGTAGAGTCTCCAATAATTATTTAGACTACAGTATGGAACTATTAAATATATTTTCATCTCAAAATTAAAGGAATACAATGAAAGAACTAATGGCGCGTATTGCGGTGGCAGTGGTGGCCATTCCGCTTCTCGTTTATTTAATCTTACAAGGCGGGTGGTATTTTTTTGGACTGATTGCAATTATTGCCGCAGTTGGCCAATGGGAGTTCTATAACCTGGCTGCCCAAAAGGAAAGTATCGCACAAATAGTACCGGGGATTTTGCTGACCCTGATTTTATTTTATGGCGTACAAAGCGGTTTCACGCATGTTTTGATTGGATTTGCCTTATTGCTGTTTGTTATAATTTTTAGTTTTGAAATGTTTCATAACAAAGCATCGGCCATCTTAAATATTTCCACAACACTGGCCGGCGTAGTTTATCCCGGGCTGTTTTTGGCCTGCCTGCTTTTTTTGCGTAATAATGTACAGGATTTAGGCGTCTCATCTGCTGGTGGATTTGTGATGACCCTTTTTGTTGCCATCTGGGCCTGTGATACCTTTGCTTATTTTGTTGGTAAGTCCATTGGCAAGCACCGTTTGTTTGAGCGTGTTTCCCCAAAGAAAAGTATCGAAGGGGCATTAGGTGGCCTTGCTGGGGCTGTCCTGGCTTTTCTTGCCGTTTACTATTTTGAGTGGTATAAAATTTCAATGGAACTTTCCCTTATAAGTGGTCTTATTGTTGGAACTTTTGGCCAGTTTGGTGATTTAGTAGAGTCTTGGTTTAAACGCGATGCAGGCATAAAAGACTCATCGCATATTTTGCCTGGCCATGGTGGCATTTTAGACCGTTTTGACAGCCTGATTTTTGTGGCGCCCGTATTTATGATTATCTATTTATTTTGGAGTTAAATTTTTAAATGAAATTACTTTTTGGGGCTGTGATGATACTTTTTATAATCACAGCCCTTTTTACATGCAATAAAAATTCTGAAGAAGAGAATTTAAAAAAACAGGGTGGCACGGTCACCGTGGCAATACAGGGAAGCGCCAACAACCTGTTCCCTTATAATATTCGTGAATACTATGTGCAGGAAATAAGCCACAATCTGCTTACCCAATCTTTAACGCATATTGGCCCGGATGGCGATATTAGTCCCGAACTGGCGACATCCTGGGAAATTGACAGCGCAGGTATTACATATTTTTTAGACAGTAAACGTTTTTGGAGCAATGGCGATCAGGTTTTGGCCGGGGATATTTTGGCAAGCTTTAAATTTCTTAAGCAAAACCGGGCGCAGGTAAGCACGCTTTTTAAAACGCAATTTGTAAAAAATGTACTTGTCATTGATTCATTTACTGTCCGTTTTGAGTTAAAGAGAGAAGCGCTTTCGCCACATGCAATTTGCCGTTTTCCTGTTTTGAACCAAAAACAAATTATAAAAGCGGGAGATTGGGAAAATCTTAAAAAAAGCTATTATAAGGAATTTATTGGCTGTGGGCCGTTTGTTCTAAAACGCTATTCGAGCGAGTCTGTATACTTAGAAAAGAATCCGCGTTATCAAGCGGGTCTGCCGTTTTTGGATGCGATTAATTTTAGGTTTTATTCAGATACAGATTCCCTGGAAAGTTGGCTGCAAATGGAAACGGTTGATCTAGTGCCCGACTTACCGCATAATTTGTTAAAAACATTAAAAAATAAAAATTTTTATACGATTGTGCCATCGGTTGAGCCGGGATATACGTTCATCGGCTGGAATCTTTCCCGGCAGGAAGTGGCCAATCGGGCTTTTCGTAAAGGATTGTCCCTTGCCTTAGACCGCCAAACCATGGTGGACGGTGTGATGTCTGGCTATGCAACAGTTTACGATGCACCTGCTTATCCCGAATTTTGGGCTTATTATGACACACCTCCGATGGCCTTTGATTTGGAAAAGGCCCATGGGTATTTAAAAAAAGCCGATTGGGCAAGAAATAAGAATACACGTAAACTGGAGAAAAACGGTGAAATTATGCGGCTTACGATTTTAACAAATAAGGAAAATAAATTACGGGTTAAAATCGCATCAAATATAAAAGCCTATTGGGAATCGATTGGTGCAGAAGTAGAATTAAAAAGCTTAGCCTGGGGCGATTTTTTACAGGCGCTAAAGGAAAAAAAATATGATGCCGCCCTTGTATCGTGGGTCGCGGTAGATGCGTTCGATCCCAGTGAACTGTACCATTCTTCCGGTATAAAAAGTGATAATAATTTTATGGGATTTGCTAATGATACGGTAGATACTTTTATTGAGAATGCGCTAAGCATGAAGAATAAAAATGCGCGCTCTCAAAACTGGCTGCTATTTCAAAAGAAAATTATTGAGGAATTACCCGTGACCGTTTTATTTGGGAAGCGGTTGGTGAATGTCGTTTCTAAAAAATTAAAAAATGTTAAAATAAATAGCCATGGTTTTCTTTATAATGCTAAAGAGTATTGGCTGGATGATCGAAAATAAGGACTTTATAAAAAGGAGAACCTTTTGCCACTTAAAAATGTCCTTGTTGTTGATGATGAAGAAGATTTGACCTGGTCCATTGCCAAGCATCTTTCTAAAGATAAATAACATTACAAACTTCATGCAGTAAACAGCGCAGCCGATGCTTTGGCGCTATTAAAAAAAATACCGGTCGAGCTTGTAATTTCTGATATCCGCATGCCCGAAATTTCCGGGTTGGATTTATTATTAAAAATTCGTGAACTGTATCCCTCCACAAAAGTGATTATTATGACCGCTTATGGCTCTTCGGAAATCCAGGAAGAAGCCAACCGGCGGGGTTGTTTTAAATATATTGAAAAGCCTTTCGAAATTGGCAAATTGCGCCAGATGATCCTCGATACAGTCAAAGAGAAAAAGGGTTTTGAAGGAACAATTTCAAATTTTCAGTTGAGCGATTTAATTCAGATGAATTGTCTGGGGCGTCTTACGAATGCGATTAATGTAGAAACAATCGACAAAAAAGGGGTCATATTTTTTGAGGATGGCAATATAATCCACGCAACTGTGGATGAGAAAGATGGCGAGGAAGCCTTTTATGAAATTATCAGCTGGCAGGGTGGCTCGTTTTCGATCGATAAAAATAGTAAAGCCGATCAGGAGTCAATTTTAAAAGGTTGGCAATCGTTGATGTTAGAAGGGCTACGGCGGATCGATGAACGCGAAGAACAAGAAGACGAGCTTGATGCCGAAGCGATAAAAAAAGAACATGTCACCAAAGTCCTGGGGAAGTTCATCGAAACCAAAGGAATCCATCTTTTAATTTTATTCGATAAAACCGGCAAACCGTTTGTTACGCTCCTCAATAAAAAATATGAAGACAAATACGATGTTGATAAAATTAAGGAGCAGGTGGAAGCGGTTATTAAAGAAGAGAAGAAGCTTTCC
Organism: Calditrichota bacterium; assembly: GCA_024277115.1. Lineage (GTDB taxonomy): Bacteria > Calditrichota > Calditrichia > Calditrichales > J004 > JABFGF01. Next base: position 12,579 of record JAJRVW010000125.1, read on the forward strand.
CAAATCCTTAATTTAAGCCGAAAAAAAGAAATTACCATCGAATATGAAGACGGCCTGTTAAAAATTACCTGGCTGCCGGAAGCGGACGACTTTTTATTGTTGTTGGCGGACCATACATCAAATTTTGGATTATTGCGTATCGAGACAAAAAAATACCTCAGGGCGCTTAATACCTCGTTCAATTAGTGCCTGGCCATAAACTCATGCGAAGTTGTCATTCTGAGTTGCTTTTTAACGAAGAATCCCCTGCTGTATAAATGGGAGACTTCTCTAAGCACTGAAAACCGGGATTTAGCTCTGGTTGTAAATTCCGAAGGCGGGGATGACATCCACAAATTACCTTTATTTTTGCTTTCTAAACAGGCGCTGATTAATCCTTAAATGTACCGAGGGATAAGTTTTTAATGACAACCGAAAAACTGTTTGCAAAATATTTTTCTTTGGATCTAACCCATACATTAAAAAACTTTCAGAGCAATTTTCCCCATAAAAAAAATATATACTCCGAGCTTTATTTTAAATATTCAAATTCTTACATCCTGGAATATGTGAACGGTATTTTTATCACAGATTCTACGGTAAGTTCAAGTGGCCGTTCGCATCGGCATATAGACGGTCGGAAGGTGGAGTTTGGTGCGGGTAGTTTTCCAGCGTACTCTTCTATGGATGCCAATGTCCCGATAATTGACAGGTTTACCCTTACAAATATACAGAGAAAAAAAATCCTGAAAACAGCCGAGGCTATAATCCTTGCAAAAAATGCCCGTATCGAAGGTCTGGCCTTTATATGGATTACAAAGGAAAAATTTGTCACTATTTATAACAACACCGGTTTTCTTAATTACAAGATTGAATCATTGGGCAGCTTGAGTATCAGTCTGAAAAGTAAAAAAAACAGCGTATATTTTGACGGCCAATCCGCATTTAGCAATGTTGAAGAAAGAAAAATTTTTACAAGTGAAAAAGTTGTTGGCCTGATCGAAAGTGCTTTAAAAGATGCGGAAAATAAATCCAATTGTGTCAAAACTATTCCCGGCCACTATGATATTGTCTTCGCAAAGGGCAGTGCAGGGATTCTTTTTCATGAGCTTGTTGGGCATTTACTGGAAGCTGATTATGTGGCCAATGGCCAATCGATTTTTGAAGGCGCAGCGGAAAGAAAATCGCCAATGGGCAACTTACATTAATTGATGGCCCACGGGATGGAAGTCCTGTAAATTATCCTTTTGATGATGAGTGGATTTTAAGCTCGGAAACAATCCTGGTTGAGAATGGTGTCTTAAGAAATTATATTTCAGACCGCTATCATGAAAAAAATTTTGAAATAGCTGCAACTGGGAATGGCCGCCGTCAATCTTTCTACGATCTGCCGGCGCCGCGTATGAGCAATACACGTGTAGAAAACGGCAAGTACAACGCATCGGAGATAATCGGATCGGTTAAAAAGGGGCTGTATATTTCCGATGTTGGAGATGGTTTTACCAACCCGAACACAGGGTACTTCTCGTTTACGGGCGCTTCGGGGTTCCTAATTGAAAAAGGTGTTATTATTAAGCCGGTCAATTCGCTTGAAATTTCCGGGAATGTTAAAGATGCGTTAAATAATATTGAGATGGTTGCCAATGATTTTAAATGTGCCGAAGCGCATGCGGATTGTATTAAAGAAAATCAAATTATTGAGGTTGGTTGTGGGGCGCCAACAGTTAAAATAAAAAATTTATTGACCCGGTAGGAGTTGTCTCCTGACAACGATAAAACAAAAAACTTATTGGCCCGGCAGGCGTTGTCTCCCGACATCGACTATTAATGGATTGACAAAGTATACAAAATAAATGCATCCTTTCGGTTATAAATCCTGTGAGTGGGGATTAAATGGGATGCTTCTCCCACCAAAGCTACGGCGGGATCCGCATGATATATTTTACTACTTATAGACGGATACTAAATAAAAATTTTGCACTATCGGCTATGAAAATTGGAGAAATAAAATGAAAACATTTTTGATGATAATTGGGGTTATTTTAGTCATTGCCGGCTTGTCCATTTTTTGGGTGTACAGCTCTTTTAAATATCAGCCGGATTATTTTAAGGAAGTTGAAACGGCAAACTTTTCCCAAATTGGCCGTGAAGGGCGAAAAATAGAAAACCGTGTACGCGAAGAGTTGGCAGAGAAAGGCGAGACGAAAGTAACAGGGGATGATATGACCGCGCTGGTCATCAACCAGATAAACAAACGGGGCAAGGTAAATTTAAAATCATTTGTAAAAAAGGTAAAAAGTGAGGTTGTTGACGGCAGGTTAAAGGTGGAGGCACTCGTTAACCTAAAGGAGCTAAGCCAGCAAAAAATACATGCCAAGGCCAAAGAATACCTGGATATGTTTTTAGAGAATACGCCTGATGATCTGCTGGAAGATGTTTATATTTCTTTTAATGGTTTACCAATCCGGGATGGAAGTATCTTAAAATTTGACGAAAATACTGAATTTACAATCGGTGATATCAGTTATAATTTATCATCGGTTTATGGCAGCCATAAAATCCGTATTGGCGCATCGATGTTACGGAAATTGGGGATTTCCAATTTTGAAGTATTGGATGATATGATCTTGCTACAAAAATAAACAGGGATGTGCGTGACGTTTATTTAATATGTTTCTTCAAATTCTGAGGAATAAATTTGTTGAGCAGGCGCGGCGCTTGTAAATCGTGCAAACAGAAAAAACATCCGTCCACCACTAATGTAAAAAGATATATCTCCGCGGCCCATTGGGCTGTCGTAAATCCATAACTCATACTCACTGTATTTTGAAAGACTGTTCTGTGCCGGAACACCACTCAAAATATCTTCGATATTTTCAAAGGAATTTGAAATTAATTCGCTAGGCATCCCGTATTTAATAATTATCCTGCCTTGATCGGTCTGCCATCCCCGCCTGGTTGGGGTAGAGAACTGATCATTTGCATATTTTACCCTCTTACTAAATTCATCTTTAAGCGCATTATTTGCATCACGTGTGTCAGGATCAAGTTCTTTCCAAAAAGAATCTATAAAGTTAAGTCTTTCATCCTCAGTTACAAGATTTTCAAATCTATTGAGTGGTTCACCATCTAAGATATATTTATATGCGCATGAAGAAGAGTCTTGTTCTGATAAGGTGCGGAGATCGGTGTCCCGTGTAAAAAAATCATACGAATATTTACCGACACTTAGAACAAATCCAACAATCATAAACGTATCAATCCAGTCAGAATTATCGTCGGGCTGAAAATTGGTTGAATAGGATTTATTGGGGATGATTAAAAAAATTATCGTTAATACTGTAATTAGCAGATTGATAGAAGGGGAGTAAAGACTTTTCATCGGAATAATCTCATTAATTTTGTGGTAAATATTTTAAGGATTTTTTACTTGGAGCAAATCCAATAACGGTAAATATATGTCTTTTTTTTAAGCAGATCAATTTTAAATAGCAACGTTGATATGTATATCCCTGCTCTGTAACTTTACAATCTAAAAAATGGCACTATTTACAGGATAGCATGAACGGTTCTGAAAAAAATAAAATCCCATCCAGAATAAAGGACTGGCCCAAAGAGGAGCGCCCACGCGAACGATTGATGAAACATGGGGCCGGTTCGGTAAGCTCGGCAGAGTTGGTTGCAATTCTATTAGGGCAGGGCAGCGCTAAAAATAATGCTGTGGATACGGCCAAACATCTTTTAAAAGAATTCAAAACTTTGCGCGGATTGGCCAATGCCTCGCTGGTAGAGCTGCAAAAAATTCCAGGGATTGGCCCGGCAAAGGCCGTAACATTACTGGCTGCCTTTCAGCTTTATCGCAATATGCAGCACGAAAGTGCTGAGCTGTCCATTACAAAATTTACCGATCCCGCGGCTGTGGCGGAAATTTATAAGCCGGTAATCGGTCATCTTAAAAAAGAAAGTTTTTATGTAATCCTGCTTGATAGCGGCATGCGCAAAATCCAGGATGTTGAAGTTTCCCGTGGTATACTCACCGAGTCCCTTGTCCATCCCAGGGAAGTGTTTAACCCGGCCATACGGTTTAACGCCAAAGGCATCATTGTCTTGCACAACCATCCATCAGGGCAATCCAGGCCAAGCCCGGACGATATAAAAATGACCAAACGTCTCTTGGAAAGCGGTAAAATTTTAAGCATCCCCGTTTATGATCATTTAATAATCACAGAAAAGAGTTATTACAGTTTTAGGGAAAACGGACTGATCTGATTGAATATTTTAGAATGAAAGATTGTAAGATTGTAAGTTTGAAAGACTTTAAAACGGTATATTGAATCGAGGATCAAGATTGACAAATGAAGAATTAAAAACAAGATCAAAACATTTTGCACATCGGTGTGTAAAACTCTGTCTATCCTTACCAAATTCAATCTTGGGAAGACATATTCAGGGACAGCTTATAAGATGCTCTACATCTGTCGCAGCAAATTATCGAGCGGCCTGTCTTGCACAATCAAAAGCGGCATTTATTGCAAAAATGAGTATTACGGTTGAAGAGACCGATGAATCTCTTTTTTGGCTTGAATTTATTATGGATGAAAAACTTTTAGACGAGAGCCGAATTAAACCCTTGTACAATGAAGGCCTTGAATTAGCAAAGATTTTTATTTCATCAAGGATGACGGCGAGCGGGAAGACAAAAGTAAAATAACAGATGGTTAACATTCTTACAATCTTACACTCTTAAATCTTAGAATCCAAAGGGAGCACCATGACACGCGAAGAACAATTTAAACAATTGGAAAAATTTAGGGAAGAGGCCAAGCTCGGCGGCGGCGAAAAGCGCATTGAGGCCCAGCATAAAAAAGGCAAATTAACAGCCCGCGAGCGGATTGATTTTTTAGTGGATGAAGGCTCGTTTGTGGAAATGGATATGTTGGTGCGCCACCGCAGTAAAGATTTTGGGTTGGAGAAGCAACGCCCGGCAGGTGATGGCGTCGTGACCGGCTATGGGTATATCGATGGCCGGCTTATCTTTTTGTTTTCACAGGATTTTACCGTATTTGGCGGTTCACTTTCCGAAACCTTTGCAGAGAAAATTTTAAAAGTGATGGAGCAGGCCATGAAGGTCGGGGCGCCGGTAATTGGTTTAAATGATTCCGGTGGCGCGCGTATCCAGGAAGGCGTAGTCAGCCTCGGCGGATATGCGGAAATATTTTTACAAAACACATTGGCCTCGGGCGTAGTGCCGCAAATCTCGGCTGTTTTAGGCCCTTGTGCGGGTGGCGCGGTTTATTCCCCGGCTATTACCGATTTTACGATCATGGTGCGCAAGACAAGCTATATGTTTGTTACCGGGCCTAATGTGGTAAAAACAGTCACGCACGAAGAGGTGAGTTCCGAAGATTTGGGCGGCGCCGATACGCATGCGTCTAAAAGCGGTGTAAACCACCTTACGGCCGATAGCGATGTGGAAGCCCTGCAAAAAGTGCGGCAGCTTATTTCGTATATGCCATCCAATAATATGGAGGATGCGCCACGTATAAAAAGCGGCGATCAGCCGGACAGGATTGATGAAAAACTGGACAGCCTCGTCCCGGAAAATCCCAACCAGCCTTATGATATAAAAGAAGTGATTACATCCGTCGCGGATAATGGTGTGTTTTTTGAAATCCATGAAGATTATGCTAAAAATATTGTAGTTGGTTTCGCGCGATTGGATGGCTACTCGGTCGGGATAATTGCCAATCAGCCCGCTTTTCTTGCCGGCGTGTTGGATATCGATACATCGACTAAGGCTGCGCGTTTTATCCGTTTTTGTGATGCCTTTAATATCCCGCTGGTCACTTTTGAAGATGTCCCCGGATTTTTGCCCGGCACGCATCAGGAATGGGGCGGCATTATTAAACATGGCGCTAAACTGCTTTATGCCTACTGCGAGGCCACCGTGCCTAAGATTACAGTTATCACCCGCAAAGCGTATGGCGGCGCGTACGATGTGATGAGTTCCAAACATATCCGTGGTGATGTCAACCTGGCCTGGCCATCGGCAGAAATTGCCGTGATGGGGCCAAAAGGCGCCGCAGAAATTATCTTTAAAAAAGAAATTGCCAATGCCGAAGACCCGGAAGCGATGCTGGCCGAGAAAGAAAAAGAATACCGGGAGAAATTTGCAAATCCATATCTCGCGGCAGAACGCGGCTATATCGACGAGGTGATTTTACCCAGAAACACCAGGTTGAGAATTATTCAGGCCTTGCGCATGTTGGAAAACAAAGTGGATAAAAACCCGGTGAAGAAGCATGGGAATATCCCGCTGTAGATAAAATAAAAAATACTTCAAAAGGACATTTTTTTTATTGCAGAAAATATTAGGCTGGTCTGTTATGCAAAACAAGGGGACGCACCTCCGGAGCTTATAAATATTTTGATTTAATTGACTATAAATAGTTTTTCCCGATGGGACAGCTAAAAGAAGGTTTTTTCCTACCGCCTGTTTGTTCCAGAGAAACAACCTATTTGTAGTATTAGGGCGTAAAACAAAAATGAAGCGCTGTAAGTGCGTTCTACAAAAAGTGGTATAAAATCCGGCAGAACAACAAGAGTAAAATTTTATTAGGAGACAATACTTGAGCATTAAATCAGATAAATGGATTCGTCGCATGGCGCAGGAGAAGGGGATGATTGAACCTTATTGCGAGCATACCGGCGGTGATAAAATCAGTTACGGCCTTTCCAGTTACGGTTATGATTTTCGGGTAGCGGATGAATATAAAATCTTCACCAACATTAATAACGAGCTGGTTGACCCGAAAGAATTTAAAGAGACCTCTTTTGTTGATTTTAAAGGGAATTCGTGCATCATTCCGCCAAACAGTTTTGCCCTGGCACGAACGGTGGAATATTTTCGGATTCCCCGGAATGTTCTGGCCATTTGTGTGGGTAAATCCACCTATGCCCGTTGTGGGATTATTATAAATGTTACACCTTTAGAGCCGGAATGGGAAGGGCACCTTGTTGTTGAGATTTCCAATACCACGCCTTTGCCATCAAAAATTTATAGTAACGAAGGGCTTGGGCAGCTTTTGTTTTATGAAAGTGATGAACAATGCGAAACCAGCTATGGCGATCGAAAAGGAAAGTACCAAAACCAGCATGGCATTGTTTTACCTAGGGTTGAAGACCAAAAATAAGTGAATGGTTGATGCTTTGGAGACCATAATTTTTTTTATATTTTCATAAAATAATCTTGATAATAAATGCTGAAGTGCAAAGAAAAACGAATATGATATTTTAAAACGAAAATGTGTTCTGTTTCTCTGTAGTAAAAACTGAAAGCCAGGTCAACAGCGTGGCGCGCTCTGCCTTGAAAAATATTGCCTGGATAGAACCGGTATTCAATCGACAAAGTAACATTCTTTAAATATGTTCTTTAAAAATCAAAATGATAAACCTTTATTAACCATTATTGCCGCCTATCAACTTATTATGGTTGTGTTGCTGCTTCTGTATTTTACGAAAGTTGAGAACAGTTTTTTGTGGCTTCTGTTTCACGGCGCTGTTTTTGCCTTTTTATGGTGGGACCGTTCACAATATTTGAACCGGATAAAAAAATGGTCGGTGATTGTACTTATCCCGTTAAATTTTACAGAGCTGCATTACCTCGTTCATACAGTACACCCGGTTGATTATGATACGCTTTTGATCCAGCTGGACAGGATGTTATTTGGGACAGACCCAACTATTTGGATGGAGCAGTTTACAAATCCCTACCTAACCGAGTTTTTACAATATATTTATGCTACGTTTTATTTTTTGCCCATTGGGCTGGGAGTAATCCTTGCCAAAAAACAACGGGAAAATGATTTGAATTTTGTTTTCTTCCAGATTGTTTTTGGTTTTTATTTGTCATATCTCGGGTATTTTATATTACCGGCCATTGGGCCGCGCTTTACTTTGGACCACCTTCAAAGTTTTCCCTTAACCGGCGTATGGCTGGCGCAGGATATTCAACATCTTTTAAATACCCTGGAAAACTCTCAACGCGATGCTTTCCCAAGCGGGCACACGGCCATGACCTTGCTTACGCTGTTTTATGCCCATAAATATCACCACCCCTATTTTTATTTTATGCTACCGGTTACAGGCCTTATGCTCTTAGCAACCGTCTATTTAAGGTACCATTATGTTGTAGATGTTCTGGGAGGGATTATTTTATTTGTGTTCATAATTTTGTTAGGATCATGGTTGTATCATTTTTTAGCGGAAAAAGAATGATTTGTGTATCCCTTTGTACCTGTGACAATCAAAAACAGGAAAGTAAAATTTAAGAGAATAAAAATGAATTTATTAAATGCGTTTAAAAATGCTATACCCATGGATGAATATTTAGAGACCATGGACGATCAGAGAAAAGTCCATGAACTGCACTATAAAAAAGCTGAGATTATGGGTGAATTGCCCGCGTTTTCCGGGCTTAAAATTCTGGTTATAACAGAGCCCTGGTGTGGTGACTCGTCCACTATCCTGCCTGTGTTAATCAAAATGTTTGAAGCTAAAGATGCTGAAATAAAGGTGGCCTTGCGGGATGAAAACCCGGAGCTGATCGACCAATTCCTTACAAATGGCGGGCGTGCAATTCCCATTATCCTTGTCCTTGATGCGTCCGGTGAATTGATTATGAAATTTGGCCCGCGTCCCAAAAAGATCCAAGCCATTTTTGAAGAGCATAGGCAAGCTATTGCCGATGGTAAAATCGAGAAAAAAGAGGTGATGTTAAAAATACGGAACTTTTATTCCAAAGACCGCGGTAAAATTGTTTCTGAAGAATTTATTAATGCATTGAAAAGAAGTTTTAATACTGCAAAGTAAAAACAGGGTTTTAAAATATTTAGTAGGGAAATTTTTTATTTTAACTTTTTCCATAAATCCTCAATAGCATCTTGTCACACATCTTCTTAAATTAGGTAACCTAATTCAATTCCTGCTCATTTTTTGATTGTGGCTTATGTCTGAAACAAATAGTACGCCCCGTTTTATTAATTTTGCAATCGGGATTATCGTTTTATTTCTTGCGGTGTGGGTTTTAATTCTTGGCCGGGCTATAATCCTGCCGTTTATGATTGCAGCTTTCCTCACTTTTGTATTAGAACCTTTGATCACCATTTTGGGGCGTATAAAAATCCCCAGAGGGTTGGCCGTATTTTTAACAATCATTATTTCGTTCGTCATCCTCTATCTTATTGGCCTTCTTGTCTATTCCAACGTCCAAACTTTTGTGGAACAATTCCCGACTTACGAAGAGCGGCTTGTCTCCCTTTTAGAAGGTACGGTTAGCTCCATCGAAGAAATTATCGGGCAGCCTATCAGTGTAGATTTATGGGAAAAAATTAACTGGCTCGATGCCATTAAGCAATTTTCCATCGCCAGTAATGTTGTTGCCGGTGTTGGGACTTTCTTTACTTTTTTTGGCAAGATGTTGATTGTTACTGTTTTTATGGCTTATATGCTGATGGGCAAAAACAATCTAAAGGCCAAGATTTTTAAAGCGTTCCCCAATAACCAGGCCAACCGCATTGATGACATTATTGATGCCGCATCTGATAAAATCCAAAAATACCTCAGCACCAAATTACTCGTCAGCCTGATTACAGGGCTTATTTCATTTATTGTTTTTACAATATTCGGGCTGGATTTTGCCGTGTTCTGGTCCATCGTTATTTTTCTGTTTAATTTTATCCCCAACATAGGTTCGATTATCGCCTCGCTGCTTCCGGTGATTTTTTCCATTTTGCAATTTGGTTCATTTAGCACGGCCTTATGGCTGTTGCTTGTTTTAGGCATCTTACAATTTATTATGGGCAATATTCTTGAGCCGCGCCTTATGGGCTATTCCTTAAACCTAAGCCCGATGATTGTGATTTTGTCTTTGATTTTCTGGGGATATATCTGGGGCGTTGCCGGTATGTTGCTTTCTGTTCCTATTTTAGCAACCAGCGCCATTGTGTTTGAGCGAATCGAATCTTTGCGTTTTATAAGCGTGTTTTTAAAAGGGGAAGTTTAGGGATTTTAAGATTGTTGAGCGTTTTTAGCGAAATCCCGTGTTTTATACGGGAAAGACTGTAAGATTGAAAGTTGTTTTTGAATAATATTAATATGAAAGGACCGAGATGAAGATGTTAGTTTTTTTAATTGTTTTGGTAGGGTTGATTGTTGCCCGTCAGGAAACCGCACCTAAGGAAGAAGGGGCGTTTAAATACCAAACCGAGCAATTTGCCGATGTGCGAATTATCCGTTACCAGGTACCGGGTTTTGAAGAGTTGGATTTGAAGACGAAGAAATTATTGTATTTTCTCTCCCAGGCCGCACTCTCCGGTCGCGATATAATCTATGATCAAAATTTTAAGTATAACCTGCTTGTGCGCCGCACGCTGGAAGCTATTATCGAAAATTATTCCGGCGATAAGAACAGCGACGATTTTAAAAATTTTATGGTGTATGCGAAACGGGTTTGGTTTGCCAACGGTATTCATCACCATTATTCCAAAGATAAGTTTAAACCCGCTTTCAGCGCGGATTATTTTAGCGAATTGGTAAAAGCTGTTCCCGCCGAAAAATTGCCGTTGGCCAAAGATGAAAATATCGATGGTTTTCTTACACGCATCACACCGATTATGTTTGATGAAAGCTTGTATGCAAAAAGTGTAAACCTTGATGCAGGGATTGACCATATCAAAGAATCGGCCAATAATTATTATGAAGGTGTGACAGAACAAGAGGTTGTTGATTTTTATAAAAGCAAAATAAATAAGAATGATGCCGAACCTATTTCCTGGGGATTGAATTCCAAATTGATTAAAGAAGATGGCGTTATCAAAGAAAAAGTCTGGAAGATTGGCGGTATGTACAGCGCGGCAATCGAGCAGATTGTTTATTGGCTTAATAAGGCTGTGGATGTTGCCGAAAATGATCAACAAAAAAAGACTTTGCAGCTTTTAATAAAATATTACCAAACAGGCGACCTGCATGTTTTTGATGAATACAGCATTGCCTGGGTAAATGACACGGAATCGAAAGTGGATATGATCAATGGTTTTATTGAAGTTTATGGCGATGCGCTTGGCTATCGCGGTGCGTATGAATCCATTATTCAGGTAAAAGACCCCATCGCCACAAAACGTATAGCCGCCATCAGTAAAGAGGCGCAGTGGTTTGAAGATAATTCCCCGTTGATGGCTGAACATAAAAAGGAAAACGTAAAAGGCATCACGGCCAACGTGATTAATGCTGTAATGGAAGCAGGCGATGCGGCACCGTCCACACCCATCGGCGTAAACTTGCCCAATGCCAATTGGATCCGTTCTACACATGGCTCTAAGTCTGTTAATTTGGGCAATATTGTGGATGCTTACAGTGAGTCCTCTAAAAGCAGCGGCTCTTTAGAATAATTTGCCTGGGACCAGGCGGCAATTGATCTTGAAAGAGAGTGGGGCAAATTAGGCAGCAATCTGCACACCGATATGCACGAAGTAATCGGTCATGCGTCGGGCAAAATCAATCCCGGGATTGGCACACCAAAAGAGACATTGAAAAATTATTCCAATACGTTGGAAGAAGCGCGCGCGGACTTGGTCGCCCTCTATTTTATAATGGACGAGCGTCTTGTAAAAATGGGAATTTTGCCCAATTTAAAGCCGGGCATGGCCGAGTATAACAGTTATATTGCCAATGGTATGATGAAACAGCTAAAACGTTTGGAACCGGGCGCTAACCTTGAGGAAGCACACATGCGCAACCGGCAGCTTAATGCCAGTTGGGTTTATGAAAAAGGTTTGGCCGATAGTGTAATCGAGAAAAAAGTACGTGGTGGCAAAACCTATTTTGTGATAAATGATTATATGAAATTAAAAGAACTCTTTGGCCAATTGTTGCGGGAAATCCAACGGATAAAATCCGAAGGGGATTATGAAGCCGGGAAAAACCTGGTTGAAACGTATGGCGTAAAAGTGGATAAAGAATTGCATGAAGAGGTTTTAGCACGTTATAAAAAGTTAAACATTGCCTCGTATGGTGGGTTTATCCAGCCAAAACTTACAGCTGTTGAAGAAGAAGGAAAAATTGTTGATGTGAAAATTGAATACCCGGATGATTTTACAAAACAAATGCTTTTGTTTAGTAAAAATTATTCGTTTTTACCGACGATGAATTAAGCTAATATTTGGACGATTGGGTGGCTTTGCCGCCTTTTTTTGTTAATTTTAAATCTTAGATTTTTAAGGAGTTTGTGAATTGAAAAAAGTTCTAATAACCGGTGGGGCAGGTTTTATCGGTTCCAATCTGGTGCATTATCTTATCGACAATAAGCTGGCCGAAGTCATCAATGTTGATCTTTTGACCTATGCCGGGAATTTGGCTTCTTTGAAAGCCGTAGAAAATAATCCACTTTACCATTTTGAAAAGGCGGATATTTGCGATCCTGAAAAAATAAAAACTATTTTTGAAAAATATAAACCGGACCTGGTTATGCACCTTGCGGCGGAATCGCATGTGGACCGTTCCATTGACGGACCGGCGGAGTTTTTAAATACCAATATTATGGGCACCTATAATATGCTGGAAATCAGCCGTTCGTACTGGGAAAAACTTGATGATGATAAAAAGAATGGTTTTCGGTTTTTACATATTTCCACCGATGAGGTTTTTGGTTCCCTCGGTACCGAAGGCATTTTCAGTGAGACCACGGCTTACGATCCCAAATCGCCATACTCGGCCAGCAAAGCTTCATCCGATCATTTAGCGCGTGCCTGGCAACATACTTTTGGACTTCCAACGTTGATTACAAACTGCTCTAATAATTATGGCCCTTATCAATTCCCCGAAAAATTAATCCCAGTAATTATTTTAAATGCCCTGCAAGGCAAGCCAATCCCGGTTTATGGTAAAGGGGAAAATATCCGTGACTGGCTTTATGTGGAAGATCATGTTTCTGCTTTATGGAAGGTTATAACCGAAGGTGGAACTGGCGAGACTTATTGCATTGGTGGCAATAATGAAAAACAGAATATTGATGTGGTAAAAATCATTTGCAGCTTAATGGACGAGTTGAGCGATAACCCAAAAGTAGGGCGGCATGAAGATTTAATCACGTATGTAAAAGACAGGCCGGGCCACGATCTGCGCTATGCCATCGATGCGACGAAGATAAAAAATGATTTGGGTTGGGAGCCGGCCACAACCTTTGAGGTAGGCTTTCGGAAAACGGTAAAATGGTACCTGGAAAACCTGGATTGGTGCTCGGACGTTTTGGACGGTAAGTTGGATTTAAAGAGAATTGGTCTGAAAAATACTTGACAGGATTACAGGATAAGAAAATATTTCTCTATGGAATATCAGAATATTACAGAACAAATTATAAAATGTGCTTATAAGGTTTATAACACATTGGGGTTCGGCTATCTTGAATCGGTCTATGAGAAAAGCATTATAATTGAATTAAAGAAAACAGGTTTAGATGTAGAAAGTCAAAACCCAATAACAGTCAGATATGACAACGAGATTGTTGGTTCATTTATAGCAGACTTATTTGTTGATAAAAAGGTAATCGTTGAATTAAAATCGATAAAAACTCTCACAAAAGCACATGAAGTCCAGTTAGTTAACTATTTAACAGCAACAGGAATCGATGTTGGTTTATTGATCAATTTTGGAGAGTCGAAAGTAGAAGTAAAAAGAAAAGTCAGGATGCTAAAAAAGTGATTTTTATCCTGTTATCCTGTCAGTGAAAAGATGTTTTAATATACGATCGAAAAGGAGTTATCGTGAAAGGAATAATCTTAGCCGGTGGAAGTGGGACGAGGCTTTATCCGGTAACACAAACGGTTAGTAAACAATTATTGCCTGTGTACGACAAACCGATGATTTATTACCCGCTTTCAACACTTATGTTTGCCGGGATAAATGATGTTTTAATCATCACGACACCGGAAGATGCGGATCAGTTCCAGCGTTTGTTAAAAGATGGCAGCCAATGGGGGATAAATATTTCGTATGCGGTACAACCCAATCCAGAAGGACTTGCCCAAGCCTTTATTATTGGTGAAGACTTTGTAGGCGGCGATACGGTTTCACTTGTTTTGGGCGATAATATCTTTTTTGGCCATTCATTGCCCGAGATGTTGACCCATGCGGCACAGGTAAAAGATGGTGCGACTGTTTTTGGCTATTATGTAAAGGATCCCGAAAGATATGGTGTCGTAGAATTTAATGAAAAGAACGAGGCTTTAAGCATAGAGGAAAAACCGGAGAAACCGAAATCCAATTATGCTGTAACCGGATTGTATTTTTATGACAATGACGTACTTGAAATTGCCAAGAATATAAAACCTTCGCCACGTGGTGAGTTGGAAATTACTGACGTAAACCGTGTTTATCTGGAAAATGGCAAACTAAATGTGGAGTTGATGGGACGCGGATTTGCCTGGTTGGATACGGGCACACACCAATCTCTTGTTGACGCGACTTTATTTATTAAAACCATTGAGGACAGGCAAGGATTGAAAATCGGCTGTATCGAAGAGATTGCCTATCGAAATGGATTTATTGATGCCGGCCAGGTTGAACGACTTGCCGAACCCATGAAAAAAAATAATTATGGGCAATATTTATTAGGACTCTTAAAATAGAATTAAGGAAGAAATGCCGTTTATATTTGAAAAAACAGAATTGAGTGAAGTTATAATCATCAAACCAAGTATTTTTAAAGATCAGCGCGGGACTTTTTTTGAGTCTTACAAACATTCTGAATTTGCAGATAATGGAATTACCCAAAATTTTGTTCAGGATAATTGTTCAAAATCAACGAAAGGTGTTTTGCGCGGCCTGCATTACCAGGTTGAACCTTTTACGCAGGGAAAGCTGGTACGGTGTATCTGTGGATCGGTTTTTGATGTGGCGGTGGATATTCGTAAAAGCTCAGCTACATTTGGCAAGTGGGTAGGATATACTTTGTCTGAAGAGAATAATAATATGCTTTATATTCCGCCGGGTTTTGCCCATGGCTTTCAGGCGCTTACAGACATCGCAGAGGTGGCATACAAAGTGACGGCAGAATATAATGCGGAAAGTGAACGCAGCTTAAAGTGGAATGATCCTGAAATTGGTATTAACTGGCCTGTTCAAGAAGTTTTATTATCAGAGAAAGACAAAATTGCACCCGCTTTGGGAGAGGCAATATTATTTGAGTAATGTTTTGGACGTTTTAATTATCTAGAACTATTCGTACCTTTCTTACAAGATCCATAGGCGAGAATGGCTTCTGGATAAATTCTGTTCCGGGATCGAGGATACCTTGCTCATCAATGGCATTATCGGTATAACCCGACATATAAATGATCTTTGTCCCTTCTTTAAAGTTTTCGAGGTTTTCGATTAGTTTTTTTCCACCCATTTCCGGCATCACTACATCGGTTAATATTAAGCTAATATCATCACGGTTTTTGTTATAAACATCGATAGCAAGCTTTCCATTGCTAGCTTCTAAAATTGAATACCCTTTCAATTCCAGCATTTCAATAACAAGTTCACGTACTTGTTCTTCGTCTTCCACAACTAAAATTGTTTCTGTACCACCTAAATTTCCCGTATGGAGCGTTTGCCCTGTTTCTTCAATGGCCACTTCCTCTTCAACAATATCGGGTTTTGGGATATAGATGGAAAAAGTTGTGCCTATATTTTTTTGGCTGTCCACGGTGATGTGGCATCCACTTTGTTCAACAATACCATAAACCGTTGAGAGTCCCAGACCGGTTCCTTTTCCTTTTTCTTTAGTTGTATAAAACGGCTCAAATATGCGGTCTAAAATACTTTCCTCAATCCCTATGCCAGAGTCACAGATATTTAGAATTATATATTCGCCCGCCTTAATTTCCTTTGTACTATTTTCTTCAGAGATTTCTGTACTATTAGTTGAAATAATCAATCTGCCGCCTTCGGGCATGGCATCGCGCGCATTTACAACAAGGTTCATTATCACGGTTTCTATCTGCCCGGGATCGGCCATGATTTTATGCAAATCTTTTTCCAGGCGTGCTTCCAGCATAATGTTTTCACCGATTAAGCGGTTTAACATTTTTTCCATATCATGGATGAGATGGTTAATATCAATTAGTTTTGGTTCTAAAATTTGTTTACGGCTAAAGGCAAGTAATTGCCTAGTTAACGAAGCCGCACGATCGGCCGCTTTATTAATCTGAATTATATTTTTATATTGAGGGTTCTCTTTATCTATGGCGGCAAGCAGGTTATTACTATAACCCGAAATAACGATCAACAGATTGTTGAAATCGTGCGCGACACCTCCGGCGAGCTGGCCAATTGCTTCCATTTTTAATGATTGGCGTAATTGTTCTTCCAACTGCTTTCTGTCTGTGATATCACGCCCTACACAAATTATTAAAATAGGATTGCCCGCGTCATCTGCAATGGAAGATGTAGAGAGGGAAAAAGGAAATTCCTCATTATTTTTTCTGCGGCATAAAATCTCGCCAGTCCAGGATTTCCTTTTTGTGCTTGGGATTATTTCATCTTCAAAAAGGTTTTTAGAATTTTCAGTACAAAGCTGGCTAATATTTTTTGTTTTTAATTCGGATGCAGAATAATTAAAAATGTCGTAAAGCTTTTCATTTGCAAATATTATATTCCCTGTCAGGTCAATTATTGCCAAGCCTTCGCTAATACTGCGCATGGCGTGGGCCAGCATATTGATTTCGACTTCGGTACGCTTTCTGGCCGCTATGTCTGAGATTGTGGCGATAAAAAAAATTTCGCTATCAATGCTTACAACGGATAGTGAAATCTCCATTGGAAAAATTTCACCATTAGTGCGTTTGGCCGCAATTTCCATTTTATCTAATGGTGTGTTACCCTCGGACGAGGTGAGTGCAAAATGTTTTAAGAGACTTAAAAACCGTTGTTTATTCTGATCGGGTATAAAACTGGAAAACGAGTGACCACGCATTTCAATATCGGTGCACTGAAAAACTTTTTCTGCAACGGGGTTTAATATTAATATAGATGCGTCTTTATCCAATAAAAGCATGGCATCGTTGCTAGCGTAAAAAACAGCATTTAATAAAACAGTTATTTTTTGTGATAGATTATTGATATCAGGTTGGGCAGTCATCTTATCGGCACCGTAGGAATCTGAAGAATTTATTTTCATACCTCTAAAACTTTGTCATTTTTCTAATTATTTATAAAACCACATCGACTAAGTTATATTAAATGTTTAGGATTGTTGCGCTTTGTGGTATTATTGACCAATCTAAAATTATTTCTTTAAAAATTGGATATTTCTTTGTTTTATAATTTTTTTATACTTCTATTTATTCTTCTTATACCCCAGTTTAGCTTTTCTCAAACTCAGGATTCGACACGTATTGAAGTGGAAAATATCGACAGCCTGCGTGCAGGGTTAAAATCGATGTTACAAATGCTAAAGAATGGTGAAAAAGAACGCGCCATAGTCTGGTTTAAAAAAAATTACCATAACCTGCATTTATATAATTTGTTGTCAGACTCGATGCTTACGGCCCTGTATTCGGAAAATCAATCGAAACTAAATCCGCCTAATGATGGTGCGACTTCAATTGTTTCAGACTCGGTTCGTATAAATAAAAAGCTTCATGCTTTTATTAAAAAGGAATTAACCTCAATTGCAACCGAATTGGGCGAATCTCCGGATGTTGTCTTGCCGCTGAGTTTTATTAAAGATGTGGAAAAATATGTAGCTATGTTTAGTGAGGACCCCGGTTATAAGAACTTCTTTCAGCAAGCTTTAAATAGATCTCGAAAATATATACCACTTTTTAAGGATATATTTAGCGAGAAAGGGTTTCCAAAAGAATTACTGTATTTTGTAATTATCGAGTCAGGATTCGATGCCAACGCGATCAGTAAGGCTGGCGCTGCCGGTATGTTTCAATTTATGCCCGCCACGGCAAGGCAATATGGCCTGCGGATAGATGATGTTTTCGATGAGCGCTTTTCAGCATATAAAAGTGCAAAAGCCGCAGCCAATTATTTAAAAGATTTATATTTAGAACTTGGAGATATAAATCTTGCCCTCACATCTTATAATTCCGGTTCAGGTAAAACAAGGGCTGCTTTAAAGGAGTTGCCAACCCTAAAGGAAAGAGGGTTTTGGGCCATACGTGAAAAAAGTAAAAAACTCGCCAAAGAAACACGGGAATATGTCCCACAAATATTTGCGGCTATTGTTTTAGCGAAAGAGGGCAATCCCGAAAAATTTCAGTTTAATGAACCTGGCTTTCCGGCAGATAGCAGTTATGCCGTTTTCTTCTTGCCTGATAAAATTAATATTGAACATTTATGCTCAGCATTAAATATTTCCGGCGAAATATTCTTTAAGCTTAATCCTGACATAAATGATAAAAGAATAACAACGCCGGAAAATATTTCGGATTATCCTTTATTTGTTCCAAAGGAAGCTGAGGCAAAATGCAGAGATTTTTTGATTGGAAAATTTGGAAATAAAAATTTTGATGGATCCGATATTAACCCTAAAAAAGTATCAATTAAGAAGCCAAAGAAAAAATCGAAAGCTAAAAAACGAAAAAAGAAACCGGGATTTGATTTACAATATGTAAGAGAAAAAAACATTATTAATGAAGGGGAAGAATTTTATTACGTTGTAAAGCGTGCAAATACACTCCATCTTGTTGCCCGTATTTTTGAGGTATCAGAAAAAGATCTAATGAGATGGAATAACCTAAAATATAAATCACTTAGAAAAGACAAAATATTAAAAATTAAAGCGTCAAAACCAATTATAAAATATCTTTATGAAATCCCCAAAAAGATATCCTACCGAATGCTTGCCCAACAATTCGAAGCGAATGCAAACGTCCTCAAAAAAACCAATAATTTTAAAGGTGAGTTTTTAAAGAAAGGTGAGCAGATTATTGTGTTTATTCTTAAATAATTAATAAAAATATTATAATTTAATTTTTTTATCAGATAACCAATCCCTTTGTTTATCAATACTCACAAGGTTTTTCCAATATCATTTTGGATAAAAATAAAAAAACCATTTAAGAACAAAATGCACCCCCCGACCAAAGAAGTAAAGGCGAACAAATCAACTTAAATGTTGGAAATTTTTAACAAACCGAAAGGGGTATATCATGAGTTCAGGCTTAACAAGAGTGGCTACCAATATTCAGGCGATGCAGTCACTAAACTATCTGAATAAAACCAACGCTAAGATTGCCAAGAACCAGTTAAATTTGGCAACCGGTAAAAAAATAAATACACCTGGTGACGATCCTGCCGGGTATCAATTAGCGCGTGGCCTTGAAGCACGTAGAAATGGACTTGAAGCTGCTTTAGACAATGTTAACAATGCGAACAGCATTCTTAATATTGCCGACGGTGGTTATCAAAATATCATGGATATTTTGCAAACAATGAAGTCGAAAGCAACACAGGCCGCTGATGGAAGTTTGGGTACGACCCAACGGACAGCTATAAATGATCAGTTTACAGCATTACGTTCAGAGGTCGATCAGATCGTAACAGAAACGACCTTTAACGATGTAGCACTTATTGACGGCACATTCTCCGTTACATTCCAGACAGGTGAGGGAGCCAGTGAAACACTATCTGTTGCATTATCCAGCGCTACTTCAACAGGGCTTGGCATAAATTCTGTATCATTAACAACACAAGCCAGCGCATCTGCCGCCATTACAGCATTTGACACGGCCATCAATACACTTTCTTCTCGTGCCCAGGATGTTGGCGAGTATAAAGCACGTTTAGTTGCAAAAGAAAATACATTAAGTACGGCGATTACGAATACAGAAGCGGTAAGAAGTACCTATGAAGATGCAGATTTCGCTAAGGAGCAAATGGAAGTGCTTAAGATGCAGATCTTACAGCAAACTGCGGTGTCCTCTTTGTCTCAGGCAAACTCAGCGCCACAGTTAGTGCTGTCTTTATTCTAAGGAAGGAATACTTAGCGAGAGGCGCCCCGGAAACAGGGCGCCTTTTTTTATTTTGGCGAATTATATCTGGTATTGTGGTTTTGAAAAAACTATTTATAAAAAAAGTAATAATTTGAACCACAATAAAAACAATGGTTTATAAACCTGTTTACAAAAAAATAAAAAAAAGTTTAAAAAATCATTTAAGAAATAAACATACCCCACGACCTATGAACTAAGAAACACTAATTACAAATATGTAATTAACAGAAACAAGGACGTTTCAAATCATACCTTAATAAGGAGGTTATTATGAGTTCAGGCTTAACACGGGTTGCATCAAACATTCAGGCTATGCAATCTCTAAATCAGCTGAATAAAATTAATACCAAGATTTCTTCAAGTCAGCTCAAGTTGGCCACGGGTAAAAGAATTAACTCCCCGGGAGATGATCCTGCTGGGTACCAGCTTGCTCGTGGATTGGAATCCCGTCGTAATGGGTTGGAAGCAGCATTAGGAAATGTTAACAATGCGCAAAGCATTCTTAATATTGCCGATGGTGGTTATCAAAACATTATGGACATTCTCCAAACAATGAAGTCTAAAGCTACCCAAGCTGCCGATGGTAGTTTAGGAAGTACACAACGTACCGCTATAAACGACCAGTTTGTAGCCTTGCGTTCTGAGATTGACCAGATTGTAACTGAGACAACCTTTAATGACAATGCGCTTATTGACGGAACATTCTCCGTAACATTCCAAACCGGCGAAGGCGCCAGTGAAACCTTGTCGGTGGCACTAAGTAGCGCCACATCTACCGGGTTGGGTATAAATAATTCTTCAATGGCCACTCAGGCAAGCGCCTCTGCAGCGATCACAACATTGGATACAGCCATTAATACTTTGGCCTCACGTGCCCAGGATGTTGGGGAATTTAAAGCGCGCCTTACTGCCAAAGAAAACACGCTTAGTACTTCGATTACAAACACAGAGGCAATAAGAAGTACTTATGAAGATGCAGATTTTGCCAAGGAACAGATGGAAGTTCTGAAAATGCAGATTTTACAGCAGACTGCTGTATCATCACTTTCTCAAGCAAATTCAGCGCCTCAAATAGTGTTGTCTTTATTCTAAGAGTGATCAATAATTAACCGGAGTGGAATTAATTTTCCACTCCATTTTCCTGTCTAAAGGAGTGAGATTATGTTAGCGGCGAAACAATTTACATCACAAAAGAGACCGGTATCTAAAGCACAGAAAAATCCATATCTTGTTCAGAAAATTATGTCGGCAAGCCCGGAGCAGCTTATCTCGTATGTATACGATGCAGGAATTAAAGCCTGCGCAATTAGAGATAGAAGCGAAGCTTTAAGGGCCGTTCAGGTACTTATTAAGGCATTGAATTTTGACCATAAAGAGGTATCTGTTACGTTCTTCAATGTTTACCGTTATATTAATTACACTATTTCCAGTGGGAATTTTGTCGAAGCTAAGAAGAACCTGGAAGAATTAAAATCTACCTGGACAACTGCAATGAAGGTTGTTTAAATTGAGGTAAAGAAGATGGATGTATCATCATTATTCGCAAATCAGAATTCCGTTCAGTATCTTGTTGATCAGTTTATGTTTTTTGAGCAAGAACCGCGAAATAGGTTATTGGATAGAAAAGATAGTGTAACCAGTAAAATTAAAGTTTTATCAGATTTAGATTCCAAGCTTTCGGCATTACAAAAGCGTTCAAAACGGATGACAGATCAATTTACAGATTATTTTGCTGCGCGAAAATCATCTTCCACAAATGAAGACGTACTAAAAGTTACGGCTACGGGCGGTGCAGCCCTTGGCAATCATAGTATAGCTGTAGACCGAATTTCAGCATCTGATAACCGGGTTTCAAATCAATATATTGGTGCAAATTCAGGTTTTACCAGTTATGTGACCGACCAGACATTCGATATTGAAGTAGGCCATCCTACGGATGATGATCCAAATAACCGTGTAATGATAACTGTTACAGTTGCCGCCGCCGCATTTACAGCCGATAATGAATCAGTCATAAATTCTATTAAAAATGCTGTTAACGGAGCAATGGATCAGGCTGTTGCGGACGAAATAATCACAAATGACGAGCGTATTTTAGCGACATCTGTTAGTGAAGAAATTGGTACTTCACGGCTGTCATTTAACGCGGCAAGCAGTGGTTATACGTATCGAATGGATTTTGGAAGCAGTGCTTTACTTGATGATTTAAATATTAATAATAATGGACAGTCCAGTGGAACAACAGGTGGTTATATTGTTGACCCTGGCACAAGTATTTCTTCATCGTTATTAAATTCTAAGTTTACACTGGATGGCTTAACTTACTATCGGGATTCATCCACTGTAACCGATGCCCTTGATGGTGTTACCTTAAAATTGTTGAACTCTTTTACGACAGCGGAAACAGTTACAATAAGTACAGATACAAAAAAAGTAAAAGACGAGATAAACGAATATATTAAAGCATATAACGAATCAGTTGCGTATTTAAGGGACCAAACCCAGTTCAATAAAACCACGGCCAGTCGTGGCCCACTCTCTGATGATATAACTTACAGGGACATATTATCCGATTTAAGAAATATATCCCAAGGTGAAGTAACAGATATAACCTTTGGTGAGTATAATTTGTTATATGACATCGGTATCGAAGCGGACCAACAGGGGAATCTTTCGATAGTCGATGCAGATAAACTAACAACAGCAATTGAAACAAATTCAGAATATGTATCGGATATATTTAATGGTAGCGATGGAGTAGCTACCAAAGTTAATGACTATCTCGAAAAGTATATTAAAACAGGCGGTACTATTTCTGACAGTAAGAAAGCATTAAACAATGAAATTACAAGTTTGAATGACCGGTTAAGTCAGGTAGAATCTCTATTAGATAGGAAAGAAAAACAATTGTTTGGTGAATTTTCCAGTCTGCAAGCAACAATGGCCAGGCTACAAAATCAACAAGCTTTTTTAAGTCAGTTTATAATAAGCTAGTATCGGCTTTGAGGAGAATATATCATGGAAGATATCAGAATCCCAAAAATATCCGGCCCACCTACGGCAACATCAAGTCTGCCAAAAGTAGCGAGCGGGAGTAAGATTAAAACAGAAATTGCATCTGGGGATGCAAAAGATAATACACAAAGTAAGGAGCCTATTATTCCGGTTGAGGTAAATATGGAACAATTAGTACAAGAGGCCAACCAGATTGCAAATTCAAATAACAAAGAAATTAATTTTGAGTTTGATAATGAAGGTGATCCTCCGGTAATTGTTGTTTCTGATAAAGAAACAGGAGAAGTAATTCGACAAATACCTTCGGAAGAAATGGTTCGTTTAAATGACAAAATGGAAGAATTTGTTGGTTTGATTTTTGACAGGAGGTATTAACGGTGTTTCAAAATACGGCTACAGTTCCTAACAATTTGGAAGAAGTACTTAAGCTGGAAATGGATTATTTTAATTCTGTATTAAATATTTCGGAAAAGGTTGTTAAGCAGGTTGAGTCTTTACCCGTTTCTGTTCTTGTTGAAATGGTAAATTATCGGAAGGAATGGATAGAGAAAATCCAGAAACTTGAGAACCGCCGTAAAGAGCTTGATACAGAAATGAAAACTGATAGCGAAAATAAATATATCAAAAATATTTCTAAGCTGGCAAGCAAACTGGTTAAGATAGATGATAAAATCTATAAAAACCTGGAACAGCGAAAAATGCAATATGTCGAGGAATCTGCTGCAATATCCGGGCAGAAGACGTATTCAAACAGGCAAAAATCAGATATACAACTAGAATCAAAAATTAGTATAATTCAGGAGTAAATCATGGGACCAATAAGACAGTTATTCTCTACGTCTCCTGATCTTAAGAAAACTGAATCGAGCAAGAAGCTGACACAGCGTTCTGAAACCGAAGAAGGTGGAAAAACAACGGGTACTGCGAATAATGGCAGTAAAGATCAGGTTCAAATCTCAAGTAAAGGCAGGGAATTATTATCCCTAAAAGTAGAAGCAGAGCAATATCTTCAGGAAGTTAAACAGAGTGAGACGATCTCTCCGCAAGAAGTTGATGCGATAAAAGAGAGAATTGCCGCGCGCTATTACTTTGATGAGGAAGTTATTAGTGATTTGGTTGATAAACTTGTAAGCCTACCGGATTATATGAGTAAATAGAAATAATTATTTATTCATATTTGTAGTTATCATCCAAAATATTTCGCACCATCGTTGCCAGTTCATCGGTCAAAAATGGTTTCTGCAGGAATGGTACGCCCGGTTCAATCCTGTTTGTATATGCGCTGATTAATAAAAATTTCATATCCTTCTTAATATTCTGCACCACAAGTTTTAACTCTACACCACCCATTTCCGGCATCACAACATCAGAAATTATCATATCGATCGCATCTCTATCCTGTTCAAAAATATCTAATGCCTTCATGCCATTATGGGCAATTTTAATTTTATAGCCATAATATTCCAACGATTCTTTTAGATAAAGGATAAGGTCTGCCTCGTCTTCTGCTATCAGGATTGTCTCATGGCCTGTTAGGTTCTTTTTCTCGACTTTCACAGATTTTTTTGTCTTCTTGTCCGCGTGCCATGGAAAGTACAAATCAAAAGTGGTGCCTTCGCCGATATCGCTTTCACATTCTATAAAACCCCCATGCTGTTTTACTAAACCGTATACAATTGAAAGGCCCAGACCTGTGCCATAGCCAATATCTTTTGTGGTGAAAAATGGCTCAAAAATATGTTTGATAGTCTCTTGCCCCATTCCCAGGCCGGAATCTGAAATTGAAAGAAGAATATATTTCCCCGGTGGTACCAGGCCACTAGAGGTTACTTTTTCTTCCAATAGTGTTTTATTACGTGTTGTTATTATCAGCTCGCCCCCATCGGGCATGGCATCGCCCGCATTGATACACAGGTTCGTAAGGATTTGGTCTAAAGTTGCTTGGTCGGCTTTAATAATAGCCAGCGATTGTTGCAGATCTGTGATAAAGCGGATATTTACACCAAGATAGCGTTCTAAAAGTTTATAATTGTTTTTTATGATTTTATTTAAATCGATAGGACGGGTTGAGAGTTGCTGTTTGCGGCTAAAGGCGACGAGCTGCTGCACCATGTTGGCAGTGTTATTTGCTTTTTGATGGATTGTTTTTATTAAGGCCGCAGCACTGTGCTTTTTACCCATCTTTTTTAAGGCCAGTTCCGAGAGTCCGCTTATACCTGCCAGAACGTTATTAAAATCATGGGCAATCCCGCCTGCAAGTTGGCCAACAGCTTCAAGTTTCTCAACCTGGGAAAGCTTGTATTCCAGTTCTTTTTTCTCACTGATGTTTTTACCGATCATTAACACGGCATGCTGGCCATCGTAATTTACATATTGTGCTTCAACTTCTATCTGCACTAAGTGTTGGTCATTTTTTAATAAACTTAATTCCAGGTAAGTGACAGCTTCGTCATCCAATTTTTGTTGTAAATTAAATAAATCATTACGTGATTTACTTTCCACTAAATCGATAAGTGAATACCCCAGAAGTTCTTTTTTTGTAAAACCAAGTAATTTACAGGCCGCGTTGTTTATATCCATAAATGGATTGGGCAGGCCATTGGGGCCAAAATGAAACAGCAATAAAATATCACTTGTTTTTTGGAAAAGGCTACGAAAGATTACTTTTAACTCGTTTACCTTTTCATATAACTCTGAAGTGAGTGTATTTTTTTCAAGTGTACAAATATATGTTTTTACTACCGGTTTCACCTTTTGCGTGGGGACAATTCGTAAATTAAAACGTTGCAGGCTCCCTTCTTTGTCTGTTATTAAAATATCACCTTCCCAAACTTTGCTATTACGCACTTGCAGGATGGCATTGCTTTTTATTTTTTTTGGGATTTCATTATTAAATAATAAACGGATACTTTTACCACAGATATGCTTTGGAGCATACCCTAATAACTCTGAAAAGGCCGGATTAATATATAAAATAATTCCGGCGTCTGAGACGATACACACTGGGTGCTTTATAAAGTCAAAGAGATGTGTCTCTTTTTTACTATATATTATAGGAGTAACCATCCTGAATATTGAGCCCCTTTTTAGAAATATCTGATGCGTGTTGTAGAATTCATTTAAGCTAAGGTTCGGAGTAACCGATTAAAGTTTTAATTTATTCAAGGATTAGTTTTGTTGCAGACCTGGCAAGTTTTGACCAAAATCTTTTAATTCCAAATCTCTATGTTCAAATCGATACTTCCAGAAGTCTTGTCCATGTTGTACGAGTTTAAAAATGTATCTATATTTTCCTCTTAAATAAATCACTAAATGACCAAACCCTGAACATATATTGTGTAAAATGTCGAAAAAATTATCATTTGTACTTATTTTCGTTAAACTGAATTGGGAACTTACCGATTGTTGTGTGAGACCGTCAAAGGTTTAATCGGTTTTTAAAACAAAATCAGCAAGAGCATATGAAAAAAATATTAATAATTGACCGCGACTCATCATCTTTAAATGACATTTCCCGTTTGGTAGCGGCCCTAAACTATGAGCCGGTTGTGGTTTTTAATACTGCGGCCATCCAAAATTTAATCCGTGAAGAAATTGCCTGTATTTTTTTGGATGTGGAAACAAAAATGATAAAAGTCGATGATGTTGTCCGTTACTTTAACGGGCCGCGCAAAATTGGCCCCAAAGAGATTGTACCCATCTATTTTTTATGTACCAATCCCGATTCGTATTTTGTGAGCCACGCGCAAAAGTTGCCGCACACGGCCCTTGTCACCAAGCCAATCAATTTAGAACAAATTTTTGAACTCCTTTATGAAAGTTTAAACCTTGATGACTGGAATATAATCAGTTTACAAATAATTATAAGCTTTCGCAGCTAAAAGAATATGCGCTTACAATGGATTCGTGGCTGGAAAAATTTGGCTCGCTATTGGATAATTAGAAGGTACTTACGGTTTGAGTAAAAAAAGAATTGAACTGAACAATGGATTATTGCTGTTAACAGAACTCTGGGGAGGAAAGCTCGTTCTGGGCGAAATTCGTTATGGAACAGCAAAGAAAACAGAGATGCGTTCGGCATTGATCAAAAAAGGATTTAAATATGGTCTGCTCGATGCAAGTATCGGTTTGCTCGAGAGCGGTCAAAAAGGGCAAGTACCCATTGCATTGGCCTATCTGGATGAAGACCCCGGTAAGCCGTGGTTCCACTTCGAAGATGCGTTAAATGATGACAATTTTACGACCTGGCTGGAAAGTGGCAGTCTGGACACAATCGATTTTTCTTACCCGGTAAAAGCAGGTGAGCGCTTACTGAGCCTATCGCAGACCCCGTTTTCTTATTTACGCCATCCCAACGGAAAGAAAGAATTTTTAGAGGAAATTCAGGAAGAAAACATTGCACTTTATGCAGGTGAAAATACGACTTTAAACATGCAGCAAAATGCTATCGAAGCTGAAGTAGATGGCTATGCCCATCATACAATTTATGGGACAGTTTCCGTTTATCCCCTTAAAACAGTTAAAAATATTGGCAAAATGCACGGACGGGTAGAGTTTGATTATGCTTTGGAAGTGGAACAGGATATTCGGAGTGAATCAAGTGTTACATTGCCTTCGAACCTAATTGTAAAAGGTTTAATACGTTCTGCATACATCCGTGTTGGAGGCAATATTACCTGCAACTTTGGCTTTGATAACCAACAGCGGCTGGAAAGGGCGCGGATTTATGCCGGCCAATCCATTTTTTCTAACCAGATATTGGGTTATAACGTATGGGCAGGCATGTATATAATCGTTCAGCAGTTTATCGAAAACTCGGTGGTTCAATGTATGAATAGCCTAGTTGCGCCGGTTATTAGTCGTTCCGAAATTAAAGTGGGCTCAAAGGTTTTTGCGCGTAATATCGAAAATGGTACCCAAATTTATCTTGGCCCCAACTATATTATCGATCCAAGTTTAAAAAGTATCAAAAACTATAATAGACAGCATGAAAAGAAACTGTTTGATTTATACCTGGATTTAGAAGACCAGCAACGTGATTTAGAGTTTACTAAAAAGAAAGCATTGGGCCATCTGGGAAAATTAAATAAAATGGCAAAGGCCAGTATATCCTCGGATGTCTTGCTGAACCGATTTTATGTAAATATGCGTGATATGCTTGAAAAATATCGATCAACATTAGAGAAATGCGAACGGACATTGAGCATTTACGAAGATGAAAAAAAACAACTCGCTTTCTACGAGACGCACACCCGCGACAAAAAAGATCCTGAAATTATAGTGACCGGAAAGATTGGAAGTGGTTGCGTTATCTATGCCCCCCACCAAACCTTGCGAATCCGGGAGTCACTCCATCATGTTTCTATAAAACTTATTGCTGAGAATGGCACATTGGAAATCAGTGATTTATAATCTTTTCCCCCCTATACGGATTCTAACCACCTTATCGTTATATCCTTCATTTTTAATATAGCCGTGTCGTTAATAAAGTCATATCATTTTATTATAAATACGATTTAAAATAATAGAGGTGCACATGAGCACGATATTAGAAGAAGATAAGGAAATCCTTTTTGACTTTATTACAGAAAGTAATGAAGCACTCGAAAAAACTGAATTAGTGTTATTGTCCCTGGAAGAAAAAATTTCAGAAAGTGATGCCGTTGACTCGGCAGAGATAAACACAATTTTTAGGACATTTCATTCTATAAAAGGTAGTGCGGGGTTTATCGGTTTGGTTGGTACGCAAAGTTTAACACACGAAGCCGAAACACTGCTTGACCTGATCCGGAAAGACAAAATACAACTCTCCAAACCGCATATAGACATTTTCCTCGAAGTTAGTGATACGCTGATGATGATGATGAACCATCTGCAAGACCATTTTTCTGAAGAAGAATTTCCTGTAGATATGTCCACGCTTTCTTCCCAAATCAGTGATTATATTTCGGCCGCAGAATCTGGTGATCAGGATAATGTGGCAGAGGATAGTGGTGCAAAATCAGAAACTAAAAAGGACGGGGCTAAAAAGAAAACAACAAAACAACCGGAAAAAAAGGCCTCAGAAATGTCGGACCAGGAATTGTTGGATGCCCTGATTACCCCGGAAATGGAAAAACAATTTGTTGTAGACTCCACGGAACTATTGGATAGCCTGGAGCAGGACTTGTTAAACCTCGAGAAAGAACCGGACAATACAGAAATAATTGAAAATGCTTTCCGTACGCTGCACAGCCTTAAAGGCAATGCAGGATTTTTTAATTACACAGATATAAACCAAATTTGCCACAAGGCAGAAACTTTTCTTGACATGGCCCGCAGTGGAAAAGTAGTGCCGGGCACATCACAGATTTCTCTCATATTACAAGTACTGGATTTTATTAAAATCGCCGTGGATAATTTAGATGATGGCAAAGCGCCTGTAATTATGGGTAAGATTGGCTTAATGGATTTGATGAACGAAGCGTTTGGTTTTGATGAAACAGAAGAAGCGCCCAAAGCAGCTACTCCTAAGAAAAAAAGCATTGAGAAAGAGAAATCTGGAAAAAAAGAGACGCAAGCAAGAGAAAAGCCTGAGCCAGAAAAAAATATAAAAGAAGCAGGAAAACAAGTTGTAACAAAGATACCGGCACTGACGAAAAAGACTGCGGCGAAGGCAGAAAAGGAAAAACCGGAAACAAAAAAGAGTGTTTCTGAAGTTATCCGCGTGGATGTAAATAAACTTAATACACTTATGGACCTGGTTGGCGAAATAGTGATTTCAGAATCAATGGTCTCTCATAACCCCGATTTAAGGGGGATGGAATTGGAGAGTTTTGAAAAATCCATCAGCTATTTACAAAAAAATGTCAGGGAATTACAAGAACTTTCTACCTCGATGCGCATGATCCCGCTTAATGGCGTTTTTGGGAAAATGAAACGGTTGATCCGTGACTTATCATCAAAAAATAATAAAAAAATTGAATTGGTTATTTCCGGTGGGGAAACCGAAGTCGATCGTTCTGTTCTGGAGCATATTTCTGACCCATTGGTCCATATTCTAAGAAATGCGGCGGACCACGGTATACAAGGCCCGGAAGAGCGCATCAAAAATGGAAAAAATGAAACCGGTCGTATTGAACTTTCTGCCCGGCAGGTTGGTGGAGAAATCTGGATTATGATCAAAGATGATGGTGCCGGTCTTAACCGTGAAAAACTTTTATCTAAAGCGTTGGAAAAAGGGGTTATTCAGGAAAATGAGCTGGATATGCCCGATGAAAAAGTCTGGAACCTGATTTTTGCACCAGGGTTTTCCACAGCCGAAAAAGTATCTGATATTTCGGGCCGTGGCGTTGGGATGGATGTTGTGCTTAAAAATGTTGAAAAGATTCGTGGAAAGGTAGAGGTATCCAGTGAAGATGGAATTGGCACAACCATAAATTTGCGGATTCCGCTTACTACTGCAATTGTTGATGGCATGATTATGCGTGTTGAAAAATCGATTTATGCGATTCCAACCCTGGATATAAAAGAGTCTTTACAAGTTGGTGAAAATAATATTGTTGATTTAATTGACGGGCAAGAGGTTATAAAAATCCGTGAAAGCCTGGTACCTGTTTTACGTGTTCATGAGCTGCACCGGCTAAGCTTTGAACAAAAACCTTTAAGTGAAGGCATTGTTGTTGTTACGGAGAAGGCAGGAAAAGGCATTGGGTTTTTAGTGGATGAAATTCTTGGCCAACAGCAATTAGTAATAAAGGCGTTGCCCAATTATCTCGGTTCTGTGCCGGGTGTTTCGGGTTGTGCAATTTTAGGGACGGGAGAAATTTGTCTGATCCTAGAGCTGGCACATCTTATAAAAATGGTTGAGTCGGTGGCTTAACGGGGTTGATAGGAGGTCTGGATGTTTAATTTTTTTAAAAAAGGGCCCGGAGCAGATTTTGATGCCTCTGTGCAAAATGAGACGTCTCCGCCTAAGCGTAAAAAACGTGCTTATGGTAAAGGTGTAATCTCTGTTTCGGATTCAAAGGATCGGGAAAAAATAAATTTTCTTGGGCTTACTGAAGATGATTTAGGAATTATAAAATCCTGGCAAGATATCTGTCTCGAAGTTTCCGATGAACTAGTTGATCAATTTTATGATCATGTTAAAAAATATGCGGTTACACTAAATATTTTAAATGAACATAGCAGTGTTGAGCGACAACGGCCAATGCTTACCCGTTATATTAAAACCTTTTTTGATGGGAAAATTGATGATAAATATATTGAATACCGACGTATAGTTGGCATCCAGCATGAGCGGATAAACCTTGATGCCAGTTGGTATATTGCCATGTATGAGGTCATCCGTAAAGTACTTGTAGGCGCATTAAAAGATAGTGGCGCTTATCAGGAAGAAATTCAGGATTTCTCGGAATCATTTTCTCGCTTAATTCAAACGGATATCGCTTTTGTAATACAAGCCCTCTCCGATGCCCGCTTTGAGAAAATAGAAAATATGCAAAAAAAGCAAGTGCAAATTTTTAACGATCTTGTAAGCGAAATAAACCTGCTTGGCGAGGCGGGGCAATCGGGTGATTTAAGTAAAAGGGCACGTGTTGATGGCCTTGATGAGAATGTGCAAGGTGTTCTAACTTCTTTAAATAAAATGTTGGATGAAATTGTAAAACCCACACAAGAAGCACTGAAAATATTACAATGTATTTCCAAGGGTGACTTAACTAAATCAGTAGAGGGTGTTTACAAAGGCGATCATTCAAAAATGAAAATTGCTTTAAATGATACCATTTTTTCATTGAATGATGTTCTTGGTGGTGTCTCTTTTTCAATTGGCCAATTAACTTCGGGTGCAAAACAAGTTTCGGACAGCGCTCAGTCAGTAGCACAGGGTACAACTGAACAGGCAAGTTCCCTTCAAGAGATTAGTGCTTCAATGACGATTATTAACCAACAAACCGATCAAAATGCGCAAAGTGCAGGCCAGGCAGACAAACTTTCCGGTGAGACTCAAAAACTATGCGTGACAGGTAGTAAGCAAATGGAGACCATGATTGATGCCATGGGCGAGATGAAAGTATCATCGGAACAAATTTCTAAAATAATCAAAGTTATTGATGAGATCGCCTTCCAGACGAATTTACTGGCATTGAATGCCGCTGTTGAAGCCGCACGGGCAGGCATTCATGGAAAAGGATTTGCCGTTGTGGCCGAAGAGGTTAGGAACCTGGCCCAACGAAGTGCAAAGGCTGCCAACGAAACCACAGATTTGATAGAAGGAAACAACACAAAAGTAGTTGATGGCTTAAAAATTGCGCAAGAAACAGGAAAATCTTTTGCAGAAATTGTGGGAAATATTACCGAAGTATCGAAGCTCATTTCTGAAATAAATGTAGCATCGAAGGAACAGAGTGATGGCATAAACCAGGCAAATAGTGGTCTGGCACAAATTGATCGAGTAACTCAATCGAATACCGCAAGCTCCGAAGAAAGCGCTGCTGCCGCTGAAGAGCTTGCGAGCCAATCGAACCATTTAGAGACTTTGATAAGTAAATTTAAAATCACAAATAATTCAAATTTGGCTTCAAAGAAGCATAATATATCAGAGCAATCATTGGAATATGCGTACGACAATTCGGGTGAATTTGGGTTTGAGGATAATTAAAAAATTTAAACGTATCACTTCTTATCAGGAGTTATTGTTATGCAAACAGCAGAAGAATCTTTAGTGGAAAATTTTGAGGAAGAAGACAGCCAGGAAGGGCAGTTTTTGACATTCAATATTGCAATGCAAGAATATGGCATTGATATCCGCCATGTTACAGAAATTATCGGGATTCAGAAAATTACAGAATTGCCTGAGTTACCGGAATTTGTAAAAGGTGTGATAAACCTCCGTGGCAAAGTAATCCCTGTGGTTGATGTGCGCTTGCGCTTTGGCATGGACGAGCGTGACTACGATGAACGGACCTGTATTGTTGTTGTAAATATCAACCAAACTTCTGTTGGGTTGGTTGTTGATACCGTCTCGGAGGTGATGAATATTCCGGAAGAAAGTATTGAGCCTCCACCCAAAGTAAATAAAAAAATTAATGGTAACCGGTTTGTCCAAGGCCTCGGCAAGGTGGAGGAAGATGTGAAAATTTTACTTGATACCCAGAAGCTTTTGTTTGAAGAAGAACTGGAACAAATTATTAATGCCCAAACAAAAGTATAATTGGGACACGTGCTTTGTTTTTGTGAGGTGATTAGTTTTCTCTTTGAGGAGCTACTAAATATGCTGCATTTTTATAGAAGACGAAATCTATAAGTTGTGACCTTCAATTAGAAGATTATTGTGTTCAATTTAATTTTCCTGTACTACGGGAAATCTCGGTGAAAACTACAACGATTCAAAGAGAATGTTTTACTTATGCATGATAAATATAAAACCAAAGCACAACTTATTACAGAGCTGAATGAGTTACGTTTACAATTAACTTCATGTAAAAGCCCCGATAATAAAAAGCTTACACACATAAAAATAAGCAGGCCGATTATAAAAAGCCCGGAATATTTATCGCGCTTCCCGAATGAAAATCCAGAGCCAGTATTTCAAACAAATAAACGGTGCGAAATAATTTATGCCAATAAAGCATCAGAGTGTTTATTAAAAAGCTGGGTGACCAGTAAAAGTGGCTTGCTTAGTATTGATCTTCAAATGAAAATGATAAATGCTTTTGCAACAAATCAGGCGTTTTTAGTTGAAGTATTATGTGGAAAAAAAGTCTTCGATATCCATTGTGTACCCCTTGTAGACTTTGAATGTATGAATTTTTATGCCCATAATATTACTGAACGCAAAAGGATGGATGAGGCACTGCGTGAGAATGAAAATAAATACAGAACATTATTCGAGCAATCTGTGGATGCCATTCTTATTATAGAGCATGAAAAATTTATTGATTGTAATCCCGCCACATTAGAGATGTTGGGTTATAGTGATAAAAAAGAGTTGTTAAATACCCATCCCTCCGATTTATCCCCCGAGATACAAGCCGATGGAAGAAACTCCTTAGAAAAGGCAAACGAGATGATTGTAACGGCCTTTAAAAAAGGAAACCACCGTTTTGACTGGGAGCATAAACGAAAAAACGGGGAAGTGATCCCTGTGGAGGTCATTCTCTCCGTTATCCCTTTTGGCGGGAAGAAATTATTACAGGTGGTATGGCGCGATATTTCTGTTCGTAAACAAGTGGAATTAGAATTACAAAGGGCAAAAGATTTTGCAGAGGAGTCAAACCGCGCAAAAAGTGAGTTCCTGGCTAAAATGAGCCATGAAATTAGAACCCCGATGAACGGTGTACTTGGCATGGCCGATTTACTTCTTGGAACAAAGCTTGATGCCGAGCAGAAAGAATTTACAAAAATGATTTATGAATCGGGCAAGTTTTTATTAACTGTAATCAACGATATTCTTGATTTTTCAAAAATTGAATCAGGTAATTTAAGCCTGGAATATATAGATTTTAATCTGTACGAGGTGATTAAAAGTGTCACTGATTTATTTCAGAAAAAAGCACAGGAAAAAAAGATATCTTTTTCTTGTGTTACGGCTAACGAAGTATCCGACAAGCTTATCGGTGATCCTGTCAGACTTAGACAAATATTAGTAAATTTAATTAGCAATGCCTTAAAGTTTACAAATGAAGGTGGTGTATCTGTCAAAATAGAGATAGAAAAAGAAACAACGGTTGCACAGTTTTTGCGTTTTGAAGTAATTGATACAGGAATTGGCATAAAACAAAGAAACATTACTAAACTATTCCAGTCTTTCACCCAGGAGGATAGTTCAACAACCCGCAAATACGGCGGCACAGGATTAGGGCTCGCCATATCAAAAAATTTATGTAAACTTATGGGGGGGGAGATTGGCGTTGAGAGCGAAGTGGGCAAAGGCTCTCTTTTTTGGTTTACACTTCCTTTAAATAAATCGCAGAACAGTGCAGTAAAAACAACTAATACGACAGAAATTAATAACTTAGATTATAACGATCAGCAAATAAGTATATACAGCCCTGTTGACGAAAGCCCCCTACGGATTTTATTGGCGGAAGATAATCTTATTAATCAAAAAGTGGCGACTAAACAATTGGAAAAACTTGGATACTCTGTTGATTGCGTGCTAAATGGCAAAGAAGCGTTAATGAAAATTAATTCAACACAATTCGATCTCGTTTTAATGGACATGCAAATGCCGGAGATGGACGGATTGGAGGCAACCGAAGCCATCCGGGCATCTGAAACAAGTGGGCAGAGAATACCGGTTATTGCCTTAACTGCCAATGCAATGAAGAGTGATCAGGAAAAATGCCTTGCGGCGGGGATGGATGATTATATGTCCAAGCCATTTACTAAAGAGCAGCTAAAAAGAATAATAGAAAAATATATAATAAAAACTGAGCAATTTGAATTTTGAAAGTGTAATAAATACCCCATCCTTTTGTCATTACCTGAATTATTAAAGCAGGCTTCTGGCCGAGCTTTTAATACCTCCCCTTGCATTTTGCATCAAATACTACTCAATTATTCCTGGCAAAAAACTAATCAATCTTAATTATTCAATAACATCCCCATTACAATCTCCGATATAATTTAAAGAATCGAAAAATGCATTTTAAAATCATCATGGAGGATGTAAAATGAGAACGTTACGATTAACAATTCTATTATTGCTAGTTTTATCTACAAGCCAGCTTTTTGCACGGAATGCAACGGCAGCACAATATTTATACATGATCAGTAAAGTAATCCCGGAGAAGAAAAAAGTAGCTGTATTCATGTCCAGGGATCTTGTAGAAAAAGAAAAAGGCAAGCTTCAGCGGGCTGCAGCAACTTTTGGTGTTACGGTAACAATTTATATTATCGAAGGGGCCCGTTCTATCGGAACCAGCCTGAAAAAATTATCTGGTGATGATGTGCTGGTTGTATATGAAACACCTGTTTTAGTCCAAAAATCGAGCAAAATGTTTATTCTCTCTAAATGTAAAGAGAAAGGGATACCGGTAGTTTCTCCATCTGAAGAGTATGCCAAGGCTGGAGCATTTATAGGGATATTTGTAAATGAGAAATTTAAAATGACAGGGTTGACCATCAATCTGCAAAACCATGCAGACCTGGCACCAAAATTTACAGAGGAATTTAACGTATCACTTGGTATTACTGAAGTATTAAAATAAAAAATATTTAAAAAGGTGCAGGAAATGAAACTCAACAACATGAAAATTAAATCAAAGGTATTGGTGATTTTTCTACCTGTTATTATAGTGATGATATTAATTGGTATGTGGACTATTAATATGATTACAAAAAGTGCCCTCAATAAAAACCTGGAAAAATCAGTTGAGATTGTAAGTAATATAGCTTCCGGAGCCGTAAAAACCGGGTTGGAATTTGCTGATAATGAAACAATTGCTGAGGCTCTGAAATATTTTAAAAGTGATGAGCAAATATCTTTTATTCGTGTGAAAAACAATGTCGATGAGACAGTCTTTTTCTTCAGAAGAGAAGGTTATCCAAAAATAGCATCAAATAAATCCGGAGAGCAGGAAGACAATGATTATGAATTTTTCAGCTCAAAACCAGTTATGTCTGGCACTGAAGAAATAGGTACTGTATATGTAGGGATTTCGCTTGAGGCGAGGGATGCCGCGCTCAGTTTTGCGAATACAATTTTAAATGTTTTATCTATTGTCGGTGTTCTCGTTTTAGCTGCTTTGATATTGTTTATGGCCACCCGCTTTTCAAAGCCCATCCAGGGACTTGCAGAAATAGCAGAGAAATTAAGTGACGGGGATGTTCAGCAATAAATTGAGTTTCATAGCGGGGACGAGTTAGGTATTCTGGCCGATTCCTTCAGGAAGATTGTTGCTGCCCAGCGTGAAAAAGCACATGTTGCCAATGAGATAGCACGTGGAAATATGAACGTCGAGCTTTCTCAAATCAATAAACAGGATAGCCTTGGCAATGCTATGAATACGATGAAAGAACGGATTCAAGCAATGGTGAACGAAGTACAAAATTTGGTAGAAAGTGCTGTTGAAGGCGATCTGAAAAAACGGGCGGATGCCACAAACCATCAGGGTGATTTTTATGAAATTATCAGTGGGATCAATCGTATTTTAGATGCGGTTGTAGAGCCAATGTCGGTCACGGCCGATTACATTCAACAAATTGGGGCAGGGCATATTCCTGAAAAGGTTGACCAGAATTTTAAAGGTGATTTTAAAGTTGTTGAAGACAATTTGAATATGTGTATTTCGTCGATCAATGCATTAATTACGGATTCCAGAACATTAGCGGAAGCAGCAATTGCCGGGAATTTAAGTGTAAGGGTAGATGAAGATAACCATAATGGTGATTATGCTAAAATTATGGATGGTTTAAATAATACAATGGAGGCTGTGGTCAGGCCAATTAATGAAGCAAAAATTGTATTAGATGAGATGGCCAATGGTAACCTTACATTTACAATGGATGGTGAGTTTAATGGTGATCATGCAAAAATAAAAACAGCTCTTAATAACTCGATACATTCTATCAATGAAATTTTGAGCCAGGTTGAAGTTGCAGTGGAAAAGGTTGGGATTGGATCAAAGCAGGTTTCAGAAACAAGTCAGTCTGTTTCGCAGGGGGCTTCGGATCAGGCAAGTTCTATGGAAGAAATTAGCGCATCTATGGTCGAGATTGGCCAACAGTCTAGGCAAAATGCCGAAAATGCCGAAAATGCCAATAATATTTCGCTCAAATCGCGCAGCGCAGCCGAGGAAGGCAACTCACAGATGAATGAAATGTTGGAAGCGATGGAAAAGATCAATAAATCATCGGTAGAGATTTCGCGCATTATAAAGGTAATTGATGAGATAGCATTCCAAACTAATTTATTAGCCCTTAATGCAGCTGTAGAAGCAGCCCGTGCAGGTGTACATGGCAAAGGCTTTGCAGTGGTTGCCGAAGAAGTGCGTAACCTTGCACAAAGAAGCTCGAAAGCTGCCGAAGAAACAACGGAATTGATTGAGGAATCGGTAAACAATGTAAAGAATGGTGCTGAAATTGCCGGTAAAACAGCCGATGCAATTAATCGAATTATCGAGGGTATCGGACAATCCACCGACCTTATAGCGGAAATAAATACATCCTCCCAAGAACAGGTTCAAGGGATTGACCAGGTTAGTACAGCATTGCAGCAGATAGATAAAGTAACGCAATCCAACACATCGTATGCCGAGGAGAGTGCAGCAGCAGCCAGTGAGCTCACCATCGAAGCAGAGCATCTAAGAAAAATGTTACAACGTTTTCAGCTTAATAAAAATATTGGTGCTGCAGGTGGCGGATATGGGAATAATAACTTAGAAGAATTTGCTTTTGAACAAGGTGAAGATTTGGATTTTGGGAACAACTTTTAGGATAATGCCTGATTATGAATGAACTAACCGCCATCTCCGATCTTTCCATATCATCGCGGGAATACGAATTAATATCTAGGCTTGTTTACGATCGCTTTGGTATTAATCTTGGGAGTAAAAAGCAGTCATTAGTGTCTAACCGTTTACGGAAAGTACTGATAGAAAATAAGTTTTCCAGTTTTAAGGCATACTATGAGCATATTCTTAATGATAAAAGTGGCGCAAGTTTAGATATTCTTATAAACAAAATATCAACAAACCTTACCTATTTCGCACGTGAGCAAGAACATTTTAACTATTTAAAAGATACGGTCCTGCCGGAGCTTTTTTATAGGCCGGAGATAGCCAGGGATAACTCACTTCGGATTTGGTGCGCCGGTTGTTCTACAGGTGAAGAAGCCTATACGCTGTCCATGGTTATGCACGAGGCCGCAGGCGGCAGTAGGTCAAAATGGAAATTAGATGTACTTGCAACCGACATATCGGCGCGTGCCCT
This sequence comes from Calditrichota bacterium, assembly GCA_024277115.1. Taxonomy (GTDB): domain Bacteria; phylum Calditrichota; class Calditrichia; order Calditrichales; family J004; genus JABFGF01. Next base: position 51,536 of record JAJRVW010000125.1, read on the forward strand.
TAAGATAGCAGAAAGTGGTATTTATAAAGATGAAAATGTTGAGAAGATGCAAACCAACATAAAACATAAATATTTTCAGAAAACGGATACGGGCGATTGGATTGTAACAAATGAAGTCCGTAATAAAGTTTTATTTAGACGTTTAAACTTAATGCGCAGCCAATTTCCATTTAAGAAGAAGTTTCATTCCATTTTTTGTAGAAATGTAATGATCTATTTTGATACACCAACGCGTGAAGAATTGGTCAAAAAATTTAGCGCAAATTTAATTGATGAAGGCTACCTTTTTATAGGACACTCCGAGAGCCTGGGCAGGGCAAATCCTTATTTTGATTATATCCGCCCGGCTGTATATAGAAAGAAAGCATAATGCATAATAATACCCGTGTATTGGTCGTTGACGACTCAGCAATAGTTAGAAATATATTATCTCGAGGACTTTCGATGAATGAAGGGATAGAAGTAGTTGGCGCTGCAAGCGACCCATATAAAGCGCGCGATATGATTGTGAAACTCCGGCCGGATGTGTTAACATTGGATGTTGAGATGCCCCGTATGGATGGTTTACAATTTCTAAAAAAACTTATGCCACAATACCCAATGCCTGTTGTAATGGTTAGCTCATTAACCGAGTCAGGATCGAGTATTACACTAGATGCCCTCTCGGCTGGTGCCGTAGATTTTGTGTGCAAACCCTCAAGTAATTTAAAAACCGGCCTGATGGGCATGATGAAAGAGTTGTCAGAAAAAGTAGTTACTGCGTCCCATGTTGATGTATCTAATTATAAAAACCATGCTAGCAGCAAAATGCCAAATAAACTGGCTGTACAGAATGGACATTATCTGGATAGCACTCTCATCACAATTGGCGCCTCCACCGGTGGTACCGAAGCATTACGGCGAATAATTACAACATTACCGGCAAACTATCCGGGAATAGTAGTTGTGCAACACATGCCTGAAAAATTTACAAAAATGTTTGCGGATCGGTTAAACGAGCAATCAAAACTTTATGTTAAAGAAGCAGTCTCCGGTGAAGAAGTAGAAAAGGGGAAAGTACTTATTGCCCCCGGTGGTTTACAAACACAAATATTAAAAAGCGGAAGTACCTACAAAGTGGTTTGCCGGGCCGGACAAAAAATATGTGGGCACAGGCCGTCTGTGGATGTATTATTTAGATCGGCAGCACGCTTTGCAGGGAAAAATGCCATTGGGATAATGTTAACGGGAATGGGAAGTGACGGTGCGGATGCAATGATTAAGATGAGAGAAGTTGGTGCACGTACCTTTGCACAGGACGAAAATACTTCAGTTGTATTTGGTATGCCAAAAGAAGCGTATGAAAGAGGCGGTGCAGAGGAACTGGTGGCTCTGGAACATATTCCGAATAAGATTAAAGCGCTATTAGAGGAAAGAAAAGAATGGAAGTAGTCAATGTAGGTGTTGGTGAGATAGGTGTTTCAAATGTACCGGATACAATGGTAAAAACGTATGCCCTTGGCTCGTGCATCGCCTTAATTATGGTTGCCCCAAAACTTAACGCGGTCGGCCTGGCACATATTGCCCTTCCGGACTCGAGCTTTGCAAACGGTAAGGCCAAGGCGCTACCGGGTTATTTTGCCGACCTGGCCATACCTGAGTTAATTGAAAAATTTAAAAAACTGGGTGTTAAAAAGAATTCTGAAGTAATTGTAAAGATGACCGGTGGCGCAAAAATAATGGATCCTGAAGGCCGTTTTAATATTGGCAAAAGGAACGCCCTTGCCACAAAAAAGATTTTATGGAAATATAAACTGGGGGCCATCGCAGAAGACATCGGTAAAAATTTTAGCCGTACTGTAAGTGTTAATGTTGATTCTGGAGAAATAACAATAACATCGCCCGGAAGAGGGCAATGGAATATTTAATTAGGTTTTAAGAGGAAATAGTATGAACCAAGTTCTAATCGTAGATGATTCTACAATGGCGCGGGCATTAATTAAGCGGAGCCTTGAAATCTGTGGGTTTGAAAACTTGCAGGTCAGCGAGGCCATCGATGGTTTAAATGCCCTGGAGATTTTAAAAGAAAAATCTTTTGATCTGGTCTTTTCTGATTTGGATATGCCAAAACTTGATGGCGAGGGATTGTTGAAACGGATTAAAAGCTCACCAAAATTAAATCATATTCCCGTTGTAATAATTTCCAGTAAAACCAATTCCGCGACGGAGCGAAAACTGATAGCTGATTATGCAGAAGCAGTGCTATCAAAACCATTATCAATCCCGTTATTAAATAATGTCTTAGAAAATTCACTAAATCTTGAAAAAATTTAAGGTGCTAAAATGAGTTATGAATTGGATCAAATAAGTGAAGAATTGACAGATGCCGTTTCCGAAGCATTTGAAAATATGTTTTTTGCAGATATAGAGAACTGTCAGGATTTAGAGTCCATCGAAACAGAGAAGGATTCATATCTGATTTCTGTCGATACACTGCTCCCTTTTAGCGGTAATGTTGGCTTGGTTATCGAAAAGGAATATTCTGAAGAAATTGTAATGGATATGACTGGTGGCGATGTTGAGGAGATTAATAAAGAAATGATTGATGATGCCATGGCCGAAATAGGAAATACAATTGTTGGCCGGTTTCTCTCACGCATTGTTCCCGAAGACGAAGAATTTAGTTTGGGCTTTCCCGAGTGTTTGGAATGGGATTCAAATCCGGAGTATAGCATAAAATCGGAAAATACAAGGCTATTCTCGTTAGAAATGGAAGAGACCTGTGTTTATTGCATCTTGAGTAAAAACTAGATGAAAAATGAAAGTGAGAAGAATCTTTGCAAAATAGGGGAGAATCCACACTTTAATTATATTTCACAGTTAATAAGACGAATACAAATAAAAAATACTTATATCCTTGGAAAGGGGAAAAATGATGGAAGGTAAAAAAGTCATTTTTGTCGAAGATTCGCCTACGATGAGGCGAATTATTATGAACTCATTAAAAAAGATTGGAATTGAAGATGTAACTGAAGCTGAAAATGGTGTAGACGCCCTTGATAAGATGGGCGATGCAAGCTGGGATATGGTTATTACAGATTGGAATATGCCCGAGATGAATGGCGAAGAGCTTGTAAGGGAGCTCCGTGGCAAAGACCAATACAAAGATATGCCAATTTTAATGATTACTACACGTGGGATGCAGGATGATGTGATGACCGCAATTAAAATGGGTGTTAACGGGTATGTTGTAAAACCTTTTACACCAGAAATATTGAAAAAGAAGATAGGTGAGATTTTTACTTCGTAAAGGAAGGTTGAATAATGAAAAAGATTAAAAGTCTGGATGATGTACTTAACCATATTGAGGAACTTCGCGAAACGATTCGATTTAGTGACGACCTTTTCCCTTTAGTGAAAGATTTGTTCATATTTTTAAAGGATATGATTCCATTACTTATGGAAGCAAATGTCTCTATAAAAGAAAGTACATCGCGTATACCTACAGCAACAGATAATATTGATAATGTTTCCAAAATGACCGAAAATTCGACCAATCAGGTGTTGGACTCCATTGATACAATAACAGGGAAATTAGAAGCATTGGGCGAAATGATTAAATCCAAGAACGAAAGCAAGGACCCAACAGATCTTATCAAGGAAATTTCTGATATGGCCAATGAGATGGTTTTTGCCTTTCAATTCCAGGACATAACTACCCAAAAGTTAGAACACACAAGTCGAATTCTAAAGACGGTTCATGATAAATTTAGCATCCTTTTTAAGTCTTTTGAATCCATGCGGATGAACAGTTCTATGGGCAGTGACGTGGCCATGGCGTTGGAAGCTGAGTTTAATAAAAATGCAGTTAATGAAGAGGTGCGTAAAAAAGAATTTGAAGAGCAGACAAAAGATATAATGCACCATACCACAGCTGTATCTCAGGATGATATTGATAGTCTCTTTAAATAAGTATAAGGATGTTAGATGAGCGTATTTGATGAATTAACAATCGACGACCAATTAAAAGTATTTAAAGCAAAAAAAGACAAACGACCAAGTTCGATCATTAAGAAAAGTAATGTTCAACTTGCCGGTTCCTCTGTAAAAATTAACCCTTACGAGAACTCACATATTCCGGTAAATAAAGGAAAGATAACCCCTTTAACAGATAATGATGAGATTATCGGGTTTATTTATGAATGTTCGTGTGGCGAAATTGCCAAAGTTGTTTTTGATTTCGATGAATCCTTCAGTTAATGACAATCATATAAAATGTTCTTAATAGGGGTAATTCTGTCCCTCGGTATCCAATAATATCAAAGAGAGACCTCACCGTGTTCTACGGGAGTAAGAATAAAGGTCTCTTATTTTGTTGTTCAAATAAGCTGCTAAAAATGAAGATTTCGATTATTAAATAATAACAAATAGATTTTTTAATCCGAATATAAAAATATTAGTCAAGGACAACATTTATTTCTGATAGCAAATTATTGTGAATTCAATAAAACTAAATATTTCTCCGGACAAACTATCCGCTTACCTTACTATTTCAACAGGAACTGAAAATTTTCCTTCACCTGAAGTTATTTTAAGTTATTTAGCTAAAAACAATATTATTAGCGGAATAAATTCTTCTCTCATATCCGATATATGTGATAAAAAAGAACCTGTTCGCTCAATCCTAATTGCCGAAGGTACAAAACCTGTTGGTAAGCTAAATTGGCACGTAGTAGTCGATAACCCACACAAACCAACAATAACCAGCGCAAATCGGGCAGATTTTAAAAAACTTGCCTCATATCAATTTGTTGAAAAAGGAACACATATTGTCAGCCGTGATGAATCGGCAGTTCCAGTTTCCGGTCAAACAGTAACCGGGGAACAAATAGAAATTGAATCTCATGATCTTGATTTTCCTGAATTTGAAAACCTTTCACTTTCAGAAGACAAGAAGACATTATTTGCTCTAATTTCCGGATATATAAGGTGGGCAGACAATAAACTGATTATCGAAGCAGTACTTCATATAAAAGGGGATGTTGATTACAGCACGGGTAACTTAAAACTAAAAGGCGCTGTGATTATTGATGGCGATGTCCGCTCCGGATTTAAAGTAGAGACAGCTGGCTCGATCTCTATCGCCGGGAGTGTGGATGCGGCCGATCTTTTTTCTCAAAATGGGGATATTATAATTGGACAAGGTGTTTTAGGACAAGGCCGTGCAAAAATTTTATGTGGTGGTACATTACGGTGTGGCTTTATGCAAGACGCAAATATCGCCGTACAAAAAGATGTTATAATTGAGAAATATGCACTGAACTGTGTCATTTCCTCGGGCGGCTATATCCGGGCAAGTAAAAAAACAGCTTAATCCGAGGTGGAATCTTAACGGCCGAAAAAGGGATCGAGTTATATGATGTTGGCTCTGAGAGGGGGACACCGACCGAACTAAAAATCCGTAACTATTCCGATGGTGAGTCCCAATCGCAACTTTGGAAACTAAACCGCGAAAAAACAAGCTATAATTTACGCCTTTCCTCTTTAAAGAAACGTCAGGACTTTTTATTGATTCTTAAGCGTGGGACGGAAAATCTATCAAATGAAAAAATGGCTGAACTAATATTTATTGAAAAAGAAATGACCCGGTTAAAGAGCAAGCTCGATGCATTGGCCGGTGAGGAGGTACGTTTGCAAAAAGAATCATCAATACAAACTATAAAAAAAGAAATTTTTATTTATGGTAAGATGTATAAAAATGTACGTGTAGATATTGGCGGGGCACATTTTATTTGCCCATATACAAAAACGAATGCAAAGCTGGCAAATTTTAAAGAAGAGATTATTGTCGAATCATTAAGGGCCCAAAGTTCTCCTGAATACGATATTTATGTACCTAATGAATAAACATTTTTCAGGATTTAGAAAACAAGGTTTTGGGATCGATCAAATTAGTAATTGTGGGTAATTAAAATGAATGAATACCAAGAAGAGACTCAGCCAAAATATAATATACTTATTGTGGATGATGAGCAAGACGTGCTGGACACCATAGCGGAAGCACTTACAGACCTACGCTACAAAATTACCTGTGAACTAAATCCGGTGGATGCCTTAAAACAAATCGAAACAAATTGCTATGACATTGTATTGACCGATTTAATGATGCCTGAGATTGGTGGGATGGACCTTGTAAACGCGATTAAAGAAAAAAATGAAAACACCTTTGTGATTGTTATTACCGGCCATGCAACAATTAACAGTGCCATCGAATCCATTCATCTTGGTGTATATGATTATGTAAATAAACCGATTGATCATAAAAAACTACAAAACCTGGTTTTTCGGGCAACGGAAAATATTTCGTTACAGCGCAGGAACGTGGAGCTTCAAAAGAAAAATAAACGTATTTTAGCCAACCTTTCCTTATTGATCGATATTAGTAAAATTATTTACCAGGTCAGCGACTTACAATCGGTATTTAAGATGGTTATCGATACGATCACAGAATATTTTAATTTATCTAAGTCTGCTATTTTTATGGAAGATGTTCAAACTGGGAAGTTTAAAATAGTATCTATGAACAACATCGAAACAGATATAGAAAAAGTAGAATTTGAGCTGGCACAAACAATCAACGATACGCGCCTATCTAAAACGAGCGAATCGATTATTAATATAAGAAATAATGAATTGGATATTGGGCATGTTAAAATTTCTGTAGCGAAAAACGGATGGCTCTCTCTTCATCCCATCAGCTTCCAGGATCAGGTTATGGGTTTTCTTATGGTGCAATCGGAGCAGGAGGACACTTTTGCCTCCACGGAAATAATTAGCATGTTAAATATACTTGCCTCACAAACTGCGCCGATGATGTATTCATTAAAATTTGGAAAACAGAATAAGCCTATTTTGGAAAATGATGTTGTTTATCGCATCCGTGAGAGTATTGAAAAGGCCCGCGAGGTATTATGCCCGATTACCTTTGCTTTAATCCGGTTGGAATTAAATAGCCCTTCTGGTGATTCTTTCTCTTACCGCGATATGATCCATACAGCCCATTCATTTATTTTAAACCATATTGAAGATACGTTTGATATTCTTTGGCAATCGCAAGATACAGCATTGCTGATCATGCCGGAGGTTGATTATTTTAATGCAGAAATTTTTTGTAAAAGCCTAAAAAAAATGGCACGGTCTGAGTTTAAGGCGAAAGAAACGGGAGCGGGACTGGCCCTTCACTACGCGTGTTTGGGATATCCGGAGGCTGGTAATACGGCCCAGGAGATTACAGACCATTTATGGTCAAAAATATTGCACGAGATGCAGGCCACAAAATTTGATAGATTTGAAGAAAAAATTGCAGAATAAAAAGTTTATCCATGAATAACTCTATTTTAATAGTAGATGATGATGCTGGGCTGTTGGAGATGATCAGCGAAGGCCTTGAGGAACATGGTTATACCGTGACGGTTGCCTCACATCACGAACAAGCATTAAAAATGATAAATCAAACGCCGGTCCGTTTTGCGCTTTTGGATTACGATCTTGGCGTACCTGGTTTAAACGGTGTTGAATTAGCCCAGAAAATCCGCTTTCAGGCGCCGGATGCGATTATTTTAATTATGACCGGCTATCAGAATATTAAATTTGCGGTCGAAGCTATGCGTGCTTTTAAATTTGATTATATGATTAAACCTTTCAGGATCGATCAGGTAATTTCCGCTTTTGAGCGTTCTTTGCGTGAGTATGACCTTGTTGAAGAAAACAAAAATTTATACAGGTCTATTATTGAATTAGAAGAAGAGATAAGCAGTTTAAAAAGTGAAATTGCGGAGAAAAATAACACGGATGTAAAAATTATCAGTAAGGCATCAAAAAATGTTGTCTCCAATTCTAAGGCAGCCGATGTTTATAAGAAACAACAAAGATTATAAAATATATCGCAGCTAAAAGGAAACCGTGTCAGAAAAAAAGAAAATACTCGTCGTAGATGATGATGAAGATTTGAGAATGATTACCAAAGAAAGTCTCGAATCTGAAAAATATATCGTTAAAGATGCCGAAAACGGAAACGCAGCATTAAAACTGCTCGAACAAGAAAAGTTTGACCTGATGATTACAGACTTGATGATGCCTGGTATAAAAGGGATAGAATTGCTCAACCTTGCTAAGAAGATCGATCCGGAAATTGGTGTGCTGCTTGTATCGGCCTATGGGACAGTAGAAACAGCTGTGGATGCAATGAAAGAGGGTGCATTTGATTTCATTACAAAACCATTTTCAATCTCAAATATAGAGTCCCGCGTGAACAGGTTTTTTGAGTTCAAGTCTTTAAAATCTGAAAACAAGTTATTAAAAAAACAACTTGCCGGGCAAAAAATACAAACAAAATTGATTGGCGAAAGTAAAGCTGCCCTTGACTTAAAATATCATATTGATATTGTTTCGCGCAGTAATGCCACTGTTTTTTTAAAAGGTGGAAGCGGTACAGGAAAAGAGGTTGTTGCCGAGGCGATCCACATGAAAAGTGAACGTTCGGATCAACCCTTTTTAAAAATTAATTGTGCAGCAGTACCGGAGACGCTTTTTGAAAGTACACTTTTTGGTCACATGAAGGGATCTTTCAGTGGGGCGCATAAAGATCAGAAGGGTATTTTTGAAGAATGTGATGGTGGTACTTTGTTACTGGATGAAATAAGTGAAATACCACTTACAATGCAGGCAAAACTTTTAAGAGTGCTACAGGAAATGCAGGTTATCCGTGTGGGGAGTACATCAGAAATCTCCGTTGATGTGCGGATAATAGCAACAACAAATAAAGATATTAATGCGCTTGTTAACTCCAACCAGTTCCGGGAAGACCTGTTCTTTCGTCTCAATGTTTTTCCCATTGAGATGCCTACGCTTGATGAACGTAAAAGTGATATTCCCCTTTTGGTTAATTATTTTTTAGAATCGTTAAAAACCAAGTATAAGTATTCAAAAAAGACTCTTAATCCTGCAGCCCTCCAACTTCTTCTTGACTCAAAATGGCCTGGCAATATCAGGCAATTATATCATATTCTGGAGCGGGCAATTTTATTTTCCGGCCAGGATGAAGAGATAAAGACTATTCATTTGAAATTCGAAAATGGATTTGAAAGCAATCCTGCCACAAATATAAATGTTGCCGAAGTGGTGCCACTTGCGGAGATGGAAAAACAGCTTATTTTTGCCGCCCTCAAAAAAACAAATAACCACCGTACACAAGCCGCAGAGCTTTTGGGTATCACTGTCAGAACACTAAGAAACAAACTTCACCTCTTTGAGAAAGAGGAAGCTGACAAGGCGAATTAAAAGCTGGATTTTAGACATTGTTTATAGATAATGACAAAAAATTATTTGTACAAAATAGATGTTTGTGTTGATAAACCACGTGCTGTATTTTTCACCTTCTTTTCTACATAAAAAAATATCTGTCCACTTATTTACTTTCCCTTTAGAACCTTCGCATCAATTCCGATATATGGTTTTATACAAAAATACGGGATAAAAATTATGCGTGCTCTAATTGTTGAGGACGACTTCCGAAGTCGCATGCTATTACAAAAATACCTTATGCCTTTTTTTGAAGTACATATTGCAGTGGATGGTAGAGAAGCCCTGCAAGCTTTTAACCTTGCCATAGAAGAAGAGGAGCCTTATAAATTAATTTATCTCGATATTCTACTCCCAAGATTAGACGGTCAGGAATTTTTGATAGAGATTAGACAGATTGAGGAAAAATTGGGTTTGTTTGCCAGTGATGGTGTAAAAGTTGTAATGACTTCGGCATTAAAAGACAGTAAGAATGTTTTAGGGGCTTTTAAAACAGGATGCGAAGCATACCTTGTAAAACCGTTTGACAGAAAAAAGTTTTTAGGGGTAATCGAAAAATTAAATTTGATAAAAACAACAGAACCTCAATCTTAACTTGTGAGAAAAAATGAAAGCGTTAATAGTTGAAGATGATTCTACAAGCAGAAAAATATTAGAACGTTTTTTAAATGATATTTTTAAAACCGACATTGCAATAGACGGTGAAGAAGCATGTATGGCATTTAAGCAGGCATTTACAGGTGATGATAAGTATGATGTAGTTTTCCTGGATATAATGATGCCCAAAAAGGATGGGCTCGAGGTTTTAGATGAACTACGAAAATTTGAGGAAAAAAATGGGGTATTGGGTCTTGATGGTGTGAAAATAATCATGACATCGGCACTCGATGACAGTAGAAATATTTTAAACGCATTTAAAGGTGGCTGCGAGGGATATATTGTAAAGCCATATTCAAAAAAAAATATATATGATAAAATAGAAGAATTGGGCTTAATCAATCAGGAAGTTTAATCTTAAATCAATGTTGCCAAATGAAAACTTTTGAAGCAAATGGTTGTGATAAATCTTTGAAGCTTGACATACAATCAAGTTTTAAACATATAGATGGAATGATTGAGAAAGTATTGAATTATTTAAAACAAGAAGTACGATGTTTCGATTCTTTTGAGATTAATGTTATACTGCGTGAGTTGTTAACAAATGCAATAAAACATGGTAATAAAAATGATGAATCCAAAAAGGTGCTTTTCGTTTTAAGGTGTTATGAGAATAGGTTGCAATTTCGAATAAAAGACGAAGGACAAGGTTTTGATCCGGTAAAAGAATTAAATGAAAAATCGGATATATTAACTCCACATGGGATGGGGATGACTATTATTACATCCTTGGGTTATCATCTGGAGTATGACCAGGAAGAAAACTATTTAGTTGCTACAAAAAAAGTTATCGATAAAAATAATATTCTAGAGGGGAATAATTATGAGCCAGAATGATGGCATAATCGTATATCCAGATTATGATATTACTACATCAACGTGTGATCAGCTAAGGGATGAACTTCTAAAATCATTCCAGGATGGCATACATCATATTACAATAGATTTTAAGAAAGTTAATATTATTGATTCTACAGGATTGTCTGTCCTCATTTCGGCACATAATTCGTTAAAGAAAGATGGCGAGAGGCTAAAACTGGTGAATGTATCCGATAATATTTTAAAGCTTTTATCAATTACGCGTTTAGACAAACATTTTACAGTGAATTGAGCTAAAAAACGATATTTGTTCTGTAAGAAGGTTTAAAATTTTAATAAGATTATAAATTTGAGGATTTTACAATGGCAATGATCGAAGATGATGAGATTATCCAGGTATTTATTGAAGAATCAGTAGAACACATTGATGGGATTGAAACCGATCTATTAGATATTGAAAAAGACGGGAAAAATATAAATGTTGATCTGGTCAACAAAGTATTTAGGGCTATTCATTCGGTCAAGGGTGGCGCTGGCTTTCTTGGTTTGGAACATATAAAGGAATTGGCCCATGAAATGGAGAATATTTTAAACCTGATCCGCAATGTGGAATTGGTGCCCGATTCTAATCTTATCAATATTTTGCTTGATGCCACAGATAAA
>JAJRVW010000126.1 GCA_024277115.1 Calditrichota bacterium
TATTATGATAAGCACCCAGTACATTCTGCCAGCTTTTCCTGGCGCACGCTAACACAGGCATCAAGCAGGAATTTAACCGGCGGAGCATGATTTCGGTGTGTGAGTTCTTTCACGGTTAAATCCTCTTATGCCCGGGTCGTTGGCGGCTTTTCATTTTTTTAGCTTGATATGTTTGAGGAAACTAAATAAAACAAATTTTAACCCAATATTAATTGATACAAGTCTATAAATAGATATATATTAAAACGTGATGATATTGATTTAATACTACCCTTGAATGGAGTATATAATGAAAACCCTTCTTTTAATATTAGCCGGATTTATTCTAATTTATTTTGGACAACCAGGTCAAACTGAAAAACAAAAAGAAATAGAACGATTTTCAAGCAGAAACGATATACAAGTAACTGAAGTTGAGAAAAATATACTTAAAATTGAATACCCGGCTGACTGGTATGTTAAATATGTAGATATTTCTGAACAGGAAAATGAGTTTAACAAGGCAACTGTTAACGTACAGGAATTTGACTTGATAAATACGCCGGATTCCATTTTTGATTTTAGGTACAGATTTAAAAACCAAGTGCCCATCGGGCAAGCTTTTGGCAACCCTTTGCTTTTTTATGATTTTAACAATAATGGCAAACTGGATGTTGCAGGGCTTTATGACATTGCTATTGATGGTTTGGCACAAGGCGGAATTTTAGAGTTACAGGATGACAGCACATTTACTTTACAACATCTTACGGCAAAAACCGACACGGCATTTTCACCCTTATCCATTACAGATGTTGATAATGATGGTTTTATTGAATTAAATATTAAGACAACTCAGCACTTTAGAAATTATGAGACAGTTTTACTGGACTCATTTCCCAAAGTGATAAGATTTGACCATGAAATGTGGCAACACTCAGGTATTGGAAGTACAGAAATGTTTACCTATTTCGATGACGATTCCATTTTAGATGTATTTTACAGAGGGGATGATACATTATCCCCGAGGGGAAGTAAAGTATATGTTGCCGAGTATGATATCACAAAAAATAATTTTATTCAAAAATTCCGGTTTCCACCACCAACATGGGATGTAAGCGGGGTGAGTATTGGCGATTTTGATGAAGATGGTTTTAAAGAGGCCGTAACAGGCAGTATAAAAGGAGATATATATGTTATTGAAAATAATGCTAATGACAGCTATTCAAATACTTTTACATCTACCGTAAACACATCCAATGCCTATTTAAATTGTACAACAGGTGATATTGATAATAACGGCAAAATGGAATTTTTTATCGGCGCTTCTTCTTATTGGGATGGAATTGGTGGAACCATGGTATTTTGGTTTGAAGCTGTTGGTGATAATAACTATGAAGTGCAACGGCAGATCTTTTTGAGAGGAACAGGTGTATTGGGAACCACAGAAATGTATAGCTATGATGTAAACCTTGATGGTGTAAATGATCTTGTTTTTGCTTTTAGTCATCAGGTTGTCATTCTTACCTGGAATAACGATACAGGGTTATTTGATTTATATTATTTATATAATTATGAAATAAGTGGAAGTGAAATTCAAGCCGTGACAATATATGATGTTTATAATAATCAAGAACCCGATCTTTTTATAAGTATATATGGCAACAATGTTCCAGTAGACGCTACTCTCTGGTTTGTCCCGAAAAGTATAACTAATATTTCTAAAAACAAAATCATTAAAATTAATGATTTTGAACTGTTTCAGAATTATCCTAATCCTTTTAACGGTGTAACAAAAATAGTATTTAACTTACCAAAACAAGAATCAGTAAATCTCACAATATACAACCTCCACGGAAAGGAGGTGAAACGTTTATTAAGCAACCAGGGAAGGACAATTGGCAGACATGAAGTTGTTTGGGATGGAAAAAACAATGCCGGAAAGGAGGTGGCAAGCGGCGTATACCTATATTCATTAGTTTCAAAAAATTTTATACAAACCAAAAAACTTTTATATCTAAAGTAAGGAGTCTTTGATAATGGAAAAATTCATATTATTTTTTCTTATGTCTGTTTCATTTGTATTCTCCCAAACATGGAAAAACACTATTAATTTAAATATCTCAGCCAGTAGTGTTGAACGAATTGATATATATAGTAATTCAGAAGGAAACCATCTGATAGTAACATCCCCGAGTCAAATAATTCATTATTTATACAGCTCAAGTGGCTCACTTGTCCGGGCTTCAACCATCGATACACACACCGAATCAAAACGTTTTGTCTCAATAACCGGTGTTGATGAAACCATCTACATCATCTATAAAAAAGGGGATGATATTTTATCCAAGCGCACCGAAAATGGTGGTGTTTCCTGGGCAACACTAACACCAATTGATTTAACCTATTCTTCAAGTGATGGGATAGATGCTGTTTCTGATAATACTTTTTCCTATTTAACCTGGTCGGAAAAACAAGGCACTTCTGATGATTATGAAACCTATTATATGAAAATCAGACATACTTTAGCAAGCTGGCAGGATAAAAAAGAGGTTACCGATGAGGCTGGTGTTAAAGGTGGCCTGCCTTCAATAACTTTAGCGCCAGACAGGGTAACTGTTGGATTTACAAAAGTAGACGCCTCAGGGCTTGATGGTGAAATCAATCGTCGTGAGATTGTTAATAATATATGGCAAACCTATTCACATGTCTGGGATGGTTCAAATGGTGTTTTTCAAAACAGCGATAATAAAACACATTTAATTACAAATCAAGCGGGGGTTGAATTCCAGGGTGACCTGTTTCATAGAATAGGACATGTATTTGCAGATATTGGAAGCCCCATTTTTGATGAGAATGATTTTACTACAATTAGTCATACTCAAACGTGGCCACAAGAACATGATAAAACATCAACAGCAAAAACCAATAACTCTTTTGTACATATTGTATTTACCATTGAGGCTAATGCATATTACAGGATGTGGGATGGAAGTGAGATTACAGATTCGGAATCTTTAGGCAATAATAATTGTAGCGACATCAATGTTTCTTCAAATGGTAATGATATTTATGTGGCCTGGATTGAAAATGGAACTGTAAAACTCCGCCACAGGGATTTTGCCCCATTAAAACTGGCAAACTTTGATGATATCTGGAGCAGCAACCATCCAAAGGTTACATGGGAAGCCAGCGAGGCAACGGACTTTCAAAAATATGTTGTGGAAAAATCTACCAATGGCACAACCTTTGCGCCTTGTACAACAATAACAAGCCGTTCGCAAACCAGTTACACAGATCAATCTGAAAACAAATATTCTTTTGGAAATGACAAAACCTATGTTTATTACAGGGCAAAACAAGTTGACCTGCAAGCCAATGAATCTGAGCTTACTGCCAATAAAAGGTTTGCCGTTAATGCAGCGCAAAATAGTATAAGTGAGCTTACAGTATCCTTAGATGCAAAACTTGCTGTATTCAAACTCGAAGCAAATTATCCCAACCCTTTTAACCCCCAAACAAAAATTTCATTTGGCCTGCCCGAGCAAAGTAATGTTTCTTTAAAGGTTTATAATATTCAGGGAAAAGATGTTGCCACACTTGCAGAGGGTTCCCAAGAGAGTGGCTATTATACGGCTACTTTTGATGGCTCAGAATTAACAAGCGGTGTTTATATTTACCGTTTTGCCGCCAAAGGGCTGGAGACTGGGAAATTATTTAATGAAGTAAAACGTATGTTACTTATAAAATAAGAAAACCTGCCTTTTAATGAGTTTCTCGCTACAGTCGCGCAACAGACAGGTTTTCATTTAAAGTCCCGTCACTTAGTGGCGGGTTTTCTATTTTTCGGCAAATAAATGTAAAGTCAAGGTCTAACACATCAGGGGTGGCCATCGCGGTAGAGAGGCGGGTTGCCCCGCTCCCCCCGCACAGATCCTCGCATGCGGAACTACCGCACGAGGCTCCTACCTCAGGTCGGACGTGTAAATAAAACCACCGTACATGATTGACCGCATGTATCAAAGCAATTCCGGTACTGTGCCCGGGCTTTGGTTTGATCAACCTGTTCCCCTTGGTCAGTCCCCTTTTCTCCACGACCTCCGCAACAGATTTTCTCATGTCTGTGTTGTTCGGCCGCTTCTTAGATACTATGAGACTGTCTGACTCCCTGTGGCCGTACATCGTGGTCGTGCCCTTTCGGTTCACCACGCGAACCA
>JAJRVW010000127.1 GCA_024277115.1 Calditrichota bacterium
CAGCGAAAATGGAAGGCGTATTACCCGAAAAAAAATTTCAGCAGCGCTGCTGAAAAACAAGAACAAGAACAGCCCTTTTTAATGTAAAAAACACATTAAAAAGCGTTAAAAACAGTCAACCTTTTTCAGGACGCTTCATATTTAGGTGATTTTAAAGAACTTTCGTTAGAAAAATTTTAAAGGATAGAGAGTAATCTCCCGGCAAATTTGGAAACCTGTGGAGCTTATAAAACATTATGATTTTTCGATCTAAATCTTTATAATGCGTCATGACTGCTTAACGTTTTATATTTTCTGTCGAATTTAACATAACTGTTATCCAACACCGGAAAATCAAAGAGGCCACATGTCTGAAAACAATTCTATCTGCTATAAATATTTTTTTATCTTTAACGATGGGCACAAGCAATCATTTGAAATAAACCTCAACAAAAAAACACTTAAATACATCTCTTCCGAAAAGCTGCAACCGGCGCCCTGGACAAAACTGGAACACAGCCAATGCACCAATTGCCCGCTTAGCAAAGAGGAGTATCCCGACTGTCCCCTGGCCTTAAACTTAGCGGATGTAGTGCCTAAATTTTCCAGCCTGCACTCATACGACGATGTACATGTGATGATCGAAACCAAAGAACGCACCTATTCGCAAAACACATCTTTGCAACGCGCCCTAAGCGCCATGTTGGGTATTTTTATGGTTACCAGCGATTGTCCGATTATGGCCAGCTTAAAGCCGATGGTGCGCTTTCACCTGCCCTTTGCCTCTGTGGAAGAAACGGTTTTCAGGTCGGTTTCGACTTATTTATTGGGACAATATTTTAAATATAAAAACGGTGAGCATGCCGATTGGAATTTGGATAACCTGATGGATAATTATAAAGATATTCAATTATTAAACCAGGGTATGGCCACACGGATGCGGTCGGTGGTAAATAAAGATGCTAATTTAAATGCGTTGGTGGTACTGGATGTTTTTGCAAAAGAGTTGCCTTTTTCCATCCAAAAAAGCCTGGAAAGCCTGGAATATTTATTTGAGGATGATAAACCGCACAAATTACTTTAATTATTAAACTGGCGAAATGATAATCGTATGATATAATCTGTAAAAATGCGTACAGATTTGTAAGGGTTCCATAACTTTGAGCAATGGAACCCTTTAGAAGAGCTAGAAGCAGACTCTTCTAAAAACTCTGATGACTGTATTGGGAGAACAATATGAATAACAGTCGCCGAAGTAATAAAAATTGAGCCTGTTCTAAGAAGACGTTCCACAAGGCGAGGATCATTCACTTCTTTCAATCTTACAGTCTTTCAACCTTAAAATCTTTCAATACTCTGGCCTAACCTTGTAGTCAATCGGGTCTATTAATCCGGCCTGCTGAAATCCCCGCAAACGCAACGCGCAACTATCACATACACCGCAAGCTAAATTGCTGCTTTGATAGCACGACCATGATAAATGGACCGGAGCGCCGAGTTCTGTCCCTTTTTGGATAATCTCACTTTTCTTAAGCTTAATCAACGGTGTTTCAATGCGGATATGTGTGCCGGGTTTGGTACCAATTTCGATTACTTTATTATAAGCTTCATAAAAATCCACACGGCAATCGGGGTAGCCGGATGAGTCTTCTTCCACAGCGCCGATAAAGATTTTTGATGCGCCTATTACCTCAGCATAACTTGTGGCAATAGCTAAAATATTGGCATTGCGAAACGGCACATAGCTGCTGGGCACTTCATCTGTTTCCAGATCTGCCTGAGTTACAGGAATTGAATCGTCTGTTAAGCTACTCCCGCCAATCTCGTTAAAAAAACGGGCGTCCACAATCAGGCGTTTTTGAACTTTATAAAAATCGGCAATTGCGTTAAATGCTTTTAATTCCCGTTTTTCAGTTTTCTGGCCATAATTTAGGTGCAAAAAAGCCATCTCATATTTTATGGATGCGATGGCCGCCGACACACAGCTGTCCATCCCGCCGGAGACCAAAACAACCGCTAATTCTTTTTTACTCATTTTCACTTTCTATCAATCCATCCTCATCGTACTCCACAACAATGGTAGAGTTCATCCCGCCACGCGTGCTGAACTCGCCCGTTACCGACATATAGCGCGGCTTGCAGGCAGCAACCAGTTCATCCAAAATTTGGTTGATAACCGCCTCATAAAAAATGCCTTTATCGCGAAAAGCTAAAAAATAATATTTTAACGATTTTAACTCGAGGCATAACTTATTGGGCACATACTCGATGGTAATAACGCCAAAATCGGGCAGGCCTGTTTTCGGGCAGACGGATGTAAACTCTTCATTTACATGGGTGATGTAATAATCCCGGTCTGGGTATTTATTTTCAAAAACTTCTATTTCCATTATGGATCCCTTTTTAAATTAAAATTATCTTTTTGATTTATCCTGAACAATTCAAAACGCGACCATGCAAAGACACAATCTGGAAAGTTGTCCTTACGAAATAACTTTTACTCAGGATGATGTGTTTTAAAGCTTAAAAACGAGTACGAGCAAGATTAGACCATGAAGAAAACAAACAGTGACCTACACTAATGCCTATCTGACATTCACTATACACCTCGTTTTTCCGGCGCCCAGATATATTTATGCATTTGCAATTGAAACCGTACAGCAAGTTTATCTTGTAAAATCCAGCCGGCGAGCTCTTCGAGGTCAATCGCACCAAAAACAGGCGAGATTAAAACAGGGCACTTTTCTTCCAAAGTATATTTTTTGATTGTTTCAAGGGCAAATTGATAATCTTCCCGCGAACCAACAACAAATTTCACCTGATCATTTACGTTTATATACTCAAGATTTGGCCAAAATATTTTATCGGCCTCACCGCTTGACGGGCACTTTAAATCCATGATTCGCTTCACCCTTTTATCAACCCGGCTAATATCCATGTGGCCGCCTGTTTCCAGCATTACTTCGAAACCAGCATCACAGAGCTGCGCCAAAAGTGGCAAAACATTTTCCTGCAACAAGGGTTCGCCCCCGGTTACCTCCACCAAATTACAATTAAAACTTTTAACTTCGTTGATTATATCATCAAAAGTGTGCCAATCCCCCTCGTGGAAAGCATACTCCGTATCGCAATAAGTACAGCGTAAATTGCAATACGTAAGGCGGATAAAAACACAGGGCAAGCCGGCCAAAGTCGATTCACCCTGGATGCTGTAAAAAATTTCGTTAATGCGAACCTTGCCTTCTGCATTTTTAATTATCTTCAAAATACTCTACCATGTAATCTTCCGTCTCCCAAATAGTGATTTTCTCAAGAAGAACATTGGGGGGCAAAAGCTTTTTTATTTCATCAAAAAAGTAGCGGGAAATATTTTCGGCTGTCGGATTTATTTTATCAAAAGGCGAAAAATCATTAAAATTGTTGTGGTCGAACGGACCGGCAACCTGCCATAAAACATCATCCAAATCTTTAAAGTCGATGGCCAGGCCAACATTATCTAATGTATCGGATAAAACATCAATTTTTATATGCCAGTTATGGCCGTGAAGGCGCGCGCATGGGCCGTCATAATCACGCAAAATATGTGCGGCAGAAATCATTTTTTTACTGGAGAGTCTAAACATTTTTCTAAGTGTTTTCTTTATTTGGTGGGTGGATTAATACAATCTCTATAAGATTTTTTAGAATAAATTTAAGGCGGGAAATATAGCTAATTTATAAGGCCTGAGCAAAAATGAATTCAGTTAATCCCGATTTAACAATGTGTCTATTTGGTTTTGAACACATGTAAAATCAGCACAAATAAAGTCAGCTTCAGCAAGATGCTTTTCCTGCAAGGTCGTTTTTACAGCTATAACTGAGCATCCTGCTGCTTTACCGGCTTTTATGCCCAGCGGTGCATTTTCTACAACGATGCACTCTTCGGGCTTTAGCTTTAACATTCGCGCCCCTTTTAAAAACGGTTCGGGGTACGGCTTGCCGTTTTGAACATCATCGATGGTAACAACGGCCAGAAATATATCGTCCAAATACTCCCGGATAACAATTTCTACCCTTTCCCGATTACCACCGGTCACCACGGCCATCGGAATATTCTTCTCTTTGAAAGTTGAAATCATTCCCAGGAAATTATCATAAAAAGCAATTTTTACAGACTTATAATAGTGACGGACCTTAGTGCCCAGAACATCTAATATTTGTTGTTCGGTGAGGCTGTTCTGCTCCCCAAGGATTTGGGCAATAGTCCCAATGCCCTGGCCTTCCAGCAGAAAAAAATCTTCTTTATAGATTGTAATGCCCTGTTCGGCAAAGGCCTTTTCCCAGGCGGAAAAGTGCTGGTGCATGCTGTTGATTACAACACCATCAAAGTCAAAAAGAATACCTTTATAAGTCATATAATTTTTACTGCTTAAGGGAGGATACTACTTGATAGTTAAAAAATAAAATCTTAACAATTACCACACTCTAAAACAAGGCGGACACTTTAGACAATCTCAGCGTGTGGCTCGTAAAGCACAACCCGGTCGCGGCCTGACTGCTTTGCTTTATAAAGTGATTCATCGGCCTGCTCGATAAGTTTTTCCAAACTTTCCGCTGCGTCAGAGCTGCAAATACCGGCGCTAATGGTGACCTTAAGTTTTTCGTTATTTCCAATATCGATCACATAATTGCGGATAATATTATGCAGGCGTAAGATATAAAGCTCCATTTCTGCCAAGGTTGTTGCCGATGAAATTACGGCAAACTCTTCACCCCCATAACGGAAGGCAAAATCAATCCCTGCACGCTGGTTATTATTTAAAATACTGGCCACTGTCCTCAAAACATCATCACCGGCCATGTGGCCATACGTATCATTGACACGTTTAAAAAAATCCAAGTCCAACAAGGCCATACAAAAAGAGACATCTTTTTTAAGCTTATTATTCCAAAACCGCTTCGTCATGCAATCGAAGGACCGCCTGTTTAATAATTTTGTTAATGCATCGGATGTAGCCTGTTCCCGAAATTTTTCATTTTGGTTGAGTAAATCCTCCGTCACTTCCGTCAATACTTCAAACTTCTCGAACGGCTTGTTTAATTTTTTATATCTCCGCGGTATTTTGCGAAAATAATTTTCAAGCTCATTTTCATCAACAGGAAATGAAATCAGATAATCAATATGTGCGCGGTTCACCACTTTTTTTAAAATTGCTTCATCAAAAGTATTTGAGAGAATAACCCGTTGGGTATTTCGTTTGAATTCCAGGATCGAGCGCATAAAATCGATACAGGAAGAATCCTTGGCATCAACAACACCAAAAACGGCAAATATTTCTTTACCAATTAATTTTGCTTTAATCTCAGCAAAAACATGGCCCTCAATAATTTCAAATCCTTTTTCTTCAATAAAATTTTTTAAGGCAGATGTATCATGTTGAGAGTGATGGATGACCACATGGGCATTATTCTTATTCGTCATTGTGAAATACACTTTCAGGTAATTAGTCGTCCTGATTTAAAGATTCAAAACTTGTGTATTTTCAATTTCGGTTGGTATAGATCACTTCTTTAATAAAGCTGAATATTTGAGCGATGCCGCCACAAAATCCCTAAATAATGGATGCGCTTTTGACAAACGAGATTTTAGCTCAGGATGAAATTGACACCCGACAAACCAGGGATGGTCAACAAGCTCGATCATTTCTACAAGGTTCCCATCCGGCGATAGGCCACTGATGCGCATGCCCGCTTTTTCAAACTGTTCTTTATATTTGTTATTGAACTCCCAACGGTGCCTGTGCCGTTCATTTATTGACGCCTCACCATAGGCTGCGAATGCTTTAGTGCCCTTTTTAAGTGTGCAAGGATAACTTCCCAAACGCATCGTACCGCCCTTATCGCTTATCTCTTTTTGAGATTCCATCAAATCAATAACCGGATATTTCGTTCCCTCATCAAACTCTGTGCTATTTGCGCCATCCAATCCTAAAACATTACGGGCAAATTCGATGGAGGCTGTCTGTAAACCAAGACAAATCCCAAAATATGGAACTTTGTTTTCACGCGCATATTGGATTGCGCTAAGCTTGCCCTCAATACCACGTTCGCCAAAGCCGCCGGGAACGAGTATGCCGCTACACCCCGCCAACTTATCGCCTAAGCCATCGTGCTCTATATTTTCTGTATTTACCCATCTAAGTTTAACCAATACATCATTTTCGATTCCGGCATGTACAAAGGACTCTATGATACTTTTATAGGCATCAAGCAACTCAACGTATTTACCGCAAATAGCGATTTCAATTGCACGGTCTACATTTTTGTACCGCTCGATCTTACGACGCAATGCAGAGATATCTGCCTTATTATTTGCTAATTGCAAGTGGTCAACAACCAGTTGATCAAATCCTGAATCCGCATATTGCAGAGGGACTTCATAAATCGTTTTTACATCCAATGCAGTTTTTACGGCATCGGGCGTTACATTACAAAATAAACCGATTTTTTCTTTAGTGCCATCATCTAAAATCCTGTCGGTACGGCATAACAAAACATCTGCCTGGATTCCAATTTCCCGCAGGCGCATTACAGAGTGTTGTGTCGGTTTTGTCTTCAACTCTTTGGCCGCGGCGATATATGGCACCAGGGTCAAGTGGACAACCAATGTATCTTCAACTTTATTTTGCAGCTTAAATTGACGCAGGGCTTCCAAGAAGGGCAGGCTTTCAATATCACCGACCGTACCACCAATTTCCACCATCAGAATATCCGAATTTGTTTTTTCCCCAACCATTATAATATGATTTTTTATCTCATCGGTTATATGCGGAATTATTTGCACGGTGCCGCCAAGATAATCGCCACGGCGTTCTTTTTGGATTACATTATTATAGATTTGCCCCGTCGTTGTATTATTAATCCGCGACATATCTTCATCAATAAATCGCTCATAATGCCCTAAATCGAGGTCTGTCTCCGCGCCGTCATCGGTAACATACACTTCACCATGCTGGTACGGGCTCATAGTGCCGGGATCAACATTTATATAGGGATCAAGCTTAATAATGGTTACGCTATATCCGCGCGCTTTTAAAAGTAAACCGAGGGACGAACAGGCGATGCCTTTCCCCAGTGAAGAGACAACCCCGCCTGTAAAAAAAATATATTTTCTAGACATTTTAATTACTTACCTTTTATTTAAAATCATTTTTTTTGCTAAATCATTCACTTTTTTTAAATCTTCCAAAGTATCAACACTAACTGAATTATAATTTGTCTGCAAAGTGAAAATCTTATAACCGTTTTCCAAAAAACGTAGCTGCTCTAATTTTTCGCTCAGCTCCAGGCTGCTCTCTTTTAGCTGGACCAATTCGGCAAGGCATGATTTTTTATAGGCATAAATCCCAATATGTTTATAAAATGCGTGTTTTAAACCCCACGCTTCAAGATCGGCCTCTTCCCTGACAAAAGGAATTGCTGCCCGCGAAAAATATAAGGCAAACCCATGAATATCCCGCACAACCCCAACAACATTTGGGTTGTGTATTGCTCTGGGGTCCTCAATTTTGCACACAGGTGTAGAGATTTCAATCACATTATTATCAAAAGTTGTAACAAGGTCATCCAAAAGCTGTGGCGAGACAAAGGGCTCATCACCTTGCAAATTGATAATAATCTCGGCTTCTTCGTCTTCAATGGCCGCATACACACGGTCCGTACCCGAGGCCAAATCAGGATCGGTCATCCGCACTTCGCCGGCAAATGACTCGACACATTCTTTTATTTTTTCGTGATCCGTGGCTACAATAACCCGATCAATTTTATGGGCTTGTTGGGCTTGTTCGTACACCCACTGAACCATCGGTTTCCCTGCAATTAATGCAAGAGATTTGCCGGGCAACCTGTTGGATGCATAACGCGATGGAATTACACAAATCGTTTTCACCGGCTCACAACCTTTGGTACTTTGAAAAAATTTTCGCTTTTTTGAGGCGCGTTTTTTAAGGCTTGATCAGGTGTTAAAGATTTTATACTGATATCTTCACGCACTACATTCAACAAATCCAAACTATGAGAAAGAGGCTCGATACCGGTTGTATCTATCTCCTCCAGTTTTTCCACATATTTTAGGATTTGATTAACCTGGCCTAAAAATTTTCCCGATCTTCATCTTTTAGTTTTAAACGCGCAAGATGGGCAACCTTATCTAAATCATTAATGCTGACAGACATTTACTCCCTCATTTCTTTTGTGAAAATTGATTCTTTAAAAGGGGCCGATATTTTTTTTATATGGTCTAAAACCTCTTCACCTTCAGAGCCTTCAAGCCGAGAAGGTTGCCAATAATTTACTTTGATAGGAATTAGTGTTGCGCTAATTGTATCACCAGAAATATCAATTTGTAATACGGCAGTGTTATATGTTTTGCGCGAATTACCACCAAAGATGAAATTTCCTAAGGAATAGGCAATTATTTTATTTTTATATTTTTCAATACCTTGCAAAACATGCGGATGGTGCCCAACAATTAAATCTGCCCCATAATTAATTACCTGATGTGCAAAAGAAATTTGATCTTTTCCCGGTAATTCCGCTTTCTCAATCCCCCAATGGAAATTTACAATGACCACATCCACCTGATCCCGAAACCGTGCGATATCTTCTTTTATTATTTTTAGTCGCCGCATAGCCGTACCTGCCGAGTCGGCCGTGGCAGGGTAGGAATCACTATGTTTATGCGTTCCATAATAGGCAAAGAAGGCTACCTTTTTCCCCTTAATATAAAAAATTACAGGGTGTCGCGCTTCAAAAATATTACGGCCTGCACCAATATAATAAATATTGCCTTTGCTAAGATTTGTGATTGTATCAAACAGCCCTTGCGGACCATAATCATAAATATGATTATTTGCAATGGTTACAATATCAATCCCAGCATCTTTTAAAATTTCTACATATTCCGGTTTTGCCCTAAAATTATACAATTTTTCAACTTTTTGCCCATTTGTAGTTAGGGGATTTTCCAGGTTAAACATGGAAACATCTGCATCGGAAAACCATTGCAGTTTTTTAAAAGCATAGGTGTAATTATCTTTAACATGGTTTTCGAAATGGTTGGCAAAAGTTACATCACCTGCAAAGTAGAGCTTTATTTTTAAAGAATCATTTTGCGCAAAAAGTGAGGTAATAGTAAAAAGAATAAAAATAGTTATTTTATTAATCGACATTTTAAATTTATTAAAGATGAATATATCTAATAATTGAAATCAATATTTACCAGCTTTTGCCAGCTTTATCGGAAAAAATGAAAGGAATATTTTTTAAAAGTCCTTAAAACAAAAAACCCCGCATTTAGCGGGGTTCAAAGTTTGGCCAAAACCAAAATTATTTTTTAACTACCAGCGCATTTAATTCTTTATCTTCAAAATAGTAAGTGCTCGGGTTTAAGGCTTTCCCATTATAAAGGACTTCGTAATGTAAATGCGGCGCTGTTGAAAGCCCGGTATTACCCACTTCACCAATCTTTTGTCCACGTTTTACGGTTTGTCCTCTTCTCACAACATATTTGCTCATGTGCCCGTAACGGGTTTCAAAACCATATTTATGATCTAATTTTACCATTTTACCATACCCGCCAGCACGGCCAACAAATTTAACCACACCATCTGCAGAGGCATAAATTGGCGTACCTCGTGTTGCACCAAAGTCAATACCGTCGTGATGCCTGCGTACCTTGAGGATTGGATGCTTTTTCATTCCAAAACTACGAGATATACGGCCATCCAGAACGGGCTTTAGCGAAGGTACATACTTGATCGAGTCTTGCTTCTTTTGAAAGACATTCATCAACTCTTGATAACTGACAAGTTCCAGTTTAATAGCACGTTCTAATTTTGAAAGTTTGCTCAATTGCTGCCCAAGGCCAATATTATCTTCAAACCCGGAGACCTCATCCTCAAAATTATAATCAAATTCAGATCCGCCAATACCCACTTCACGAACATCGGAATCGATTGCAGGCAAACCTAATAGAATCCTTAACTCATCATCCTTCGAAACAATCATATTAATTTGGGTGTTGATACTATCAATTTGCAAACGTGTTTCACTTAGTCGGCTTTGAAGAACCGTATTCGTACGCTCAAGCGTTTTTATTTTGGAATCATGGCTAAAATCAACCAATAAATCCAGAGTCACTTTTCCAATAAATGTAAAGGTAGTCAGGATTAAAAGTGAATAGGTTATTAATTTCAGGCGAGATATTTTAAATTCTTTGACTTCTGAATTATTTCTGGGGACAAAAATCAGGCGCGATTCATCTTTCATAAAGAATAGATTCCTACCAGTTTAAATGTGTTCTGTGTCACTTTTTTCATTTTAGTAAACTCGTTAAAGGTAAAAAAAAACATCGTACGGGTCAATATCGAAACAGAGATAAAATGCTTATTTTCCTTTGTTTACCCTAAATAGTACCTTAAAACTTTACTTCGGGAGCTATGCCGTAACCTGCGCAAAGCTTTTTCTTTGATCTGGCGCACTCTTTCACGGGTTAGTTTAAATTTAACACCGATTTCCTCAAGGGTGTGTGGCTTTTCGCCATCAAGGCCAAAGTAGAGTTTCAATATCCGTGCCTCACGCGCACTTAAAGTAGAGAGAATATAGTTCACTTCTTCTTTTAAAGACTCTCCCATGACATCAGAATCCGGCTCCGGATCTTGTCGGTTTTGGATTATATCGATAAGCCGGCTATCACTATTTTTTGCAGGGGCGAGTCCATCGAAACCGAACGCGTAGCCATTTTAATCGTATCGGTAATATCATTACTATCAACTTCTAATACTTTGGCGATCTCTTCCGGTGTGGGTTCACGCTCAAATTCTTGTTCGAGCATACTATAAACTTTACCGATTTTTGTAAGGGTGCCCACTCGGTTAAGCGGCAAACGTACAAGGCGGGATTGCTCGGCAATGGCCTGAAGGATAGATTGTTTGATCCACCAAACGGCATAGGATATAAATTTAAACCCACGTGTTTCATCAAAACGATATGCGGCTTTCATTAAACCAAGATTGCCTTCATTGATCAAATCTTCCAATGAAAGGCCATAGTTTTGGTACGATTTGGCCACACTTACCACAAAGCGTAAATTGGCGCTTACCAATCTTTTTAAGGCACGCTGATCGTTTTGTTTAATTCGTTGCGCTAAATCTATTTCTTCGTCCGGGGTAAGTAGTTTTACTTCACCAATTTCGCGCAGGTAGTTTTCTAATGACTGATTTTTACTTATAAAAAAATCGCTCACAAATTTCTCCGTTATTTTAATTAAAGCTTTTCTATTTTAATGCTGTAAAGGCTACACACTATTATTTATTTTTTTTCTCGAAGGATGTTTCATCCATTTTATTGATCCTGTTTATATCTTCTTCACATTTTTTAAGTTCGTTTTCCAACTTTTTTATTTGATCAATGATATCGATGACACTTTGTTCATCCTTAAAATTAAAGGTATCCGAATTAATAGCTTTATCATATATGCGCCCGCCTAGTTCGAGCATTTTTTCTTCTATTTCTTTTTTAATACCTAAAATATCAATTTTTATACGTCCGATTTTTGTGTATTCGGAAGTTATATCACTTGCGGCGTTAAAGCCGTTTATTAATCCTTTTTTTAATTTTTCAAGAAGGGTCATTTTAAATATTAATCCTATCTACTATGCCAATAATTGAGGCATCTGTTAATGCTGGTTTCCGTTTTAAAGGAATAACGGCCTCGGATGCCGTGATATAAAAAACCGTGTCGCCTTCCCCGGCCCCAACTGTGTCCAGGGCAATTATTACTGAACCGGCATTTTTACTTCTGGCATCAATGGGTTGAATAAGCTGCATCTTAAGACCTTCTAATTGAGGGTCTTTTTGTGTCGCCCAAATTTTCCCGATTACTTTTGCCAGATCCATAAGCTCTATTCCGGTAAATCGATCTTATCAATTATCCCGGAGATAACCGCATCTACGGGTTTGCCCTCAGTAAATTTTGATTGTCGGGCCGAACTACCTGTTGTCAGCATCACAATTTCGCCAACACCTGCGCCTACTGTGTCTGCCGCAACCACATACGATTTTTTAAGGCTATAATCCGGTTCAACATGACGGACAACCATCAACTTTAAACCGTTTAGTTTTTCATCTTTCCGTGTTGCCCAAACTGTTCCTACAATTTTTCCTAGTAACATTGTCTTCTCTAAAGTTAGTGAAAACTTTATTAAGTAATCGTCTATAACAACAGCGCCATCACCAAAAGGCATTTCCTGCCGTATAATTGATCATATATTGAGTAAATTCAATCAAATAGCAATAATATTACACTTTTTGGCAAATATTCTTTGATCAAAAATCTATGCAATAGTTACGGATATTGCTGATAAGATTTTATTTATGTAAGCATTTGTTTTACTTTATTTAATATTGAATACTTTGAGCGGCCTACGAGTGAGTTCCTTTTCTTCAACATCATCCTGAGTGGCTTTATTTCCTTTTTCGTCGCTTCAATCCCTTTTTTCAATAGTTGATCGTACCGATCAAATTCGCTCCAATGGATGTCGCCGGTATCTGGGCTGATAATACAATCTACATTAGCCAGTAAATGTTTATTGATATGATGCGTTGACACTGAGTTTGACCGGATGATAATATCAATAACATTGTCCAACTGAACATTAGGATCCAAATGTAAAGACACATTCACGGCAATAATAATATCGGCACCAAGGCTATATGCTGCCGCTACAGGAAAATTATTACAAACCGAGCCATCAACCAACAGGTGGCCATTTTTAGCAACGGGTGGAATAAAACCCGGGATCGCCGCACTGGCCGTTATTGCCTCGCGTATATCCCCTTCTTTAAAATCCACCGTTTCACCCGATCTTAAATCTGCAGCAGAGCATGCAAAAGGAATTTTTGTGTCTTCAATCTTCCCTTCCCGGATCAACTCATGAACGGCAAGTTGCAGCCTTTCACCTTTCATCAGGCTCTTCCTGTGGGCCGCTAAGTTTATTACCACCCGTTTTTTTAACTCACGTGTTAGCTGCTGTAATAAATGTTCCGGTTCAAAATTTCTT
Source organism: Calditrichota bacterium (assembly GCA_024277115.1). Classification (GTDB taxonomy): domain Bacteria; phylum Calditrichota; class Calditrichia; order Calditrichales; family J004; genus JABFGF01. The sequence goes on from JAJRVW010000127.1 coordinate 13,080, forward strand.
TGATGACGGAAATAATTTTTTCCCGCCTGTTTAAACTTTTCGCTGTTAATAAATGTATCAACACGGTTTTCGACCCATTTCGCATCGGGGTTTTGCGCATATAATGCCCCGACCAATGCCCCAATACTTGTACCGGTAATTATATCTATTTTTATGTCATTTTCCTGCAATACCTTCAGGACACCAACATGGGCCAACCCACGCGCGCCGCCCCCGCCTAACACCAATCCAATTTTTAATTTATCCATAACGAGGTTATTTTAGGTATGTTTTTTGATTTTCTTCTTAGGCCGATTCTCAGAATTTACCCATTTTATCTGGGGTGATTTTGGTTTTAAATCTTATCACAACACAGGTGTAAAAACAGAGGACAAATATTTAATCCTACATATTTACAAATAATTGTATAGGATTGTTTAAAGGGTGTTGTGTGTGAATAAATTTTAGCTGTTGAATTTACGACGAAATGGGCACTTCTTCAAACGAAAATTAAAAGAATTGACTTTTGATTTTCGTTGTAACTCAAAAAGTACATTAAAAAATATTTTTTACTCATTCTAATCACAAAGAAAAGACACCCAAATAGAATACTATATTCTTATATTCATTGGGTCTTCCCAAATTTTTTATCTATAAAATAATAAAAAATCAGCGAAAACAAGCCCCAAAACAGGTATGACTTTAAATGCACATTTTGCAGGATTGAAAATGAAGATATCAGATTTTTAAAACCATCTTTAAGCATATAAATAAATGAGGGGGTATTAATTATATCCTCCCGGCCTTGAAATAATGGGGACAAATGTACTGACGTTTCCGTTCCAATTCCGCCATTAATAATTATACAGGCGGTAATGACAACCAAAGAAAACAAAGCAATAAAAAAGAACCAATCTGTTTTTTCCTTTTCTTGCTCAGATGACTTTACCATGACCCTATTTAAGACACTTTCAATGATATTGTTTGAGACTGTAGAAGGTTTTAATTGCATCAGCAAATTATGTACAGATGATTGCTGCGCGGATTTTGCCTGGCAGAAGCTACAATCTTCATAATGCTGAGAACTGACCTTTGGTAGTTTTTGTAACTGGCCCTGAGCTATTTGGGTCAATTCGTTATTATTTAAATGTCTGTTCATAACAATTCTTCCCGGGAGTAGTTTTTTAATAAGAGTGACTTCATGGAATTTCGTCCCCTAAACAAATGCGTTTTGATCGTATTTATCGGGATGCCCAGCAATTCGGAAATTTCCTTAATTGAAAATTGTTGCAAATAATGCAGGGTGATCACCACGCCCTGTGTGACTGGCAAAGTATCAATGGCCGACCAAAGTATTTTTTGCAGATCATTTCCTTCCAGCGTAAAATCTTCTTCACCTGTATCGGAATCAAATAAAAGTGAAGTGCTTTCGCCCTCATCGTTTTCCGGCCCCAGGTCGCTAATACTAAATACGATCTTCTTTTTTTCTAAAAAATTTAATCCGGTACGGTAAGCGATTGTATACAACCATGTTGAGAATTTTGCCTTCCCCGAAAATGTATTTATCTTTTTGTAGACTTTAATAAAAATATCCTGTGTCAACTCCTCCGCTGCTGACGCAGATTTTACTATACGCAAAACCAATGTATATACAAAATCCTGATAGAGCTGCATAAGTGCTCTCAAAGCATCGGTATCACCATTTTTTAAACGGAGAATAAGTTGTTTTTCTGTTACCATAATTTATATGACACACCTTCTGCCGGATTGGTTTCAAGTAATTTCATTTTTTATTTATCTTAAAAATTGAAACCATTATTTCTTTGCCCCTGTCCCACAATATAAACAACAAAGGAGGAAAACAATGGACGAAGCAATTTTAATCCCTATTACCATGTTTATAGCAACCGCAATTATCATGCATCAATTTCTTAAAACACGGCACGCCGAGCGCATGTCGATTATTGAAAAGGGCCTAAACGAAGAACAGCTTAGCTTTTTACTGAAAACTAAAAAACGTGCTTCTTCAAATGAATGGAGCATTAAGTTAGGCGCAATCCTTGTTGGTGTTGGGTTGGCTATTTTAATCGGTAACCTGGCTGCACCTTACGATAAAGTAGAAGAAGTTGTGGCAGGATTAATCTTTTTATTTCCGGGGATAGGTTTATTATTGGCATATAAATTCTTTGGTAATAAAGAAGAAAATGAGGAGACTGAGTAAGCTGGTTTAAATTCAAACAAAGTTTTTAAAGCCACAAATCTCAAGTACCAAAACACAAATAAGCATCAATTCCAAACTGACGTACTAAAATAAAAAAAGTGGAAATGCCCTTAAGGATATTTCCACTTTTTTGTATAAATCATCGGAGTAAAATCATTTTCTTTACAAGCCGTTTGCCCTTGCCCATGGTCAGGTTATAAAAATAGACACCCGATGCGACATTTTCACCAAAAGTATTTGTCCCATTCCATTCAACCTCATGGTAACCCGGCTCAAAAGATTTACTAAAAAGTTCAATTACCTGCTGGCCCAGCACATTAAAAATCCTTAACCGGACGGCATCACCTGCCGCACTGTTTGGAATGCCAAAACGGATTTTTGTACTCGGGTTAAACGGGTTAGGGAAATTCTGCGCCAATTTAAAAGTAAACGGTATTAGTTTGGGGCGGAATGTTGCATCCTGGCTGGCATATATTTTAAACCGGTAAAAATCACTGCCCGGTTTAAAAGAATAATTATCCTCTTTGGCCATGTCAATAATCTCTTCTTTTTTCTCATCAACAAGGAAGATGTATAACCCGGACGATGCCATTTTTTGTTGGTCCCAATTTAAACTGTGAACCAATTGTGCCTCGCGTGATTCCACCGTCACATCCCACTCCAATGCCAGATCATCTGAAACAAAATTTGGTTTTAACTGGCGTGTAAGCCTTTGTCCCTTATCTGTAAAATAGAGGGCACAATACGGGCCAATATGTGGCGGCTCCGAAATATCCCGCTTTAAAACCTGCCCATCGGCAATGCCAAAAATATTCCGCGCGTCAACATATTTACTGTTTTTCAGGCCAATATTAAACAATAAATCCACACCTTGTTTGGGGAGTACCGGGCTGTCCTTTTTAAGCGTGTCTTTTGCTGTCGTAGTAAAAACCAATGTACCAGCGGTGTCCGATTCCAACCAGTATCCACGCCAGGGAACGGCATTGGCCGCGGCAATCTCAGTCCATTGATACCCTTGCACATCATCGTTTACAAATTCGTACCAATATACGGCATCCGTAATTAATCCCTGGTCTGCTGCCTCCACCAGTGATAACTTAGTCCCGCCATTGGGAATAAAAGACATATCAGCCCAGGCAGTGGTGTAACCAATAGGCGTACCAACCTGGTTCCAGCCTTTTACAAGGGAGACAGAGAGCGAATCGTCAAACTCGGCCTGGCCAAGTTTTTCTACATCCACGCTAAACCCTTTTCCGGAAATCAACCAAACGGCCTGGCCCAGCGCCTGAGGTGTATTTAAGATTGTATGGATCGGTACATAGCGGTCTTCCGTATTATCCCACCGATAAATTTGCACGGTAGAATCAACAACAAATTCCTGCCAGATTGTTTCGATGGGCCGTGGGATAGAAACCATGTGCCAGCGGTTTCGCCGTACAAAACGTTTATTCGCGTCTATAACAAATGGGACATTTTTTATTCTTGCACCGTTTAGCCCATTCTTTTCCGTATCGTACGCCCACAATCTCAAAACATAGGCGCCGTTGTCCAATCGGGAGAATAATAGCTCGTTCGTTTTAAGGCTGTCTGCTTCCGAGATTAATTCCGGATTTAGCAGCCCTTTAAACAATCGATAATGTTTATACAAACTATTTTCAGGTTCGCCAATCGGATAACCCGTCGTGTCATCAGCATAAAAATGTACGGCAAACGAGGACTCACGAACCAGTGAATCTGAACGCGCCGTTACTACAATTTGGGGGGCAAAGTCATCAAATACCGGATTCAGAATTATATTAAACGTAAATGTGTTATCCGTCGGGTCATTGGAAATTAATATAACCTGTACCGGGTTTTTATCAACGGAAGTTCCGCGTAAGAATTTATTGGGATGAACCTCGAAATTTACATAACCCGTATCAAAAGGTGCAATCACCTGTTCGGTCGTATCCATATCAAACCAAACATCGCTTAGGGAATCGGGCTGGTAAGCAAAACGGGCGATTAATGTGCCACCGCCAAGATTATTTAACTGGATTTTCTGAGAAGATATCTGGTCAACGGGCAGGGTAATCCTTCGCGACCCTTGATCTATCTCAACCAATGGCGCCAATGTAGCGGTTGTATCACTTAATGCTTCAGAATAAATAGTCCCGTCCGCTTTAAAATAGTTAAACACCGAAATATAAACAGTTTGATTAATTCCCAACCCATCAATTAGAATGCGTTCATCTTTATTCGCCGTAAATATAGAATCAATCCGCAAGATGCCATCTGTCGGGGACAAAACGGGCCCCTCAAAAGCATAACGAACCAGCGTACCTGTATATAAATCATTCTCGCCGATATTAAAATCAACGGCAACCGCTTTATCCGAAGGGTTAAGGACCAGGTTAACAGGCGCATTCATAAAGTTTAGTTTTATAACCAAGGCAAAGGTATCACTGATAGTTTGCTTGCCGTCGCTGGCTTGTAAAATAATTTCATAATTGCCGGTATCTGCAATTTGTGGCGTAAAACTAATCTGGCCCGAATCCGGACTGATTACAAAAAGCGGGCTGTTATCTGTGTAGACAAGGGTGTCCCCATCGCTATCATCAACCTTCCAGGTAAATACAAAAGGCACATTGGTGTAGATGGCCGTATCGGGTACCGCTGTAGAAACCGGCGCAATATTATCCACAATAACATTTATGGTAAAATCAAAATCTACTGCCCCGCCAAAAGAATCCGTAATTTTTAATCCGACAGGATTCTGTCCTGCATCGGCCGGTGTGGGCGTGCCGCGTAATTCATTTCCATTGCCCAGGTTAAGCCAAGCAGGTTTCGTAGTAAATGAAATTGTCACATCATCGTTGTCATCATCCTGCGTGTTTACAATAAAAGAATATTCCCTGCCTGTAAGGGCGGTCGTATCCGGGCTGTTCGTGACCGACGGCAGACTGTTTAAACCGTGGCCAAATAACGGAATGGCCAATAACGGATTTGCCGGATCATTGCTGGTGACAAAAAGTGTATCGCCATATTCCTGCCTTAGAAGCGGTGAAAAAACAAGCGAGAATGCCCCAGCCTGGCCAGGGAGGATTTGGGCAACTGTGCTGCCAATAAATATAAACCGGTCCGGATTATTTTTAATGCTCATTGCGCTGATGTTTAAATCGGCCGCTCCAATATTTCGGATATCAAATACAAGCGTATCCGATTCCCCGATTTTGGCCGAAGCAAAAAGAGTATCCAGAACTGAGACCGCTTTTGCACGGAAAGACTGGGTCGCAAACATGGAGCCACCAAAGAGGCCTTGATTAATCCGACCACCATTAGGCAGAGGCTCTAAACTAAAGTCATCATTGGGGTCGCCCGCATCCACTGTTGGCGAAAGTGGGTCGGGTCTATAAAACCCGGAATCCGGTGGTAAAAAGACTGGGGGATTGGTCCGGTTTAGTTCCAGACTGGAAAAACTGCCGAGAATTTGATTTATGCTACTATAAGACAGGTTGACCTGTGCCCCACCCTGAATTGCCACATCATTTACAAGGTTGTCCCAGATGATGGCATTCCGAATATTTACTTTGGCAGGGCTGGCAGCTTTAATGCCGACCTGCTGGTTTGCAAGAAAATTTACATTTTTTATTAACGACCGGCTTGGGCCACTTACATCAACCCCAATTTGGTTTGAATCCATCACAACATTGGAGAGATAAAGCGAATCACCAAAAAAAACAATCCCCGTTTTATTTTGACCAATACGTCCAAAGCGCATCTGAAGCGGCCTGTCTTTTGCTGCGATTGCCGTATCGGCGCCATCAAAGGAAAACCAGTTGAACCGCACTGTATCGATAGATGGGTAGAGACGAAGACCGCGCCATATTTTTTGCGTTTCTACCGAGTCAAAACCAAAACGTTCTACATGAAATTCCACTGTTTGGCTTTCTGTACCATTAACGTGCAGGCCGCCATGTACATTAAACTCGGCCTTATCATCAAATACAAATTGAACACCGGGCTCAATAACCAGGTTATTGGCTGCCGGCACAACAATGGAATCCAATATGGCAAATCCATTAATCGTATCCGAAATAACCCCAGAAAAATCACCGCTTATAAATTTTACCAAATCGATTGATTGAAATGGTGAAGGGCCGCTCGACTCGCTGCTGTTAAAGCCTGCTTCCACCCAATAATTATAATGCTGAAACTGCTCGGTGGTTTTATCAAGAAATGTTGTATCATTTTGATTAAAAGTCTCAAAAATCTGTATACCGGACTGCGTGGCAAACGTATCGGCCGGGCCACCTGTTGAATCCCTGTACAGCCTGTAATAATCAAAACTGCCAAAATTTGTTGGGAACTGTGCCCAATTTATACGCACACCTTCGGACTCGGTAAATAATTCGGTAATAAATGGTGTCCAGCTTTTATTGATTATATTAAGGAAGTGGCCATTATCACGGCTAAAAGTCAAAATATCAAGATTTGCGTCACGGTTTGCGTCCCAATGGATTAAACCATTTGCTGCGTAGGGTAATTTTATTTGCTTATCTTCACGTTCTGTAAAATTAAAACCGCCCGCCTGAAATTGGTCGTTTTCAAATATTTTGACTGAGCTGTCTTGAGTAAGAAGAACAAGGTCGTATTGTGCGGGATTGTTAAAATCACCCACCTGGCCTCCAAAATCGTGGAGTAAAACATCTTCGATATAAGCGGATTTGTTTTGGAATATTGGCGAGATGGCGGCCTTTACAAGCTGGGTTTGGTTGTTTTGGTTTACAGAATAAAGATCGAGGTTGTCATCTTTTAACACGATAATATCCTGTTTCTTGTCCTGGTTAAGATCGGCAATAAAAACATCCCGATACGAAGCTGAATTTGCATAGGTCGACGGAACTCCAAAACCACCGGTCACGCCCTGGTAGTAGGACAAGGCACCGCTTGAGGTTGTCCCCAAAATATCGGGCAATCCATTCCCGTCCACATCGCCCACGGCAACGCGTTGCAGGTCGGTAAACGTCTCGATATAATAAAAATTTAATCCGAAACTTAGGTCATTTATATCCTGATGTGTTGCCAGCGAGTCGTTTAAAACAAGCATATCGGGCTGGCTGTTATTATCGAAGTTAAAAACAAGAACCTGCTTTATCCCGAATGAATTATACGCCGCCCCACTTGGGCTAAAACTAAATGTTGTCCCGCTCGAAAAGTTTAAAACACTTATAATTTTATTGGAATCATAAAGCAAGACATCCTGAAACCCATCGTTGTTGAGATCGGCCAAGAGAAGCTGGTCTTTTAAAGTTGCCGTGACCGTTATACTTTGGCCTACTGAAAA
>JAJRVW010000128.1 GCA_024277115.1 Calditrichota bacterium
ACAGCGAAAATGGAAGGCGTATTACCCGAAAAAAAATTTCAGCAGCGCTGCTGAAAAACAAGAACAAGAACAGCCCTTTTTAATGTAAAAAACACATTAAAAAGCGTTAAAAACAGTCAACCTTTTTCAGGACGCTTCAGTATGTGCCTGCGAAAACACATTGGTGAAATTTCTCGATAAAGACAAATATCATTTTATTATTTTTAGGCTAAACCAACCTCAGGCATCCTTTATAAAACTATTAAATAAAATATCTGCACATTACTCCTTTCTAAAAATTATTGTTCTTAGTTCCTTTAATTTAGATGAGCTCCAAAAAGATATCGACCATACCAATATTAAAAGTATTTTAACCAAGCCTATTAAAAAAGAAGCCTTCCTAAATTGTTTCACTAATTCCCCGTCCCTGTAAACGATCAAAACACCAAATTATAACAGCCCGTTTTTGTTTTATATTGATCCGGGAAACAACCCTAAAAATACCCTAAAATCATGCTATTTTTTTATTTATAAATTCATGTTTTGCCAAAAATATTATTCTATATTATATTTTTAAGTTCCCTATATTAATTTAGTGTCCAGATAAAACCCTCTCCTATATATGTATATTCGTTTCATCTTAGCTTTGCTCCTCTTTATCCTAATCTCGGCCATCAAGGCGGAAGTACGGACCTTTCCGGAACTAAATGAATATAAAGTAAATGTTTTTTCAAAAATTTCGGCATCACAAGTACTTGCAGGGACGTGGGATGGCAACCTTTTAGAATGGCAAGGGGGAACGTGGCATAAATTTAGCCCCGCCCTGCCAGCCAAAATGCTACTTACCAAAATTGTAGCGCGGTCAATTAAAAATATTTGGGTATTCTATCAAAAAGATGACCATTATTATAAAACTGAGGCCTGGCATTTTAATGGAGTTAAATGGGTAAATGTAAAACTGAACCAACCCTCTCTTTTAAATACCTTTTCTTTTCTGAGTGACTCCACTTTTTTTGCGGGTGGTGACTGGGGCACATTTATTTATTTTAACGGCAAAAAGTATGTGAACATTGCCACACCCGTAAACTCTAGCCCGCGAATGATAAAAGCTCTTTCCCCAACGGAATGTATTGTTGTTTTTAGCCTTCGTAGCGGTGACTATAACAAAAACATTGTCTATCATTTTAAAAGTGGTTCTTGGCAAAGGGTATTTGACATGCCAGCTAAGACCATAAAACTCAAAATCATAAATCAAGATTCTGTTTTAAGTTTTAACACCCGGGGAGAATTGACCCTGAATACCCTTTCCGGAAGTCAACTACTTTCACAGCCCAAATTTGATCAATTGTTAAGCAAGACAGATGGGGATCATATTTTTTACACCCGGGGCGATTCACTTTTTAAAAATGATTACTATCAGGAAATATACGCAGGAAAAGCACTCCCTATAAGCATAATTATGGAACTAGGCAAATATGAGCAATTGTTTTTACAAAACAGGACAATCTATTATAGTGGGCCCAAAAAATTAGGAGTTCCACTCAACAAAAGACTATCTATCTATATTCAGGATTATGGTACCATGCGTGGCTTCCTTTCATCAATTGCCGTTTACAAAAACAGGGACGGGGAACCTGAGTTATACATGGCCGGCTTTGAAACACCAAATGCTTTTTACTCCACCAAAAAACATATGCTTGATATAAACCATAAAAGAAACCTTATTGGTTCGCCCATCGACCCAAACACTTCCTGGGATTCGGCAGTCACCTTTGCGGATATGGACAATGACGGCGATCAGGATGCAATTATGGCAGCGCTACGTGGTAAATGCAAGGTATATGAAAACACTGGGAACGACCGGTTTACCAATATCACCGAAATAAGCCACTTTGAATTGAAAGGCCGGATCAATGAAATCCAAGCCGTAGACTTAAACAAGGATGGCTGGCTGGATTTGGTGGCAGGCGACGAAACAGGAAAACTTTCGATCTTAAAAAACAAGACGTTCTGGCATTTTGAAAACCTTAAGGATGTACCAGGCCTCCCCACAAAAAAAATAGGGGCTAAAACCGCTTTGGCCGATATGAACAATGACGGACTACCCGACTTATTTTTGTTCAGCTGGTTTGCGCCGCTACGTTATTTTGAGAATATTTCAGATAAAGACAGCATTAAGTTTATCGAAAGAAGCAGCCTCTCCCCACAATTAACTTCCCGTTTCGATTTTTTTACACAGTCCATTTCCTTTGCCGATTTTGACAATGACGGCCTTACAGATTTTTTACTTCTAAACCGGGCCAGCCCCACAAAGTTATTTAAGAATATCGATGGGCAAACCTTTAAAGATGTAAGCGCCCCTTCTGGCTTAAACCAATCCTGGCTTGCCTATAGCGCTGCCTGGGGCGATATTGATCTGGACGGCTGGCAAGATGCATATATTACCACCCTTGGTAAAAATTATATTTGTTGGAATATTAAAGGGGAAACATTTTTAATCGATTCACTCGCCCTTCCATTAAATGATTTAACCTACTCGGTTACAGGCCTATTGGAAGACCTTGATAATGACGGTGATTTAGAGCTGGTAACGGTCAATAATTATATCGGGCAGAGTAACATTCTGGAAAATGGTTTAAATACAGGTAATTATATAGGAATCGAACTTGAGAACCGTTTGGGCAACACAAAAGCCATTGGGGCTCAAGTTAAGCTATACGCGATAAATGATTGTGGCATCAGCCTGGCGGGATATAAAGAGATCCGTAACCATAACGGCTATAACGCTAACATCTATCCCAATGCGCACTTTGGGGTAAACAAAAAAAACAAGTACAAAGCCATAGTCACTTTCCCTGATGGTACCATCATTGAGAAAGAGAACCTTCCCATCGGGCAAAGAACACTAATTACATACCCAGTTTCTTTTGAGACCGGCTTTCTTTACAGATTAAACAATTACATGCAAAAGTTGTTTTTTAGCCCGCGTTTGAAAGACTATACAATCAATACCACTCTCTTCTTCTTTTTACTTGCCCTAAGTTTTCTTCTGATAAAAAAATACACGGTTTGGAGAAACTATCATTTGTTATTTTTCTTTTTTAGCGCAACAGTTGTTTTCGTCACAACACTAATGCTTATCGATCCGGGTACAGGTTCACATATCATTTATTTGGCAGCTTATATTTCTGTTATTATTGGCTTGTTGCTCTTTATGGTTTTAAACAGATATATTAAAATCAGTTATGAAGAGATTGCCAATGATAAACTTTCCGATTTATTGGCACAATTTAGGCACAGCCGCTCAGGGCTTAACAATATTGACCACCTGCTATTTATCATTAATAACCCTAGCAACCTTGGAATAGATTTAGAGGATGAATGGGCGTATTTTCGGGACATCACACTGCCCAATATAAGTGCTATTTACAGGTTAGCAATTAAACTGTTAAAAAATAAAACCCCGGCATATGCTTTAAAAAAGTCGTACCTAAAACTTAGAAATAAAAAATCCCTGTATGTAAAAAGCAGGACATTCTTCTTTGGACTTTTTTCAGCAAAAGTTCTTCCCAAAGAAAACACGATATTTATTGGGAATGAGTTTAAAACAGTAAAGAACCTTTTAAAAGAAGTCCAGACTGAGGTTGACAAAGAATTTACGATTGCCGTTGTCCCGGAAATTAATCGTGTTTTCCAAAATTACACCTTATTTAAAAATGTTGCCATCAACAATAGAACCAATCGGGAAAATATAAATGTTATCATACGGAAGACCGATCTTGCACAGGTCTTAGAAAACCTTCTTCAAAATTCGGTACAAGCCGGCGCGGAAAATATTTGGATAACAATTGAGAAGGATAAAGGCATCTTTTGTAATCTAATTATTCGTGATAACGGTCAAGGCCTTAAAAAAGGTGACCATGAAAATATATTTATCGAAGGCTATTCAACTAAAGGATCATCGGGATTAGGGTTGGCCCATAATAAAAAACTATTAAAAAAATGGGGCGGTGATATTTCAGTTTCCATAAACCAACCAACCCTAGGCGCAGAATTTACAGTACAGTTAAAAATGGTTTGATATGCAAAAAACAAAACTTATTATGATCGATGACGACCCGTTTTTTTTAAGGGCCTATAAAGCACAATTAAGTGATGAGTATATAGTCTTAACAGCCACAAGTAGCACAGAGGGTTTTGAGCGTATCCTGAAGGAAAAGCCCGGCGTTGCCCTTTTAGACATCTCCATGAAGACGGAGCAGGAAGGACTGGAGCTCTTAACCCGGATTAAAATAATTTCCCATAATACAATTTGTATTATGGTCACAAACTTAGATTCGCACACAATTTATAAATCTGCCTTAAAGAGGGGCGCCGATGATTTTTTTGTAAAATCGGACAAGATAGAAAACCTAAAAAAGCTTCTTAAAAACCATATAGCCTTTTCAGAATTTATTCCAGGTCGTGATGTCAATTATATTGCCGAATCCCCTCTCAGTAAAAGTATGTTTTCACTGGCCCACACAGCTTCACGCTCAATGGCCAGTGTAATTGTATATGGCGAAACGGGCAGCGGCAAAGAAGTAGTGGCACGTTTTATCCATGGCCAGAGCGCCAGGGCAAACAAACCTTTTATAGCAGTCAACTGTGCCGCTGTTCAGGATACTCTATTTGAGAGCACTTTTTTTGGCCACGAGAAAGGGAGCTTTACCGGCGCCTATCAAAAACAGATCGGTAAGTTTGAGGCGGCAAACGGCGGCACTATTTTTCTGGACGAGTTGGAAGATTTATCGCCTAAAGGCCAGGCGGCGTTGTTGCGTGTTTTACAGGACAGTAGCTTTGAGCGGATTGGGGGGACGACGATGCTTTCTGTTGATGTGCGCATTATTGTCGCCTTAAAATCCGATTTGGCCCAACTTGTAATGGAGCAAAAATTTAGAGAAGATTTATATTACAGGTTGGCGGTTTTTACAATTTATGTACCACCTCTGCGAGAAAGATGTGAGGACATTATTCCCCTTACACAACTTTTTTTAAAACAATCTTCGGAAAACGAAAAAAGGCTTGACGATAATTGCAACCGGTTGTTGAAGGCATATAACTGGCCGGGCAATATCCGTGAACTGCAAAATGTAATTGAGCGAGCGGCAGCACTTACGCCGAGTGATACCATCCGGCCAGTGCACCTTGGATTAGAAAAGAAAACCCCAAAAGAGCTTGCCGATTACCAGAGCGCACGCGAACAAGTTTTAACTGAATTCCAAAAAAAATTTTATAACGAGGCCCTTCTCAGGAACCAGGGCAATATTTCCAAAACGGCCAAAGAAATAGGTGTATCACGGCAAACCCTGCAAACTTTTTTAGCCGGGAAAAAGAAGGTAATTAATTAAACCTGCCAGGTATTGAAAACCTGGCAGGTTTCCACTTTCTCCCCCCTGTAAAAATCATTTTACACCTTCTCAACCCCTTTGTTTATAAGTAGTTATGAATAATATAGCCCACATTTTATAAGTTATTTACCTTCCCTATTGTAAAACCGGTTTGACAGTTTGGATAACATTTTCAACTATAATTTTTATAACCCCTTAAGAAACATAATGTTATATTTTTGGCACCCTTTTTGAATTCAATAGGATCATTCCTAACCATTAAAATCACCATGTTAGAAAAAATAAAATTTCTTTTAAAAATAAACAATGTTATTGGTTTCATTCTGATTGCCACAATCATTTTAAGCCCGGTTGGATTTATCCAAATCTTACTGGGCTATCTGGTTTCATTTGAGATAGAACGGCGGGAGAGTGGACGGATGTATTAACTAATTTAGGTGACCATTTAATCCAAAAGGTCCTTTGAACCAATTTTAATACACCTAACAGAGAAGCGGGTATGGATATCAAAAACTATCCCAATTTATAATAGCCATAGGAGTACTTATTCTCATAGGAAGCAGCGTACTTTATTTTTATAAACAACCCTTAAGTGTATCTGATATTTAGTGCAATCCCCAATTAAAATAGATAACACCAAATAGTTATTACCACGGGTTATAGAAAGGGAAACTGCAGGCAATGAATGGTAGCGTACGGGATCGTGCTGGTTGTTGGTATGGGCCTGTTTTTTCGGCTGAGATATAGCTTTTAAATGTTGGTTGTCAATTACTCGGTTAAGGTATAATATGGAAAATACGTTTAAGTATTTTTGTTCCGGTTATGTTATAGACCTTTTTTTAAAGGCAAAAGAATATGAAATATCGCTATAATTATGATGAAAGGCTGGATGACCCGCCTCATTTTATTGACGGATTTGATCCTGAAGATTGGAAAGAAATGGCCATTGCCCTGATTGAGAACGACGTCAACATTGTTCCGGATTCTATATTAGGCCAATTTGCAAAAAGCCTTATTTTAAAAAAAGAAATTGAGGTTTATGGCCCTATTTTTCCGCGTTGCGTCAGGGCGATTATCAATAAAGATGATACACAGTTAAAACCAAAGCGCTTACTATTTCAATTTAGCAAGGCGCTTATCCGGCAGGATTCCATATGTGTTGAAGATAATGATTTACGGCTTATTGCAGATGCTATTATAACGGGCAACAAATGGCTTCTGGACGATTTGGGGACAGGTTCAATTTAATTATTATTGGAGAAAATAAATGTTAAGACTATATAACAGGATAAGTAATAATACGATGAACACAGCAAAAGCTACAGTATTGTTTTTTTTGGCAGTTTTTTTTATGAACACACAATTAGATGCCCAAATTGCAGCTTTTAACCGTGAGAAAGAGAAGCTTTATATTTTAATAGAAGGGAACCCTGATGACAAAGATTTTCGATACCATGAAAATGAGGCTAAAAAGTTAAACGAAGAACTTCAACAAAAACTGTTTATAGGGTTAAAAAAGCGGTTTGATATTGTTTATAAAGAAGATTCAGCGGATAAAACCCTTAAAGTCGTTACGTCTTTCCATTATTATAAGGGTGATAAATCGTTTCGTATCTTTAGTTGTACCGTTAATTTAATTGACCATAAAAACAATCGTTTGACTCCTCAAATTAATTTTTATGATCGCTCAGATTTAGATCGGATAATAGTAAACTACACTTTAGATAATTCCCCACTCATAGGAAGGATAATTTCAATTACTCAAAATGAAGTCCTATTGGATATTGGTAAGAAACATGGAATTGACATTGGACAACGGATGGGTGTTTATTCCCTCGATCCGGATGCTATTGCTTTTGTAGAAGTAACTTCTTTAGATAATAACACCTCCATTGCAAAATTGGTTTCTGGTAAACCAGAAATTGGCATGACTGTTCAGGAGATAAACTATCGTCTCAAAAACTTTCCTAAAGTTTCGGTGGTTATAGGCCAAACAGTTTCTGTAAAAAAGAACCCTCTATATGAGGAAAATACTGGTAAAATATTTAAAAATGTTCAATCGGCAATTACAATAAATATCGATTATCTTTCCTATCACTATATGTCACATTATATGAGTTTAGGAGCATCGATTGTCCTTGTAGACGATGTTTTTAGAATTTTTTATTTTAATTTTGAAATCGCTAAAAACATTGAACTTATTCCTGAAAGCCTAGAACTATATGTTGGTGTAAAAGCAGGACTTGGGAGACTTCTTTTTCGAAAATATTATAACACGGAAAAACAAAAAATAAGCCAGACACGTGGGGAAGCTACCTACATTTTCAAAGTTTTCTCTGGATTGCGTTATTTTATAAGCGAACACATGGCCTTAACTGCAGATATTGGATATAGTAACTTTTCATTTTCAAAAGATGATCTTGATGTATCAAATGATCAACTGCAATTCACCGATGTAGAAGTTGGAGGATTTGCCCCTCGTTTTGGGATTGATATTATTTTTTAACTCCAACGATATTGTCCAAAAAGCTTGTTGAGGTGGGGGGATTAATTATGACCAAGTCACAAAAACTTTTAATTTTTAATATACTGTTCTTATTTATTGTTCAGCTAGGCGCCCAGGAAGCCTCCTTTAACCGGGTGAAGGAAAAAATATTTAAAAGTGTGAGCGGTACCTATGCCAAGGATTTAAAAAATAAAATAGAAGAACTCAAAGAAAAGGAAAAAAATCTGGTAAATGAAATCCGTTCGTCACTCGGTAAACGCTTTATTCATGTACAAGACGAAAATGATGCAGACAAGTCCATCAAAAATTATAATCCGGTGGGAAGTGGGATCAATGATTATAAATGGTGATCCGACTGTTAATGCCACATACTTAATTGATTTATACGATTTAAAGAATAATGAGAATAAACTGGGATTTACCTTTAATAACCATTATTCCTTCGAGGACCCCAATATAAGGATCATTGAATACATAAAAGATAATTTGTCCTTACAGGCAAGGATAATTGATTCAAACTCAAATAATTTTATAATCGATGCTGGTTCTGATCAAAACATAGAACTAGGGCAACGGTTTGGGGTTTATGACACAGAGGGCCGAATCGCGCTTATTGAAGTGGTCAGTACAAACGCGCAAAGCTCAGAGGCAGAGGTAATCCAAGGCAACCCACAAATTGGCGCCCTCGTTCAAAACAAAACTATTTATTAACATGCGCCTATCAACCATCTTATATAATTGGTATTTCCGCCTCCGCCGATAGCAGGAATGAAGGCGGCGTTACAATAAACTCTGCGTCGATGATAAACCTCGATATTCTGAGCTAAAAATACGCTGACTATTACGCGAGTGCCGGTATCGGCGTTCTGTTGATCGAAGACGTCTTTACCCCGTTTTTTATTAATGTTGAAGCGGCTAAAAACATTGAGTTGATCGCTGAGCAGCTGGAGTTTTTTATCGGTCTGGGCAGAGGAATTTGATTCGGTTTAACGCGTGACTTTTATGATGGAGTAGAAAGCGGCACTACAGGCGCCGAGTTTGGATTTCAGTATAACTTTTTTACCCGTTTAAAATATTGGTTAGGCAGAAAGTTTGCCCTTTTTGCGGATTTTGGTTATCACAGATTTTCTTTTTCAGACTCACCAAGCTATATGGAAAACGATAAGAAATATGAAGTATTGCAAGAATGACTGGAATATACAGATATAGAAGTTCGCGGGGCTGCAACCCGATTTGGAATTGATATAGTTTTTTAAAACGAATGGGATTATTATGCATACAAAAAAGTGGTTAATAGTACCTCTGATTTTATCACTGGCAACCACCATACTGTGTGGGGATAAAATATTGACAGGCCACAACTTTTGGGTAAATGGCGTATCTTTTAGTTCGGACAGTAAGTTGCTTGCCACGGGAGGTGGATCAAACCTAATAATTTGGGAGGGCGTAAATGGTTATTTCCGGCAAAATAAAAAAATTCAGGCCCACCGGGATTATATCAGCGATGTTGCTTTTAAACCAAATTCCACTATTGTTGCTTCCGCCAGTTGGGATAAAACTATTAAAGTCTGGGATGGTCCTTCTTACCGGTTGCTATCTACATTAAAGGGGCACAAGCAACGGGTTACTGATATTGCTTTTACCCCCGATGGAAAGGTACTTGCTTCCTGCAGTTCTGATAAGGCCGTGATGCTTTGGGATACAGATAGCTGGTCCATCCAAAATACCTGGCAGGCAAGTTCCGCACCTATAAACTGTATTAGCTTCTCCCATAATGGCTCTGTAATTATCACAGGCAGTGAGGATGAAGAAATAAAAATGTGGAATACAAAAACTGGTAAATTATTAGCTGCACATAACGAGCACTCGGCGCCTGTTACTACTGCTATTTTTTCAAATGACGACACCCGGATTATTTCCGCTGATAAAGATGGTACTATAATTGTCTACGATATTGCGACGAAAAATGTAATAAAATCCTTTAGGCAAAGTGAATTGAGTGTAAACGCCCTGGCATTATCACCAGACAGCAAGCACCTATTTAGCGCCAACAGGCTTGGACAAATAAACATTTATAACTTTTATGACCTGCGACAGCAAGCCACTCTTAGTGCTTCATCTGTTAACGTACTTTCAATGGGTATAAGCCCGGATGGCCAATACCTTGCGTGTGGTTTTAGTAATAACAAAGCTGAAGTATGGGATTTAGAAGAAGTCCCCACAATAAAAGAAGCTCGAAGCCTACCCGCGTCCCTCTCTTTAGATGTTACCTTTAATGATAAAAAAAGCTTTTTCCCAAATAATATATTAGACGGAGGAGAAAAAGCATTTCTGGACATAAAAATAAAAAACAGTGGCAAGGGTGCCGGATACGATGTGAAATTAATGATAGAAAAGAACAACCATGATATCCAAATTACCGATGTAAAAAGTATTGGAAATATCCCATCCGCTAGTGAAAAAGAATATTCCATCCCTCTTTTGGTTGATTTAAACGCTAAAGATGGAAAAGCTCTGTTTTCAATAAAAGCCATCGAAAAACGCGGATGGGATTCCAAGATTATTAACCTACATGTTAATGTTAAACATCTGAACAAACCAATATTTGAAATTGTATCAATCGATATTAACGATGCCCATACAGGCCGCGCAAAAGGAAATGGAAATGGAATCCCAGAAAATGGAGAAACAGTAGAGTTAAATATTTACGTTAAGAATAGCGGTGTCGGTAAAGCTATAAATTCAAAGTTAAAAACAGATTTTTTATCCCGGCAAATAAACTCTATTTCAAACCAGGTTAACCTTGGGACCATTATGCCGGGGCAAACAAAAAAGGGAAAAGTTGTATTTAGTACTCCTCAAACCTTTGACAAAACCAGTATAGATTATAAAGTTCAAATTTCAGAAGAACTCGGATCAGCATTTCTAAATCAGATCGAATCTTTGACAACAGCAATAAACACACCATTGCTGACATATAAAGTTGAAACACCTCAATATATTAATAATGGACAGAATTTTATTATTAAAATAATTCCGGTCAATAAAGGCCTACTTGATGCTACAAGAGTAAAAATGACAGTTGACGCCGTCGGCGCGATCATAAGAAAAAACAATTATTCTTATGATCTAATAAAGAAGAATTCTAAAGGAAATACAGAAGATATTTTGATTGAGATTCCTCGGACATATAATAAAAAAATCCTGCCTGTTAAGATAGAACTAACACAAACTAATTTTAACGGATTTACCAATAACGAGAATATCCCGGTACATTTAATAGAGCCCAAATTATATATTGAATCCACAATTATTGCCGCGAACCGCTCTGCTACTATTGAGCAAGGTGAGTCGGTAGAACTTACTGTTAAAATAAAAAACAAAGGTGGTTTGGACGCCAACGATGTACAACTGATTGTTTCTACTAATAATTCTTTACTGCAATCTCAATTTCCAAAAAAGGAAGTACTTGGCAATATCCCTCCGAGCGGAATGGAAACACGAACACTGCTTTTCGATGTTCCTTCCGGAATGAAAGCAGGAAAGTATAATTTGCAAGCACGAGTAAATCAAGCAGACTTTTCGTCGGTAAATAAAATTGCCCCATTTACTATTAAGCAATTGGGCGCGATAACGAAAATAATTGAGGGGACTCAACTACCATCGTTAACGGCTTTTTCGCCAAATTTACAAAACAATAACAAGTCACCGGAAATTAGTTTTAACAATTATGTAAAAAGGGTATCCACATCCAAGTACATCCCGGAAATTTCAGTGCGTGATGATGATGAGCTGCGACAAGTTAAAATTATTTTTAACGGCCAAACCCGGGAAGATAAAAAATTATCAGAATGGTATTATGACTTCCGTGGCTCTTTAAATTTGCGAAAAGGGAAAAATATAATACGTATATTTGCCGTTGACAACCAAAATAAACCGAGTGAAAAAATATATGAAATTTTTTATGACCCAATAGCCGAAGGTTTGGCGGGCATTTCTTTAGACCCCTATAATATTGATATTGAAGAAATACCCAAAAGAAATATTTCGGGAAATGATATTTTAGCAATAATTATTGGAATTGAAAATTACAAAGATGCATTACCCGTTGTAACATACGCTAAACGTGACGCATATGTAGTTTCTGAATACATTAAAGAGTTTTTTGGCGTACCTGAAGAAAATATTAAAATCCTACTGGATAGCGACGCTACTTATTCCGGATTGAAAAAAAACTTTGGCAGTAAGTTAAAAAAGAAGCTCCGCAACAATCCTGAAATTAAAAAAATATTTATTTATTATGCGGGACATGGCACGCCGGTTAAGCTAGATGATAATTGGAAAAATTATTTAATCCCCTGGGATGGGGATGCACAAGCGCTAGAAGATACCGGTTATTTACTGAGCGATCTTTATAAACAACTTTCACGATATAGCTCTCATAAAATATATCTGGTACTTGACGCTTGCTTTAGTGGTAAAAACGGGAGAAACAAGAGAATTGAATATATTGCGAAAGGCACACGGGCCGTCCAATTATCCATGGAAAAACCTTTGGCCTCTTCAAACACATTTGTCTATTCAGCCGCAACAAAAGATCAAGTCAGTTACCCTCTTGAGTCAATGAAACATGGGTTATTTACTTACTATTTTTTAAAAGGGTTAAAAGATGGAAAATTAACCAATAGTCAATTACAGGAATATCTAAAACACGAAGTCCCAAAGGCAGCAGACAAATATATTGGGGGTAATCAGAACCCGGACTTTCAGGGCTCATTTAGTCAGGATATTGAATTCTTAAAATAAAAATCAAGTAGATAAAACGAAAACAGCAGTTAAATATTATTGAACATAATATCTATAGGTGAAAGCAAATGTTTAAAATTAAAAATATTATTTTACACTTATGGGAATAATATTACTTATTGGATGCACTTCCTATCAACGAATATTGTCCCAAACTGGCCAAAAAAACACAAAGATTAAGACTATTGGAGACAAAACCACCTTTAACGTAATTTCAAAACCTACTGTAGAAAATCCAGTTCTAAAAATTCAAATTTATAAAGCTGCTAATAAAAGAACAGACGGATCAGGTTATATATGATGCTTATGAATATAATCCTTTAAGTATTTTTTCAGCAGGGGCCTTGATTGTTGCTGGAGGGCTAGCATTAAATGAGTATGCTTTAAATGAAAATCAACACTGGATTGGTTACACATTATCAGGAATAGGGATATCTTCTACTATCATTATGTCTCTTGAAATGGTAGGTGTAAAAATATTAGATAAAGACTACGCACTACCTAAAAAAATAAAAATCAATGGTAATGGTAAATCCCACAGTTATATAGACGCTTTTGATGTAAAAAGTTTACTTCGAAATACTAAAATTAATATAAAAGCAAATAATACAAAGCAATGGGAAGTTATTACGGATAATAAAGGAATATTTGAAATCGATTTAGTACCTTTCAATAACACATCTCCACGAGCAAAAGTTATATCCTTCCAATTTAATATTGCAAATAAAAATTTAGGGAAAACTACGGTTCCTGTCAGTTTTTTTTCTGAACTAAATGAATATTATTCATCAATAAAACCACCGACACTACAAATTGACTGTATGTTTGATGATAGTAAATCATGGAATCCTAATAAAATTATTGATGGTGGAGAAAACTCTCTGATTATCGTAAAGACAGAAAATATTGGTGAAGGAAAAGCTTTAGATGTAAATCTAATTTTAAAAAGTAATTACATGGGAATAATATATGATCAAATTATAAATATCGGTACTATTTTACCCCAGAATAAAATTAAAAAGAAATTTAAAATATTTGCACCTATTACTATTTCTGATGGAATAGCCAATTTTTTTATTCAAGCTGAAGAAAAGCGTGGTAATCATTCACGACCTGTAAATATGAAAATTTCAACGCACCATTTGGATAAAGCTAAGTTTAAAATTGAAACTGTAGATATTAATGACGCTAATATTGGACAAGCAATAGGAAACGGAAATGGAATCCCTGAAAATGGCGAGACAGTAGAAATTATTGCTTATATAAAAAATACTGGCGTTGGAAAAGCCATTAAGTCAAAACTTAAATTGAAATTATTTTCATCTGGACTAAAAAGTGTTTCTTTGATAGATAATCTGGGTACAATCTTACCTGGGAAGACACAAAAAGGGAAAGTAGTTTTTATGATACCTCAAACTTTTAGTGGAAAGAAGATTGATTACCAGCTAACTGTTAGTGATGAACTCGGAACACACAAATTTAATAAAGATTACAGTGTGCCAACAGCTATTAATGTACCAGTACTTTCTTATGATTTTAAAACCCCTGATATTATTAATAACGGTAAGTCTTATCCAATTAGAATTAAACCTAAAAATATCGGCAGATTGGATGCAAAAAACGTACAACTTAAAGTGACTACAACATCAGGAATAAAACTAAGCAATAACAATCTCTCCTTAGGAACAATAAAAAAGAGTGATAGCATGACTGCACAAAAAATATATATTAATATTCCGAGGTCATTTCAAGAACCTGATATAAAACTTCAAATTGAAATGAAACAAGCAAATTTTGAGGGTTTAACAAAAACAGAAATACTTAAACTGGATAAAATATCACCCCAATTAAACCTTAGCGATAAAGTGCTTGATTTTAACCAATCAGGGACGATTGAGCAAGGAGAGACTATTGATTTGGAATTTACTATAAGAAATCAAGGAAAACTTGAAGCCCAAAATGTGCAGTTTACATTAAATACAAAAGCACCCATGTTACAGTCATATTTTCCAAAAACAAATAGAATCGGTACAATTCCACCAGGAGGTAGCGAAAGTCGTAAGTTTACATTCACAATTCCATCAGGTATGCCCACAGGAAAATTAATATTTTCCGCTCATATTTCTCAGGCGGATTTTCCAAGTATGCAAAAATCAATAAACTACCGAATACATGAACAGACGACGATTACACAGATTGTAAAGGGAAAAAACATTCCAGTTGCGAATCCTATGGTTGGTATTACTGGCACCCGGGGTAATACAGAGCCGGAAATATTCTTTGACAATTATCAACAGATTGTAACACAGCCAAACTTTACACCGGATATTTTAATATTTGACGACCAGTCATTAAATCAGATTAAAATAACGCTTGACGGAAAAGTACAAAGCGCGCTCAATCCCGGAAACAGACGATATACTTTCCGAGAGAATATTTTCCTTAATTCAGGTGAGAACAGGCTTAAAATATTTGCCGTGGATAATAATAATGTACCATCAGAAAAGGAATTTAAAATTATTTATAAACCAGGCTCTACAAATTTCGCAGGGATGAGACTGGACCCCTATAATATCGAAATAGAAAAGGTGCCGCAAAGAGACGTTGATGGCTCGGATATTTTAGCGATAATTATTGGGATTGAAAATTACAAGGATGCATTACCTGTTGTTACATTCGCCAAACGCGACGCCTTTGTAGTTTCCGAATATATGAAAGATTTTTTTGGCGTACCGGAAGAAAATATAAAAGTTCTTCTGGATAGTGACGCTACTTATTCCGGTTTAAAAAAAAACTTTGGCAGTAAGTTAAAAAAGAGGCTCCGCAATAATCCGGAAATCACAAAAATATTTATTTATTATGCCGGCCATGGCACGCCGGTTAAATTAGACGATGATTGGAAGAATTATTTGATTCCCTGGGACGGGGACGCCCAGGCGCTGGAGGATACCGGTTATTTATTAAGCGACCTTTATAAACAACTTTCACGGTTTAGCTCTCATAAAATATATCTGGTATTTGACGCCTGCTTTAGTGGAAAAAGCGGTAGAAATAAAAGTATCGAATATATCACGAAAGGTACGCGGGCGGTCCAAATATCCATGGAAAAACCTATGGCCTCTTCAAACACTTTTGTCTATTCAGCCGCTACGAAGGATCAGGTAAGTTACCCCTTTGAACTTATGAAACATGGGCTATTTACATACTATTTTTTAAAAGGGTTAAAAGATGGAAAGCTATCTAATAACCAGCTTCAGGAATATCTTAGCAGTGAAGTCCCCAAGGCGGCAGATAAATATATAGGGGGCACCCAGAACCCTGACTTTCAGGGTTCCTTTAATAATAACGAAGAATTTCTTAAATAGAAACAAGGGCTATCTTATGAAAGCTATCATTATATTATTATTAATATTTTCAACTTTACAGGCACAAAGCTGGGTAAAAGCAACATCCGAACCTGTCGTCATCCAAAATATTACGCCTGAGCAAGCTTTTTACCGCGCTAAACAAAACGCACGAAAAAAAGCTATTCGAAAAGTCCTTGGAACACATATTCAGCAAAGCACGATTGTACAGAATGCCACTTTTGCCGGGGAATTTATTCATGCTTTTTCTTATGGCCATATATTAAATGAGAATGTAGAAAACGTTGATATAAAAATCCGCCAACGCTCTTCCGGGCAAATGCCAACGCTTACTTGTGAAGTCACTATGAATTGTGAAGTTATTGAAGAAAAAGGTAAGCCAGACCTGTCTTTTAAAGTAAAAGCTGAGTTGAACTCCCTTTCATTTACTGACGGTGATGAAATGATTATCCGGGTGAAGAGTACAAAAGAATGCTATATCACCGTTCTGAATATAACAGCGACGGATGATATATATGTTCTTTTTCCAAACCAGTACAGAAGAAAAAACAAAGTCTTAGCTGACGAAACCATTGAAATCCCATCGGTTGATGACAGGCAGCGCGGATTACATTTCCGGGTAAGTAGCTTGCCGGGGCATAAAGAAGATACGGAATACATAAAAGTACTGGCAACCCGCCAGCCTATTGGTTTTTTAGAAGATATTGATGAAGAAAGCGGTTTTAAAAAATTTAAAAACAATAAATATGCGTTAACCGAATTAGCGCAATGGCTAACTATGGTACCGGCCAATGAACGCGCAGAAGATTTTGTAAGTTATATAATTGTAGCACAAAAATAGTTTTTAAACGAACTTTTTAGATATTTAAGAGGCGCTCAATGAGAATTTTCTTTCTTATCCTATTTATGGATTTGTTTATCCTGACCCAATTTAATTTTGCCCAGGATATTTTTGACGAAATAGACAAGGAGTTTGACCAACTGACACAGGAACAAGACGATTTGTGGAAAACGTATGCTGCCGAAATCGAAAAAACCTGGGGTGACTTTGAAAGATCCACCGAGAAAAAATGGGTTGAGTATGGGCAAAACAGACGCGCTAAAAGCCGTATAGAATTTGAAAAAGGCAACGTAGAGGTCGCTGCGGTTGCCGACACTAAATCCGGCTCGGATATGGACAACGCCCGTAAAAACCTTATAAACCAAATAAAAAAGATATTATCAGACGACAATGAAAGTAAAACCAACGTTCTTGAGAACCAGGTCAAATTCAGCGACGGACGTATTGTTACCAAAGAAAATTTAGAGGATTTTATTAAAGTGGAAATTCTGCCCAAACTATCCTCTGATGAAACTGTTACCGGAAAGGACGGCCGAAAACGTTATATTCTTAAAGCAAAATTGCCAGTTGTAAAAAACCATGTGTTGGTACGCGCAAAAAAATATCTGCCCATTGTTTTAAAATATGCCAATAAATATCTGCTAGACCCAAAGTTTATCTTAGCTGTAATTTATACAGAATCAGCTTTTAACCCGCTGGCAAAATCATGGGCAAACGCTTTTGGCTTAATGCAACTTGTACCGCGCTTTGGCGGCTTAGAATCCTTCGAGTTTGTCTTTGGCTATAAACAGAAACCATCGCCGGCTTATCTCTTCCAACCGGAAAAAAATATTGAGCTTGGCACAGCCTATTTCCACTTAATCTTTAACAAGCATTTTAAGGATGTTCCGGACAGTAAAAAGAAAACGTATATGGCAATAGCGTCCTACAATTGGGGGCCGCACCGTGTACGTAAATACATTATAAATAAATATGACGCGAAAAACCTTTCGGATGATGAAGTATATAATATCATTCGTTACCGCTCACCCAATGTACCAAAAGAAACACAGAATTATTTAGAACGCGTTACCAAACGAATGCCAATGTTTAACCCATTTTTTAAATAATTATCTTTAGGAGGAACCATGTTAAAGAATAATGCTATAGCAGTTATCGCTTTATTGATTTTCGTATCAATTCTGAATGCGCAGGAATGGTGGCAGCAAGCGCCACCTGCACAACGAGGAAATTTCGCCTATCAGTATAACGGCAATGCCGGAGGCAGCCAGTACAGCGCCCTAGCAAATTTCCAACACCAGTTTATGGAGTTTGAAGCGGAAGCATCGGTTGATATGACTGAAATGAAAAATGATGTTCAGGCAGAAATTATGGCCCAGAGCGCTGCCGAATTACGTGCTTATGCGCAGGCCGCAAAATTTATAACTGGTTTATTAATTCAGGGGGTTTATTCAGAGAGAATGGCCGTTGCAGAGAAAGAAGTAGTAGCCGGAAAGCTCAAAAAAACTATTGTAAAACATGCCCGTGTAATCGACAAATCTGTTCATTGGGACCGCGGCGCTCCAAGGGGAAAAGTAAAAATTGGCATCCTTTTCAGAAATCAGGGTGGGATAATCGAGATGGCTATTCCCGTTTGGCAGGAGCAGGCAAAACAATACGGCATTACACCTTATAAGCCGGTAACCGACAATGTCCCATCCCGTGAAAAATATACAGGCCTGATTATTGTTGCAAAAGGTTTGCAGATCATTCCGTCTATTTCCCCCCTTATTTTAAGTTTGGACGGTAAAAAAGAAATTTATGGCACAATGACAATTGAGCCAAAATACGCGGTTGAAAAAGGAATCATCGGTTATCATAAAACGCTGGATTCTGCAAAAAAAGATACGCGTATTGGAAATAATCCACTGATAATAAAAGCACAGAAAGGTTTTATTAATAACCATTCTGTAGGTGTTTCAAACAATGATGCAGCAAAAATATTTTTAAGTGATTTAAACGCCCACTTTTTAGCAGAGTGCAGTGTCATATTTGTTGGTGATTGAATGTGCCAATTGAGAATAGTAGTGTCATAATATCAAAAAAACATGAATTACCAATTCATATATGTAACTTAAAAACATGAAAGGAAAAGAAAGAGCAATCTGAATTAACTAAGGTATAAACCATAAAAGGGAGGAAGTTACAATGACTATATTCAGAAAACTAATATTCAGGATCACAATGGGAGGTTCTTATATTGGCAACACTTTTTTAATTGTAGCTCCGGTTTTATGGTTTCAGGATTATTTTGATACCGTAGTATTCGGTGTTGCGGGATTTACACTAGGTGATATTAATTTGGTTATGGGGATGCGGGATGAATTATGAAAATTCATTGAATCCAAACACAATTATTAAATATGAATTTAAATGTCTAAAAGTAATTTTTCTTGACTTTTATGATATTTCAGGACGAGCTAAATATTTTGGTGTGCAAAAAACAAAACACTAGGGCACACTCAATTCTTTGATCCATCAGATTTATCCAGCGGGATTTATATTTACCAATAAAAGCAGGTACCTTTATTGAAAGCCGCAACATGTTGTTACTGAGATAAATTATAAACCAAAAAAAATAGTTTGCCCCTGTCCAACCTATTTATCGTTGTACAAAAACCTTTTTCCTTTATGAAATAAGATTCTTACAGAATGATAACCGGAATGCGCAAATTATTTATTGAAGAATATTACCCCCAAACAATCCGGGCATTTAGATTGTTTCCACTATATCAGGCCGGACGTTTTTATATCCGTGCCTGGTAAGTGTACAAGCGGTGATAGCGGCCTTCTTTTTTGATCAGATCGTCGTGCGTACCCCTTTCTACAATCTTGCCTTCTTCGATTACCAAAATTTGATCGGCCTGGCGGATGGTACTAAGCCTGTGGGCAATTACAAAAGTCGTCCGCCCTTTCATTAATTTCTCTAAAGACTGCTGGATATATTTTTCGCTTTCTGTATCCAAATTGGATGTCGCCTCGTCCAATACCAATATTTTAGGGTTGGCCAAAATGGCTCGGGCAATAGCAATCCTTTGGCGCTGCCCACCGGAAAGTTTTACGCCACGCTCGCCGATTAAAGTATCCAAGCCATCATCAAAGCGATCCGTAAATTCATTTACATAAGCGGCTTTTACGGCCAAATCTACATCTTTGTCTGTAGCGTTTGGTCGTGGAAATAAGATATTTTCTTTGATGGTACCCTCAAACAGAAAATCATCTTGCAGAACAACGCCCAGGCGAGAGCGGTAACTCTCTAAAGTCACTTTACTTAGGTCAAAGCCATCAATCGTAATTATCCCACTATTCGGTTTAAAATATGAAGCCGCCAATCCGGCAATTGTTGTTTTGCCCGAGCCGGAACTCCCCACCAATGCCGTAACCGTACCAGCCGGCGCGTCGAAGGTAATATCGTGCAATACTTTTGTACCTTCATCATACGAAAAATGTACATTCTCAAAATGAATATCCCCGGAAATGTCCTCCACTTTAATGGTACGGTCTTTATCCTGGTTTTCTTTTTCCATCTGGAAAATTTCATCCATACGATCCAAACCGGCAAAAGCCTCGGTAATTTGGCTGCCAATATTGCTCATCTGAACAATTGGCGCAATGAGAAATGCCAGGTATAAAATAAAAGCTACAAAATCGCCGGTGGTCATTTCACCATTTATAATTAAATTACCGCCAACGCCCATAATGGCTACCGAAGTCACTCCCATCAGCAATGTGGCCGAACTTGTAACAAGGCTGGATGAAGTCAGTGATTTCTTCACATTCAAAAACAGTTTCTCAACCCCTTTTTCAAAAACTGTCATTTCTTGCCTCTCGGCATTAAAGCCTTTTATCACCCGAATGCCACTTAAAGATTCTGTCAACCGACCGGTTACATCAGCTGTAATCACACTACGTTCACGGAAAATGGGCCGGATAAATGCAAAAGCCTTCATGGAGATTAATCCGAACAAAACTAAAGGTACTATGGCTATTAAGGTCATTATTACATTTATTTTTATTAAAATTATCAAAGCAATAATTGATGTTAACACCCCGCCAAAAAGCTGGACAAGCCCTGTACCTACAAGGTTTCGCACACCTTCCGCGTCGCTCATAATCCGGGAAACCAGAGCACCGGACTTACTGTTATCAAAAAAACGTACAGGTAAGAAAAGTATCTGTTTCTGTACCTGTGTCCGCAAAAGGGAAATTAAGTGGTGGGCTTCTACACTTAATAAACGCACCAGCGAAAAAGAGGTGATTGCCTGAAGGGCAACCGCGCTAAGAACGGCCACCAATAAAATCTTAAGCAGGTCGTAATCGGCATTGAGAATAACACTATCCAATAAATATTTGCTTGCGCCGGGCAATACCAAACCGGAGAGGCGGTTAATTACGATTAATAGAAGTCCAATAAAAAGGATTTTTTTTCTGGGTAATAGAATTTCCCTAAATACATATTTTAATGAATTACGACGATTTTTGCGCTCTGTTGTGTTTTTTTTGCTCATCTTAGCCTTAGTGATTTTATGAAATTTTAATTAATATAAAGATACGTGAAACTAAAACATCAAAGTGCGGTCTAATATTTCTGATTTATGGAAAGTTAAACCAGTTTTTATCCATTTTTAAAACTATTATTGCTTTTGCAAATAAATGGCACGAATAGTGCATAAGTTTGAGAAAATTATTACCTCGAAAATAGATTGTTTAATCTAAGAAAAGGAATTTCTTTGTGAACACTGAAAAAATAATTACCCATAACGGGCATGCACATTTTGATGAATTTTTAGCGATATCTCTTATTTTGGCCCGACATGAACACACCCATTTCTTTATAGAAAGACGCGAACCAACTAAAAATGAACTTAATGATCAAAATATCTGGGTGGTTGACATTGGGCATAAATACCAACCTGGCCTGAAAAATTTTGATCACCACCAGGACTTAAGTTTACCTGCAAGCTTTGTGCAAGTTGCCGAACACCTGGAATTAAAAAATATTTTAGAAAATACACCGTGGTGGTCTTTTAAAGACAAGATAGACCGTCGCGGTGGATTTAATATGGCCAAAGAGCTCGGGATAAAATCTTTAGATGTTCTCAACAGCCCCCTGGAAAATTTTATCCTCAAATTATTTTCTGAAAGCCCTATCTCCGTTTATCAACAAATGAAATTATTTGGGAAAAATTTAATCGATACGGGATACCGGTTAAAAGAACAAATTTCTTTCTGGGAAAACTGTGAACAGCTTAAGGTAAAAAATAAAAAAGTAATTATTGGCTATACCGAAGAAACACTTGGTTCAATCCAATATTGTGAATCCTTAGAAAACCCACCTGAAGTGCGAATTAATTATGACGGACGTGGGGACGGCTGGAGTATGTCGACAATAAAAGATACAGAAGGAATTAATTTTTTTAAAATAGAAAACCATGAACATATTAAATTTGCACACCGCAATGGTTTTATCGCAAAAACAAAAGAGCGTATTCCTTTGGAAAATGTTTTGCAGCTTGTCGAAATGGCAATTGTACAAAATGAATAAATTTCAACTTGTTAAAACTCGAAGAAAATATTGCTGTAAAAACGAACGGGTTGTCCTTTAATTATTACTGGCTTGTATTTAAATTTTAAGGCTGCTTCTTCAGAAATTTTGTCAAAATATGGATTTAATCCTTTTATCACCGAAGCGGATTCTACACTCCCATTTTTACCCACTACCACACGTACAATTATTTGCCCTTTTTCACCCCGGCCAAGTTGCCGCTTCGTAATTTGTGGAGCTACTTTTTTCACGATCTCGCCTTTTTGGGCTTCTGTAAAATATTCTAAAAATATTTGATCCAGGTTTAATTTAGGTTTGGACGGCTCTCTTACTTTTTTCTGTGCAGGTTCTGTATTGATTGTCCCCACTTTGCCTGTGGCATTCAACTTTGCTTCTTCACCTTTCTGATTGGATGCAAGCGAAGATATCTCTTTTTGAACTGGGGCCGTTTCTACGGTCGGGGCCGGCGTGTCTTGGGGTTGTGCCTCTTGCCCAACAGGCTGTTCAACCACAGAACTTTGACCGGATTGATCAATCTCAGAAATAGGTAGCTGTCCTGTCTCTGCTGAAAGCTGGGAGATTTGTAAAAACTCATCAAGGTTTGCTTTTTTATAAATTGGGAGAAAATCGATATTGCCATATTTACTGTCATCTGTTCCGTCATACAGTCGTAATGCGATGGATGCTGTAACATTATTATCACCCCAGGAGTTGTTTTCTGCCATAAGTGGAAGGTTTGTATGATTATAAATATCATACTCACTGTTTTCAAAAATATTATTTCTACCCTGATTAACTTTTTTGGAGTTGTTTAGATTTCCCAAATTAGGCTGGGAAAGGCTTAATGCAATAAGCCCAATCTGATTTGCGGCAATAAGGTTATCCGCCAGGATTGGTTTAGCACCAAGGCTGGTAATTACCCCGGCATAACCATTTTCCGAGATAATATTTTTACTGATCTTAGGTTCTGCTTTTACCTCTATTAAAATCCCGGCATTATAATTTAGTGTAATTTGGGAATTACGGATAACAGGGTTACTTTTCTTTATGGAAATCCCATTAAAAGCATATTCCACAACACAATAATCAATCACGGATATTTTTTTGGGATTCATTAAGCGCAGGCCATACCAATCGCCAAGCCTTGGCTTTTTTGCTGCAGAGGAAAATATAACTTTATTTTCCAATTGCCCTTTAACGATTATAATACCTAACACAATTAATTCTGATCGGGTCTTATCTTCGCCACTTTGTATTTTGTCAAGGTGTGGTCTAAATAAAATGCGGGAGCCTGCTTCAATAATTAAGCGGCCTTTTTTTGCAACCGTTATGTCGCCTTCAACAATCACCGTGCCCGACCAGGTTGTTTTCTTATCAATTATTAAGCCCGAAACAACCCGCTGTTGTGCAAAAATATTTTGAACGAAGATTATTAGAAAGATATAAGTTAGAAGTCTATTTATCATGGTACTTTTTAGATGGAACAGCAGAATAATTTGTTACTGGAAAACAACTATTCTATTTCTATAAATTCGGCCATTGATTGTAACAGGTCTTTTTCTTTAAAGGGTTTTACAATAAATGCGTTGGCGCCAAGTTCCTCACCGGTTTGGCGGTGTTTCATCCCTGCACGGCCTGTTAAGATAATTATCGGAAGGCTATCATGCTTTTTTTGTCCCCTAATGTTACTAATCAGGTCAAAGCCATGCATCTTCGGCATTTCTAAATCTGTAATCATTAGGTCTGCTTTTTCTGATTTCATTTTTTCCAGGGCATCGGCGCCATTTGTTGATTTAATGGTGAGGAATCCATTTCTTTCCAAAATCGACCCAACAAAATTTCGCACACTGTTCGAATCATCTACAATTATTACTTTAGGTTTGCGGTTTTTTATAATTTTTTTCTTAACAACAGAACCTTTTGTCTCAGTTTCGGGCTCCTTCATTTCAGCTTTCTTTTTGGGCTTTTCACTGGTTTTAGAAGGTTTCTTCCTGGCTTTTGCAGTAGCACTCTTCTCCAGTTTTTGGGTTGCTTCTATTTTTCTGGTTACCTTTTTAGCGCCCGCCCTCTCAGAAACCTTGCCAAAAAAGTGAAGCTCAATCGTCCGGATAACAAGGGCATAATCTAAAATAAGTGCCACATCACCATTTGCCAGTATCGTACCGCCGGCAATATAATCTACATTTTGCAAATGGCTTCCCAATGATTTTATAACAACTTCCTGACGTCCAACAAGTTCAGTAATACCCAAGGCCATACTAATTCCGGCATCATAAATAACAACCGCCATTTGTTGCCCGGCTTGTTTGCTTTCGTTCTCTTCCTTGTTAAATTTTAAAATATCACCAAGATAAATATAAGGCAGCAAACGGCCTCTAACCCGGATATATTTTTTATCATCATCCGTAATAATATCTACTGTTTTAAATTGAATTGTTTCCTGAACGGCAATGACCGGGATAGCAACCGACTGCTGTTCCACTTTAACCATTAGTGCTTGCGAGATAATTAAAGTTAACGGAACACGCAGGCTGAAAGAGGCCCCTTTTCCTTGTTCCGTTTTGATCCGAATATTACCTTTCAATTTTTGAATCTGGTTAGATACGGAATCCAGGCCAATACCCCGCCCGGATATTGCTGTTGCTTCATCACGCGTTGAAAAACCGGCCACAAAAATATAATCAAGAATTTCTGCCTCGCTCATTTTGTCTACCTGCGCTTTTTCGACCAGGCCTTTTTCAACAATTTTATTTCGGACATTTTCAACATCGATGCCCCTGCCATCATCCGCAATATCAATTACAATTTGGTTTTTCTCCTGGCGCGCTTTTAAAAACAAAGTACCCGTTTCCGATTTGCCCTGCTCCAACCGTTCTTTGGGCGACTCCAGACCATGATCAATTGCGTTCCGTATAATATGAAGAATGGGTTCGGCCAAACCTTCAACCATGGCCCTATCCATTTCAGTGTTATTGTCCTCAATGATCAGGTTTACTTTTTTCTTCTGTTTCTGAGCCATGTCCCTTACTGCACGTGGATAGCGGTTAAATAAATTATCCACTGGTACCATACGGGTTTTTAGCATGTCGCTATGTAAAAGTTTACTGATGCTGGAAAGCCTGCCGATATTTTGCTCAAAACCTTCGGATAGTTTATTAAGGTCCGTATGGATCACATTAACAGCACGTACAACGTCTTTAATATTCTCCGACATTTTCTGAATCTGCTCTTTCTTTTCAGAATCCTTCATATTCGAAGAATCGTCACTTAACAGCCCATATTCCAAGGCATCTTCAAGTACGTTTTCGGCGCCATGTATTTGTTTTTTCTCGCCTTCAATATCATTTAAAACACTCTTTAAAGATTGAAGGTGGGCGCCAAGCTGTGTTTGGTTAATCATCAGCTCCGAGGCCATGTCTACAAGCTTATCCATGTACTCGGTACTAATTTTAATAATATTTTCTTCGCCACTTCTGGTTTTAGGGCCGGAAGCAGGCTTATCTTCAGATTTTACTTCTTCAGCAACCACACTTATTGCCGATGGCTCGCCAAAACTTTGGAACGCAAATATTTTATTGTCAATCTCTGCCAGCCGGGTTGTATATTGCGCCACTTCTTCTGTGCCCTCTTTTTCAATAGAATCGACCATATCGCTGGTCAGGTCAAGTGCAAGAAAAGCTGTATCGATCATCGTGTTTTTTGTAGAACTGTCTTTTTGTATATAGAGGGTAAAAAAGTCTTCCAGCTTATGCGCCAGATCGCCAATTAAATTATATTTAGAGATATAAGCACTGCCTTTTAACGTATGCAAACGGCGCAAAACATTGGAGTGGATCATCTCGCTCTCAGGCATTTTTTCGAGCTCAAGATAATCATCGTTCAGGCCGGCAACCAGTTCCCTGGCTTCCTCAACAAAAATGGTAACCATATTTTCCGGCAAGGCATCTTCGGTAATTTCTTCGTCATTCACATCTTTGGAGATAGTCCAGTTCTCCAATTCTAAATCATAAATGATCCCGGAAATATCTTCTGTATCAAGCTCCACGCCCCGGCTTAATTTTTCGAGAATTACCACGGCATCATTTATTTTATCATTTAGCTCTGGTGAAGACACAATATTATTGTTGAGTACACCATCCGCAACCTGTTCCAGGCTATCAGTTATTTGAGAAATTTCACGGAAGCCCAGCATCTTTGCCGCTGATTTTAGCGAGTGCGAAGCATAACTAATATTTTTCGCCCCATCCAGATTATTAGGATTATCTCTTAATTGCTGGTTTGATTCTGAAATATTGGCCAAAAAGGTTGTTGATTCTTCACGGAATATTTCCAGTAGTTCTTCATCATCTTCCGAGCCTTCTGCAAACAAAGGTTTCTCTTCTACAGTTGGTTTAGGTACAACTTGCTCTTTTTCTATACTTTCAAAACCAAATTGATCTTCACCTTTTTCCCCAACAT
Organism: Calditrichota bacterium; assembly: GCA_024277115.1. Lineage (GTDB taxonomy): Bacteria > Calditrichota > Calditrichia > Calditrichales > J004 > JABFGF01. The sequence goes on from JAJRVW010000128.1 coordinate 26,930, forward strand.
CTTCGATTGCGATATTGTCCAATAAATCTTCCAACTTTTCCACAATCGCATCAAATGCCGTTGCCGGTTCAGCAATGAGGGTTTCCAAAGTTGCCGCACCTTTTAAAAGCGTCCCAGAGAGATCGCCCGGGATTGGAAACTCACTTTTGCCAAAAAGTTCTGCCGCTTCTTCGATGGCTGTTGCCAGTTTTGAAACATCTTTTAAATTAAGATAATGTGCCGATGAGCGTATCGCATGGCTGGAGTTTTCTACTTCTACAAGATTTTTCCGCTCACTACCAATATTAAACTGTTCCAAGTTTTCATAGATAATTTTTAAATGCCCCTGCGCTTCCTCCCTAAACAGGGCCATATCTTCATCAAGTTCTTCCACAGGTTCCGATTTTTCTGCTTCCAAATCTACCGGCGCAGGCTCTTCTATAATCTCCGGTACTTCTTCGATTATTTTTTCTTCCGTTTCCACTTCTGATTCTGTAATATCGTTTAGCACAGCCAAAATATCTGTACAATCACCATTTTTACCATGGTGTTGCATTCGGTCAAAAAAGAGTTTGAAGGCATTTTCAATTTCCGAGGCTATATCCTTCTCAAGCGGGGTTTCAAAAGATTTATCGAATAAAGTTTGTATAAAATCCAGATAAGGCAGATAGTTGGAGAATTCAATAAGGGTTAGATTTTCTTTAAGTGAGGCTAAATAATCCGCGGCTTTTTCACGGTCGCCCGTGGCGCTTAATACATCCACCAGGTTTTCTTTTTGAATAGCCCATTCTTTAATGGCCGTTTCGATAAAGGCCTTCTGTGCCTGCTCATCGCCAAAACCAAAACTATCTTCTTTCGCAATGGTAGTTAATTCTGAAAGGGTTGTTTTAAATAATTCAAAATCAATAGCGCTTATTTCTTTTTCGGCAAAGGTGGTCCAAACAGATTCGAGGACATCAATAGTTTCTGGAGTGGGTTGCTCTTTTGTCTCATAAATCGAGTTATAATAATTTTTTAGGGGTTCGCTGACGCTGGTTAAAAGTTGCTCGTGGAAATAGTCCGCATTGGATTCAAACAATTCCAGGCTATCCATAATAGTTTTTTGCGATTCATCCGAGAGAATATCTTTGTGGGCGTTAATAACTTTCGTGGATATTGTTTCAAAAAATGACTTAATTACTTTTTCAAAACCTTCACGGTCTGTCATCGCAAAAACGGCTTCGGCCTCTTCAACAACAGGCTCTTGTACCACTGCGGGTTCAGTCTGTGTGGGCTCCGGTTCTTGTACAGGTTCGCTTGCTTTAAACGAGTTTTCGAGCTGATCTACCTTCTCTTTTATCGCTTCCACATATTTCTTGCCATGGCTCTTATCGGCATAGTTTTCGACGGACAATAAATCACTATAAATCTCGTGAAGAAGATCAATGCTTTTCTTGGTAAAGCCCAATTCGGAACCACTTAAACCTGAGATTTTTGAAGTTAATATTTGGGCAACATATTCTAATCCACTATAGCCGTGGATCATGCTTACCTCTTTAAGGGACTTAAACTTCTTAACCAAAAGCTGGATATTCTCTTTTTGGTTTAGTTCATCCACACCTTTTTCAAGAAATGATTTTAAATCATTATACCCATCCTCAACCTCTGATTTAAAATAGAGCACCAATAAAGAATCTAATTCAGATTTTTCTGCAACGGATTTTTCTGCTGGCGCCTTAGCCGGTTCTTCGGTGATATCCTGAGATTTTACTGCCATTATTTTACCCGTAGCGGCAATATTCTCAAACTCAGCTTTGTCCTTTTTTTGAAAATCACGCACAAGCGATGCAATATTTGCAGCATTCGTTTCCAGATGCCCATGAAGAGATAAGCCGGAGCTATTTTCATCCGGCAATAAAGTTTTTACGGATGCAAAAACCATTTTACTCGCAGGCGCGCAACTCTCATCAATATTTTCTGTATTTATCAGTGTTTTACAAACTTTTAGAAAAGCATCTTTCTCTTTAGCACGATTGAGGTTTAGTGCAATATTCTTTAATAATTATGTGCTATAAAATTCATTAAATGAAATCTCGCCCTCGGGCTTTTCATCAACATTTGGCTTTTGAGGCGTTTCAATGGTTTCGGCAGTTTTTATAGCAGGTGTTTTATTAATTTCGCCAAATTTTTCTTTAAATGAATCGACCACCTTTTGCAACGTATCAACACATTCGTCATCCTCTACCATCAATGCGTACAGGCTCAGAAAATCATCGGCCAGGTCCGGAAGCGTGTTATAAACAATTTTAGGGCCATAATCGTTTGCCCGTTCCACCATATCAAATAAGAAAATTGCAAGATCATTGGTTTGTTGAAACTTTGCCAGTTTCTCAAGCCCATCTACAATATTTTCTTCGCGCACAAGATACGAACTAATGTTTTCCAGTACTTCAAAATGAGTTTTTGCTACCTTTCCTTCGATCTTCTTTAAGGTGATATTTAAAAACTCATTTAAATAAAAGACATTAAAAGAAATTGCTTCCGTAGAAGTAATATCCATGTTATACTCCAATTATCTTTCAACCAACCTAAATTTTTCCACGGCCTGGTTTAAGTTTTTAGACAAATATTCTAACGACGCCGCTGACTCTTTTGATTGTTTCGCACCTTCCGCAGTTTCTTTGGCGATACCTGCAATACGCTCCATGGCGGCAACAATATCCGAGCTTATTTTTGTTTGCTCTTCAGTGGCATTATAAATATCAAGGGTAGAATGGGCAGAAATATCCACACTCTGGATCACATCTTTAAATGTATCGCCGGCATCATCTACAAGCTTGGCGCCAACAGCTACTTCGCTTTCGCCTTTTTCAATAGCGTCAATTGTTTCCGCGTTACTTGTATTTATATCCTCAATGAGCTGAGAGATTTCATCAGCCGATTTGCTTGATCGTTCAGATAAATTTCTAATCTCATCGGCCACAACCGAGAACCCTCTGCCGGCTTCACCTGCCCGGGCTGCTTCAATAGAGGCATTAAGGGCCAGTAAATTTGTACGGCTGGCTATCTCTGCAATAAAATCTGTTATCTCGCTGATACGCACAGAATTATCGCTTAGCACTTTCATCTGCCGCACAGCTTCTCGAACGGAACTTCTTATTTTCTGCATTCCATCAGTAGATTTTTGGACAATCTTTCCACCACTCTCGGCTACCTCTTTTGCCTGCATGGCAGCCTGTGAGGCACGTTGGGCATTTTGGTTGGTATTAAAAATAAGCTCTGCCAGCCCTTTTGCCAGTTCTGTGATGGTTTCGGTTTGCGATGCTTGTGCTACCGATCCGTTGGCCATGGTATCCGTGTTTTTTGAAATATCCTGCGTAGTGGTCGCAACTTGGTCTGATGCATTTTTAACATCTTTAATGAGTTCGCTCAAATCGCTGATCATGATATTAAAGGAATCGGACAAGGCGCCAAGTGCATCGGCGGTCACTTCTGCTTTTTGGGTAAAATCCCCATCTGCCGCAGAAGAAACAATCTTCAACAAATCTTTTATTTGTTTCTGGACTTTTTCTTTTTCTTCTTTCGATTCTTTTGTTTCTTTTAAACTTGTTTCCAGGTTTTTTAAATGTGATTGTAGTTCCGATAAATAGGCATTTCGTTTATCACCAAAAGAAACCGTTTTATTCTGTTCCAAGCGGCTTAAATTAAGCTCAACATCATTCATACTTCGGTTAAAATTATTAAGCTCCAAAACTAAAATCAACAAACTTAAAACAAATAAGATGGACGTAAAAATAATAGGCAGGGAATATAAATCCCACACACTGCTATCTATATTGGAATATTTTTTTGATAAAACAAGCAAATAACTTTGTGAATTATTTAATGGTGCAAATGCATAGAGGTTTTTTGTGCCATCGCTACCCTGCTGATCAATTTTAACTTCAACCGTTTTCTCATTTAAAGCCTTTGTCAGCTCAGGATATGAGTCAAAATCTTCCCCAATATGGTTTGCTTCATCACCTGTCATTATAATTTTATTTACCGGGCTGCCTTTTTTTACAAGCGTTAATTTAATCTCAGGGTCATTAATAGACTTCTTGAGCATTTTCATTTGGGCAGCAACCTTTGCATACCAGGAAGAAGATTTATAGTCATTAGAAGATTCTATGTACGAAACATCATTCTCATTTATCAGGGCCGCAGCCGTTTTAGAAATATTGCTCATTTGCGTTATCTGATCCTGAATATGCATCTCTGCATCGTGTTCCCTATCCAGGTATGCCCAAATAAGTACAACTACCAATGAAGCAGGAATCATTTTTTTAAGATAATTTTTTGCGAACTTTATACCGGTTTTACCCATTATGCCCCCAACAAATAGCTATAACTAACTATTTCTTTTGCGTTAAACAACGTCTCCAAATCCAGCAAAAATACCTTCCCTAGCCGTTTGTGATTATAGTATCCATTACAATACTGGATTAGGCTAAGTGGCATTTCTCGCGTTGGTATTTGGATTTTACTTCCTTCAATCGAGAACACGTCCAATACTTTTTCCACAACAATCCCGAGTTTGGTTTTCTGATGTTCAACAATCACGACGAATGACTCCTCTGTAATTTTTTCGACAGGCAGGTTTAAAAAACCGCGGATATCTATTACAGATTGGATTTGGCCGCGCATATTAAAAACACCTAAAACGCAAGCATGTACATTGGGGATTTTTGTTATTACAGGCAACAACTGAACTTCCTGAACATATTTAACTTCTACACCAAAGTAATGCCCGGATATGCACAAAATTGAATATCTGTATTCTGAATGAGAGGTATTTTTCACGTTATTTTAATATTTTAACTAAATACTAAATTAATTTCTTGATTTTTTCTACAAGGTCATCATCCTTAAACGGCTTAGGTAAAAACTCTTCTGCACCTTCATTTTTTGCAGTTTCTATCATCTGGGGCGAGTCTTTCCCTGAAAGCATAATTACAGGAATGCCTTTTGAGGCTTTAATTGTTTTTAATATTTCGATGCCATTAATATCCGGCAACATCATATCAAGGATAACCAAGTCCGGGTTTGTCTGATCCATAACTTCAAGGCCTTCTTTGCCGCTCACAGCCGTTTAGATAGTCAACTCTTCTTCTTCCAGCGCTATTTCAACCATTTTTCTAATCACGAGGCTATCATCGATAACAAGTATTTTTTTGTATCCACTTTTATCCGGGCCTTCTTCTTGTGTTTCGGCTGGTGGTTCCGGTGTTTCTACTTTTTCTTCTGTCTTTTCATCACCGGTCAGGTTAAAATTGAATTCCATATCGTCTGAGATATCATCACCCTCAGCGATATTTATTTCAATTTTTTCTTCTTCCAATTCCGGTTCAGTAGCAGCTTCTTGCTCTGGTGTTTCTTCAAGAAGATCATCTAAAATATTATCTTCCTCAGTTTCCATAAGCAAGTTCTCAGGCTCAACTGTTTCCACAGGAATGGTCTCTTCAAATAGTTCTTCACCTGCTGTCTGTGGTTCTGATTCCTGCAGAAGTTCATCTAGAACTTCAGTAGCCTCACTTTCTTCCACAACTTCTTCAGCTATTTTCTCCTTGGTAGCTTCAGGTGCCGCTTTAGTTTCAACAGGGGCTTCTTCAATATCACTTTTCGGGCCTTCTGTTTCACCCAACACAACTAGGCCATTATCGGCCAATAATTGCATTGATTTTGAAACGGCGTATTCCTCTGTTTCCAGTAAATCGGCTATCCCCTGGCTTGTTGCATTCTTGTTAACAAGAAAAAGTACCTTCCAGGCCAGGTACGGTAATTTGACGGACCTTATGAGTTCATCCAGGTTTTCAACACGGTTATACAAGTTTTCCACGTCTGAATCCTTTCCTATTACGATCAACTTTGCTCTTTTTTAATAATTTCTTCAGCTAAATTTATATAACTTATGGCTCCGGCAGAATTGATATCATGTAATGCCACCGGTTTTCCTACAGATGGTGCTTCCGATATTTTGAGTTTCTAGGTATTTTCGTCTGAAAAAGTAAATCTTTGAATGATTTTGACATATCATTTGCGATTTCACGGCTTTTTTTTAGGCGTTTGTCGTACATTGTTATCAAGATACCTAATATGCTTAATTTTACGTTAAACTTATTTCCTATATTTTTAACAGATCTTAAAAACTTCCCTAATGATTTTAATGAATAATATTCGCATTGAATCGGGATAATCACAGAGTTTGCCGCTGCGAGCGCATTCATTGTAAGGGTTCCAAGATTTGGGGGACAGTCAATTAGAATATAATCGTACAAATCGATATATGGCTGTAATACATTACTTAAAAGTTTGATATGAAATGCGCTTGTGTACAATTCAACCTCATCTTCTTCATCACGCACATTTGAAGGAACAATTTCGAAATTTTCTAAGCCAATATCCATTAATGCTGAAGATAATGGGATTTTTTTTACAAAAATATCAAAAATGCCATATTCAATTTCAAACTCATTCAAATGAAAAGTTTCTGCAATACTTCCCTGAGGGTCCATATCTATAACTAAGGTTTTTTTTTGAAATATAGCAAGACTAACACCCAGGTTAATTGCGGTTGATGTTTTTCCTACGCCACCTTTTTGGCTTGCAATTGCAACAATTTTTCCCATTCGTCCGCGCCGAGTTTAAAGCATAGGTATCTTAACCTTATGTTCCTTAGCAAAATCAATGGCAATATCATAACCTGCATCCGCATGCCTAAATATGCCCATACCGGGATCATTTGTTAAAACAGCTTTTATTCTTTTATCCATCATTTCAGTTCCATCTGCTACAATTACCTGTCCTGCATGTTGTGCAAAACCCATCCCAACACCGCCACCATGGTGAAACGAAGCCCAGGAAGCACCCGAAGCGACATTGCTCATTACGTTTAATAAGGGCCAATCACTTATTGCATCACTGCCGTCTTTCATAGCCTCTGTTTCTCTGTTTGGCGAAGCAACCGAACCTGTATCCAGATGGTCCCGACCGATTGCAATGGGTGCCCTAATTTCGCCGGAACGCACCAGTGCATTGATAGCCAAACCCATTTTTGCACGCTCGCCATAACCCAGCCAGCAAATACGTGATGGCAATCCTTGAAATGCAACTTTTTCCCGTGCCAGTGTGATCCAGCGGATCAATGATTCGTTCTCAGGGAAAAGCTCGAGGATCAAATCATCTGTGCGCTCAATATCTTTTGGATCGCCAGAAAGTGCCGCCCAGCGGAAGGGGCCTTTTCCTTCACAAAATAAGGGCCTGATATAGGCTGGCACAAAACCTGGAAAATCAAAAGCATTTTCTATTCCGGCTTTTTGTGCCTGAGCCCGCAAATTATTACCATAATCAAAAGTAATTGCTCCTTTTTTTTGCATATCCAGCATCGCCTGGCAATGTACTGCCATCGCTTTATACGATTTTTCAATATATAAATCAGGATCTGATTTCCTTAGCTCGAGGGCATCACTAAAAGATATTCCATTAGGTACATAACCATTTAGCTCATCATGTGCCGATGTTTGATCAGTAACAATATCAGGAATAATATTGCGCGCTACCATTTCCGGCAAAATATCTGCTGCGTTTCCTAACAGGCCCACTGAAAATGGTTTTTTTTGTGTAATCGCTTGCTTGCACATTTTTAAGGCCTGATCAAGAGTGGTAGCTTTTTCATCAAGATATTTAAACTCAATGCGTTTATCAATGCGCGATTCGTCAATTTCAATACAGAGGGCAACACCACCATTCATGGTAACTGATAAGGGTTGGGCACCGCCCATGCCACCTAAACCAGCGGTAACGATAAATTTTCCTGTTAAATCTTTTAAACCCTGCTGACGTGCAATTTCTGCAAATGTCTCATAAGTGCCCTGTAAAATTCCCTGTGTGCCAATATAAATCCAACTTCCCGCAGTCATTTGGCCAAACATTATCAAACCTTTTTTTTCCAGTTCTCTAAAATTTTTCCAGGTAGCCCAATTGGGCACCAGATTAGAATTTGCAATCAATACTGTTGGAGAATAGTCATGTGTACGGATTATGCCGACCGGTTTCCCGGATTGAACAAGTAGTGTTTCATCGTTCTCAAGCGTTTTAAGGGATTTAATAATTGCATCAAATGATTCCCAGTTTCTGGCCGCTTTTCCATTGCCTCCATAAACAACCAGTTCATCAGGATTCTCAGCAACTTCCGGGTCAAGATTATTCATTAACATGCGAAGCGCTGCTTCCTGTTGCCAGCCTTTACATGTTATTTTAGTCCCACGTGGTGCACGGATAACTCTTTTCATTTTTGTAAATCTCTATTTTTTAATAACGAAAATAAATATTTATTTTTAATAATATAATTATAAGAGAACAGAACCCACTCATTAAAATAATTATTTACAATATTTATTCTTTGTAATACCTCAGCGGGTTTTATGTTATAAGTTGCAATGCCAACCATTACTTTACTATCCAGGTTGATTTCTTTTAGCATTTTTATATTATTCACAAATTTAGGCATTTTTGGGTTATAATTCATTAAAACAACAAAATCACATAAATCATTTTTTATCCAACTAAGCCAGTCTTGCATAAATCTATGTTTTGATGTTACCATATCAGGTTTTACTGCGACACTTAATTTTAAATTTTCATCAATGAGATGCGTCTGTTCTCGAATATAAACTAAAGCAGAATTTAACTCATTCCTTAGGTATTCATGATATTTGTTTTGAAAATATTGATATGATTTATAGCCCCTGTTTTGTACAAATTCTTTTGGGTTAGACAATGGTAACAATGGATCTAACCCATATTTGATCAAAAACTCTGTCCGTGCCCTTTTTGATGTATGTTTTTCATCTTTGGGATAACGGAAATAATCTAAGTGAACGCCACTGATATTATATTTTGTTTTTATTTCTTTTATAACAGCTATAAGTTCGGATAAATTTGCACTATCATTAGGATGCAAAAAATAACCTTCCGACTTTATATTGTCGGGAATGGTCTCAATCTTTGATAAAATGCTTTTATAATAAATATGATTTATTTGTTTTGGAGGTTCAGTTTTTTGCCAAATATAACAAACATTTAACCAGGCATGTATTTCTATATTGTTTCTTTGGGCCTCCTCAAACAACAGTAACAATTGGCGTTCGTTCACCTCGTAATTAGGAATATTTAATTTTGTTGGATAATACACCTTCCCTAATGCACGAAACTGTAAAAATATTTTTTTACAGTTCAATTCCTTGGCAGTGGATATAATCTGTAAAATATTTTTATCTGATTTTAAGGCATCTCTTACAACCCATATTCCATTAGAAAAGGAAAATACATTATGATAAAATAAAATTGTAAAAAAAAATATTTTAAAAAAAACTACCATCGTTTTTCTTTTTAATAAAAACAATAAAAATATAGGTTTAGCCCACCTAGTATGCAAGGGATAGAATAGTCTATATACAAAAAAAGGGTTATTTCTGATGAAATAACCCTTCTATAAATACATATACTTTTAAAGATTATGCAGAAGCTTCTTTCTTCTCCACATTTTCTTTCTTTTTGATATTTTCTTTCTTTTTAATATTTTCTTCTTTTTTCTTAGCCCGCTTTTCGGCCGTATATGTGCTAAAATCTACAAGTTCAAGCATACTGATTGCGGCCGCATCGCCTTTTCTAAAACCTAACTTGATAATGCGTGTATATCCGCCAGGACGCTCTGCACATGCGGGCCCAATCTCACCAAACAAAGTTTTAACAGCCTCTTTATTTTGTAAAAATTTAAATGCAAGCCTTCTGTGATGCATAGAACCCTTTTTAGCATACGTTATTAGTTTCTCAGCATATCTACGCACTTCTTTGGCTTTTGCATCAGTCGTTTTTATTGACTTATGCTCAAATAAATTTGCTACCATATTACGCATTAGTGCCTTTTTATGGCTGGTAGTACGTCCTAAATGCGTACCTTTTTTATTATGTCTCATTTTGGGTTTCCTTCTTCGGCACTATTGTTTTTCTTCTGGTTTAACATAACTTTCAATATTCATTCCAAATTGCAAGCCTCGCTCTTCAAGAATTTTTCCAAGTTCCATTAAAGACTTACGACCAAAGTTTTTAAACTTTAACATTTCACCCTCTTCACGCCTTACCAAATCACCAATATTTTTAATATTAGCAGCTTTTAGGCAATTATGGGAACGAACAGAGAGTTCCAGTTCATCAACACTCATTTTTAATAGTTTCTTGATACGAAGAGTTTCTTCATCGATCTCTGCAACCTCGTCATCCTCTGTATCAATATCAAAATTAATAAATAATTGAATATGATCTTTTAAAATTTTGCCCGCATAAGTTAAAGCATCATCTGGCGTTACACTACCATCCGTTTCAACCTCGAGAATTAATTTTTCAAAATCAGTTTTTTGACCAACACGTGTATTTTCGATAAAATATTTCACATTAATAACAGGTGTAAATATTGAATCTATTGCAATAACACCGATTGACTGGTCACTTTGTTTATTTTCTTCAGCAGTTACATAACCACGCCCTTTGCCAATTTGTAATTCAATATCCAAATTAGCGCTTTCATTAAGTGTGGCAATATGCAGGTCAGGATTTAATATTTCGAAATCATTACTATTATCCTGAATCATACCCGCTGTAAATTCTTGTGGGCCGGATAAAGATAAACAGATTTTTTCGGGTCTCTTGTTAATTAACTTAAGACGTACCTGTTTAAGATTTAATATAATTTCAGTAATATCTTCGTAAACACCCTCAATTTGTGTAAACTCATGCTGTACATTATTTACTTTAATTGAAGCTATTGCAGCACCATGCAAAGAGGATAACAAAACCCTTCTTAGCATATTTCCTACTGTGACACCGTAGCCTTTTTCGAGGGGCTGAACAAAAAATCGTCCAAATGTGTCAGTATACGTTGATTCTTCTAATTCAACTCGTTCTGGCATTTGTAAATTTGACCAGCTCATTCTCCACCTATGTATTTAAATTATTTATTTTGAATACAATTCTACTATCATATTTTCTTGAATATTAACAGGTATTTCTTCGCGGTTTGGTGCATAAAGAAACTCACCCGTCAACTGGGACTTATCAAGATTTAACCAGGCATACATATTTTCTGCACGTACTTTTTTTAGCGATTCATGAAATACAGATAATTTTCTGCTTTTTTCACGAACTTGAACTGTATCCCCTTTTTCCAAAATATACGAGGGTATATTTACAGATTTTCCATTCACAGTAATATGTCTGTGAAGAACCAACTGTCGTGCCTGCGTACGCGAAACAGCTAATCCTAAACGAAAAACGGTATTATCCAAACGGCTCTCTAAAAGCATTAACAAGTTTTCACCTGTTACGCCTTTCATTTGCTCAGCTTTTTTAAATGTTTTTCTAAACTGGCGTTCAAGAAGTCCATACATGAACTTTAATTTTTGTTTCTCTTTTAGCTGAATACCATAATCAGAAACTTTCTTACGTCCCATTCCGTGTTGCCCGGGGGGGTAAGGTTTATTACTTAAAAGCTTATCAAATTTTGGATTGCCAAATATATTTTCTCCAAATTTACGAACAAGCTTTCCTTTTGGACCCGTGTTACGTGCCATTTATTAAACTCCAAATAATATTTTTTATACGCGTCTTTTCTTAGGAGGCCTACAGCCATTATGCGGAATAGATGTTACGTCTCTTATAGAAATAACTTCTAAACCTGCTGCCTGTAGTGAACGGATCGCAGCTTCGCGACCAGAACCTGGACCTTTTACTTCAATATCTACGGATTGAAGCCCCATATCTTTTGCAATTTTTGTTGCATTTTCCGCTGCAACCTGTGCTGCAAATGGTGTATTTTTCCGCGAACCTTTAAAGCCAACTTTGCCCGCTGTTGCCCAAGAAATAACATTACCATAATTATCTGTAATTGAAATTATAGTATTGTTAAATGTAGCTTTTATATGTGCCTTACCGTGAGGCTCGACAGTTTTTTTCTTTGTGCGTTTTTTAACCTTTGGTGATGCCACCCATTACCTCCAATACTTATTTTTTCTTTCCACCTACAAGACGTTTACGACCTTTTCTTGTCCGGGCATTAGTTTTTGTTCTTTGCCCATGAACAGGTAAACCTCTGTGATGTCTGTACCCACGAACTGAGTTAATATCCATTAATCGCTTAATGTTCATATTTATTTCAGTTTTAAGGGCACCTTCTACTTTATATTCATCCTGTATCTTTTTTCGGATTTTTGTTACGGCATCTTCAGATAGATCCTGAACACGGGTATTTACATCTACGCCACATTCGTTACAAATTTTTTGTGAAGATGTTTTGCCTATACCGTAAATATAGGTCAATCCGATAATTACTCTTTTGTTTTTGGGTAAATCTACGCCTGCTATACGTGCCAATCTATTTCTCCTTAAATTTAACCCTGACGCTGCTTATGCCGTGGATTTTTACTGCATATTACGCGAACAATACCTTGTCGGCGAATTACCTTGCATCCGTCGCAAATCTTTTTTACCGAAGCTTGTACTTTCATAATAAAGCCCTTATTTATATCTGTAAACTATTCTACCGCGAGTTAAATCGTATGGAGATAGTTCCATACTTACTTTATCACCCGGTAAGATTTTTATAAAATGCATTCTCATTTTACCAGAAATATATGCTAAAACTTCATGCCCATTTTCTAGTGTAACAATAAATGATGCATTTGGTAGTGTTTCTTTAATTATTCCGTCTACCTTTATCGCCTCTTGCTTTTTTGCCAAAAGAGAACCTCTTCCTTTATGCCCTGCGGCTTTTAATTGCACCAGACTTCATAAAGCCATCATAATGCCGTTCAAATAATTGCGATTCAACCTGCTGTAGAAAATCGAGTGCAACACCAACAATAATCAATAGTCCCGTTCCGCCAAAAAAGGATGCGAGGCTAAAGGGAATACCAAACCATTTTGCAAGCATGGCAGGGACGATCGCAATTAAACCAAGAAAAACAGATGCCGGTAATGTAATACGTGTCAAAATATTATCAAGAAATTCTGAGGTTTTTTTGCCCGGACGAACACCTGGAATAAACCCACCCTGTTTTTTTAAATTATCAGCAACATCCACAGGATTTAATGCTATGGCCGTGTAAAAATATGTAAAGAATACTATTACGAAGAAGTAAAATATCCAATAAAACCATGAGTCGTACGAGAACAAGCTTTGTACATAACCTGTAAAGTCACTTTCAGGTAAAAATGTTAGCATTGTTTGGGGTACAAACATTAAAGCCTGTGCAAAGATAATTGGCATTACACCTGCTGTTAATACCTTCATAGGAAAGTGTGTATTGACACCACCATATACCTTCCGGCCAACAACTCTTTTGGCATACTGAACCGGGATTTTACGTGTACCTTGTGTTAATAACACTACAACATATATAATCCCAAAGGCCAAGGCAATTAATGCAAACTCTGTTAATAAGCCACGCTGTCCACTCGAAAACTGAATAAACTCTTGATTTAAAGCTGACGGCAACTGGGCAATAATCCCTATAAAAATTATAAGAGAAATACCATTTCCAATGCCACGATCATCTATTTGCTCACCCAGCCACATTATAAGCATCGTACCCGATGTCATAGATAACACGGTCATTAACACAAAGCCAATACCTGGATCCGGAACGGCAAGCCTGCCATCCGAAATTTGAATACTTTGTAAAAAGAAAGCCACGCCTGCAGCCTGTGCTGCTGAAATACCCAAAGTTCCATACCGTGTAAATTGTGTGATTTTCTTTCGTCCTTCATCACCCTCTTTTTGCAGCTTTTGAAAATAAGGAAAAACAGCCCCGAGCAATTGGATAATAATTGATGCGCTAATATAAGGCATAATACCCAAACCAAATATGGCGGCTTTTTTAAAGGCCCCACCGGCAAACAGATCATACAAACCAAACAAGGTACCTTGCAGGTTTCTAAACCCTTCAGCAAGCACGGCTGTATCGATACCCGGAGTTACAACATGCGTACCAATACGTTCGATACCTAATATCATAATTGTGAATAAAACACGTTTCCGTAAATCGGCAATTTTGAAAATATTACTGAATGATTGCAAGATCATGATAAAGTAACTGAGCCTCCTGCTTTTTCAACTTTTTCCTTTGCAGATTTACTAACAGAGTTTACTATAATGTTCACTTTTTTATCCAAATCCCCATTGCCAAGCAATTTAACAGGAACACTTTTTTTCCGGATAATTCTTTTTTCATAAAGGGTTTCGATAGTGATCTCTTCACTCATATCCAAATCTTGCAGGTCAGCAACATTAATAATTTGGTAATAAATTTTATTAATATTGGTAAATCCAAATTTTGGTAAACGTCTTTGGATAGGCATTTGCCCGCCTTCAAACCATGCCCTTTTTTTGCTACCACCACGCGAGCCATAACCTTTGTGTCCACGCCCTGCTGTTACACCAAGGCCAGAACCTTCGCCACGTCCACGTCTTTTTGTTTTCTTTGTTGAACCTTTGTTAGGTTTTAAGCTACTTAAATCCATGAGTATTCCTAATTGAGTTAATTCACGTCCTCGACGGAAACTAAATGTTTTACTTTATAAACCATTCCTTCGATTTGCGCATTACTAACTTGTACAACGGAATGATTCAGTTTACGTATGCCCAGAGCTTCCAATGTCCTTTTTTGCTTAACATTGTAACCTATAGCGCTTTTAATTTGCGTTATTTTAATTTTTGTTTCTTTTTTCTTTGCCATCGATATTATCCTTTACAACCATTTTAGCCATGAAACATTGTACTTAACGAGATACCGCGACTCTTGGCGACATCTTCTGCACTAATCATTTCACGAAGGGCGTAATACGTTGCTTTACTTAAATTATGTGGATTAGAAGACCCATTGGATTTGGTCAAGATATTTTGCACACCGGCCATTTCACAAACAGCCCTTACAGGACCCCCCGCAATTACACCTGTACCAGGAGATGCCGGTTTTAACATTACTTTAGCAGCGCCATATTTTGCATTTACAGCATAAGGTATAGTTCCATTAAGCAATGTAACACGTCCAAGGTTCTTTTTTGCTTGGTCAGTTGCTTTCGAGATAGCATTAATTACTTCCCCGGCTTTACCAAGCCCAAGGCCAATAATTCCATTTCCATCACCAACAACAACAATGGCATTAAATGAGAACCTTCGGCCCCCTTTAAGTACCTTTGCCACACGGTTGATAAATATTACCTTTTCTTTTAAATCTAACTCACCTGGATTAATTCTTTCCAGCACGACAATTCTCCTAATTTAAAACTTAAGTCCGCCTTCTCTTGCACCATCCGCTAAGGCTTTTACACGACCATGATAAATATATCCGTTTCTATCAAAAATCACTTTTTCAATCTTTTTATCTTTGGCCTTTTCTGCTATAGCCTTACCAATAATAGAGGCAGCTTCTGTTTTTGATTTTGCCTTTTCTACTTGAGCAGAAACATCTTTTGATTTATTCATTAGACCAATAAGAACCGTATTGGTAGTATCATCCACAATTTGGGCATGAATATAACGCAAACTACGATAAACTACCAAGCGTGGTCTTTCTGCTGTTCCGACAACTTTTCTTTTTTTACTCATTTCTCATCCTGAAACTAATTTATTTACCTGCTGTTTTGCCAGCCTTACGTCTAATATATTCACCTTCATACTTAATGCCTTTGCCTTTATAAGGCTCAGGTTTACGAAAGCTTCTTATTTTCGCAGCAATTTTACCTACAATTTCTTTATCAATACCACTAATCTCAATGGATGTTGGCGTAGGCGTTTTTATAGTAATCGAATCTGGAACCGCTACAACTATCGGGTGCGAAAACCCTATTGTGAGCAACAGGTTCTTACCCTTCATCTCTGCCTTGTATCCAATACCAACTATTTCAAGTTTTTTTATATAACCCGAATTAACACCTTCAACCATATTGGCAACAAGTGCACGTGTTAAACCATGCAAACTCCTGCTCTCTTTAAGATCATTACTTCTGGTTATAACAATTTGGTTGTCCTTATAATCCATCGTCATTTTTGGATGGAATTTTTTTGACAGCTCACCTTTGGGCCCTTTTACTATTAAAAAGTTATCCGAAAGGCTTATGTTTGTATTTGCCGGAATATCTACAGGCATTTTTCCGATTCTTGACACTTTAATTTCCCCTAATTTAACTACCAAACTTCACAAAGGACTTCACCACCAACATTTTGCCTTCTGGCTTCGGATGCTGTAATAATTCCTTTGGGAGTAGTTAGGATTGAAATCCCTAAATTATTTTTAACCCTTGGTAAATTTTCTACTGATACATACAGTCTTCTACCAGGCTTACTAATTCTTTTAATATTATGAATTACAGGGCTACCAAGTTCATCATATTTTAACCAGATTCTGATAAATCCCTGAAGGCCATCATCGATAATAATATACTTTTTTACAAAACCCTGCTCGAAAAGAATACGCGAAATTTTTCTTTTCATATTAGAAGCAGGTACATCTACATAGGTCTTTTGTGCATGTAAACCATTACGCACACGCGTTAAATAATCTGCAATTGGATCAGACATTGACATAATACTTTATTCCTCCACCGCTACCAGCTTGCTTTTGTAATTCCAGGTATTTCACCCTGGAGAGATAACTGACGAAAACATATTCTGCAAATTCCGAATTTGCGCATATATGCCCTCTGACGCCCACAACGGTTGCACCGGTTGTATTCACGTACTTTAAATTTTTGTTTTCTATTTGCTTTAACAACTAAACATTTCTTAGCCAATTTTAACCTCTTGTGCTAATTCACATTTTTCTTAAATGGAAAACCCATGGCCAATAACAACTCATACGCTTCTTCATCTGTGTTTGCAGTTGTCACAAACGTAATGTTTAAGCCTCGGATTTTATCAATTTTATCAACATTTATTTCAGTAAAAATAATTTGTTCTCTCACACCCATCGAGTAATTTCCGCGTCCGTCAAAAGATTTATCAGGATATCCCCTAAAATCCCTTACCCGTGGCGAAGTAACAGAGATGAACCTGTCCAAAAATTCGAACATTCTTTTTTGCCTTAATGTAACCATACATCCAATTTTCATTCCTTCACGTAATTTGAAGTTTGAAATTGATTTGCGCGCTTTCCGTACAGATGGTTTCTGACCGGAAATTATGGTTAGTTCGTTAATGGCCGACTCAATGTGTTTTGAATCTTGAATTGCTTCACCAACGCCCATATTTAAGTTGATCTTAACTAACTTTGGAACCTGGTGAATATTTTTATAACCAAATTTTTTAATAAGAGCAGGTATAACCTCCTCTTTATATTTTGTCGCTAAGCGTGGAATAACTGTAGACATTTTTCCTCATCCTGCCGAATTAATTTATTACTTCACCCTGACAATCAGAATTTTTACAATATCTGACTTTAGAGCCATCATCTAAAATTTTATAGCCAATTCTTGTAGGTACATTAAATTTTGTTGAATAGTACATAACCTTAGAAACATGAATCGGTGCTTCCTTTTCCAAAATTCCACCTTGTGGATTTTTTTGTGAAGGTTTGGTATGGCGTTTAACAATATTAACACCCTCAACAATGATTTTCTCATCTGTGGGAAAAACTTTTAAGACTTTGCCCGTTTTTCCACGATATTTACCTGAAATTACTTTTACCGTATCGTTTTTAATTATCTTCATCTTATTTTCCGTTATTAAAGTACTTCCGGTGCAAGAGAAACAATTTTCATAAATTTCTTCTCTCTTAGCTCACGCGCTACAGGTCCAAAAATCCTTGTGCCGCGCGGTTCGTTCTGGTCATCTAAAATCACTGCCGCATTTTCATCAAAACGAATATATGTTCCATCGGTACGTCTTATTTCTTTTTTTGTTCTTACCACTACCGCCTTATGAACCGTTCCTTTTTTTACATTACCACCAGGAATGGCACTTTTTACAGTTACGACGATAATATCCCCAATTGAGGCATATTTTTTCTTTGACCCACCTAACACGCGGATACATTGCACCTTTTGTGCGCCCGAATTATCTGCAGAGATAAGTCTTGTTTCTTCTTGAATCATTGTAGTTCCCTATCGGAGTTTTATTTAGCTTTTTCTACGATCTCAATTAAACGCCAGCATTTCTTTTTACTTAGAGGCCGGGTTTCCATAATTTTTACAACATCGCCTTCAGTGCATGTATTTTCAGCGTCATGTGCATACAGCTTTAAGGTCTTTTTAATAAATTTGCCGTAAATCGGATGTTGAATTCTTCGTTCCACACCAACTGTAATAGTTTTATCCATTTTATTGCTTAACACTTTTCCAACACGTGTTTTTCTTAAATTACGATCACTCATTTTAACTTTCCTGGTTAATCATGTTGTGTTGATGAATAAACGTTTTAATCCGCGCAATATCCCTTCTTACAAAACGGATACGAAGTGGATTGGTAATTTGATGTGTCGCCTGTTGCATTCTTAGATTCTCTAATTCTTCAACACGCTCATCTAGTCTTTCATTCAACTCTTCTACAGATAATTCTTTGTAATTTTCTTGCGATTTCATCTCGTGCCCGCTTATTGAATTTCGTTATGAATAAATTTTGTCTTAATTGGTAGTTTGTGCGATGCTAAGCGCATAGCTTCTTTGGCGATTGCAAATGTAATACCTTCAATTTCAAATAAAATTCGTCCTGAGCGTACAACTGCAACCCAGTATTCTGGTGAACCTTTACCTTTTCCCATACGTGTTTCGGCTGGTTTGTTTGTAACAGGCTTATCAGGAAATATCCGAATCCATACTTTTCCTTCACGTTTCATGTGCCTTGTAATTGCAATACGAGTTGCTTCTATTTGGCGGCTCGTAATCCATCCTGATTCCATTGCTTTCAAAGCAAAAGTACCAAAGGCGATTGAATTACCACGCTGGGCATTGCCTTTCATTTTTCCACGTTGTTTTTTCCGGTACTTAACTCTTTTGGGCATTAACATTTAATATTCTCCTAAAACCTCTCTTATATACTATCTTTTACCGATTACTTCGCCTGTAAAAATCCAAACCTTTACACCTATGGCACCATATGTAGTATGTGATGTATAGGAAGCATAATCAATATCTGCACGTAATGTATGTAATGGAATCCGACCATCTTTATATTGCTCCTGGCGTGCCATTTCTGCACCACCAAGGCGGCCTCCACACATAATTTTTATGCCTTCTGCGCCTAAACGCATTGTTGAAGTAATTGCTTTTTTCATTGCTCGCCGGAAGCTTATTTTACCTTCCAATTGGCGCGCTATATTCTCGGCCACTAAATATGCATCTAATTCAGGCTTTTTAATTTCATTGATATTAATCTGAACTTCTTTTCCGGTCAAGGCTTTAAGTTCTTCCCTTAATTTATCAACCTCAGAACCCTTTTTACCAATCACAATACCCGGACGTGCCGTATGTATTGTTAAAATTACTCTTTTAACTGTACGTTCAATTTCAATTTTCGAAACGGCTGCCTTACGCAAACGGCTTTTAATGTACTTTCGTAGCCTCAAATCTTCTTCAAGTTTGGCTGCAAAGTTTTTTTCATCAAACCAGCTGCTGTTCCAAGATTTAATAATTCCAAGTCGTAATCCGACGGGATGTACCTTCTGTCCCAAAATAAACTCCTTAAACTATCTATAATTCAACTATTACAGTTATGTGAGATGTTCTTTTTCTTATTTTTCCAGCTCTCCCCATAGACATAGGGCGAAATCTTTTTGCTGATGGACCACCGTCAACAAAAGCAGTTTTAACAATCACATCCTGCATATCAAAACGCTCGTTTTCTTCTTGGTCTACAAGATTTGAATAAGCCGTATGAATTGTCTTATAAAGCGGTGAAGCTGCATCTTTTCGTGTAAAGTGCAAAGTATCCAGCGCTTGTTGCACTGTTTTCCCTTTTACTAAACTTAAGACCCTTCTAACTTTAAATGGCGACATTTTTAAGAACTTTGTACTTGCTGTTGCCTGCATTTTAAATCCCTCAATTTACCTGATTTTTGTCATTCTTTCGGCCAACTTACCTCCATGGCCACGGAATGTGCGTGTTGGAGAAAATTCACCTAATTTATGGCCAACCATATTTTCTGAAATATAGACAGGAATAAATTTAATCCCATTATGAACAGCAATAGTATGTCCAACAAACTCAGGCGGTATAGTACATCTTCTTGCCCAGGTTTTAACTACAACCTTTTTATTTTCTTCGTTCAATTTATTGATCTTGCTATCTAAATTCGGATCAATATAAGGCCCTTTTTTTATCGACCGTGCCATTGCTTAGCTCCTATTACTTGGTACGCCTTTTAACAATAAATTTATTAGATTGCTTATTCTTTTTACGTGTTTTTAACCCTTTTGCTAACTGACCCCACGGTGAACATGGATGCCGTCCCCCAGAAGTCTTTCCTTCACCACCACCCATTGGATGATCAACCGGGTTCATTGCAACACCACGAACTTTAGGACGTTTGCCAAGCCATCTGGACCGCCCCGCTTTACCGATAGAAATATTCATATGGTCAATATTGGACACAACACCAATCGTGGCATAACAATTTTTTGCCACACGACGAACTTCACCCGAAGGCAATTTTACCAAGGCATACTTACCTTCTTTGGCAAGTAATTGTGCGGATGTACCGGCACTTCTTGCTAATTGCGCCCCTTTTAACGGCTTCATTTCAATGGCGTGGATTGTAAGTCCAACAGGAATTTTCTCTAAAGGTAAAGAATTTCCCGGTTTAATCTCTGCTGTCTCCCCGGTTTTAATTATGTCACCTTTGTTGAGTTTATCCGGCGCTAAAATATATCTTTTTTCACCATCAGCGTAGATCAACAATGCAATACGCGCTGTCCTGTTTGGATCGTATTCAATAGAATCCACAGTTGCCGGTATGTCAAATTTATTTCTTTTAAAATCGATAATCCTATAGCGTCTTTTGTGGCCACCACCGATATGTCTTGCAGTTACCCGACCATTATTATTTCTACCACCACTTTTTTTAATCGGCAATAATAACGATTTTTCTGGTTTATCTGTGGTTACTTGTGCAAAATCACTAACCGTTTTAAAGCGTTGGCCCGGTGTGATTGGTTTAAAACTTTTGATACCCATTTATCTTCTCCGCAGAAATCTTAGGCGTTGTCAAATAATTCAAGTTTATAATCTGCTTCAAGCGTAACAATGGCTTTTTTCCAAGCAGGCCTGCGTCCGGAAAACCGTCCCTGCTTTGTCATTTGCTGCCGCATTTTGCCAACAACATTCATTGTTCTTACAGACTGTACTTTCACTTCGAATTTCTTTTCAATTGCTTTTTTTATTTCAATCTTATTGGCATTGTTTGCAACTTTAAATGCATATTTATTTAACGCTTCTTGTTGAATTGCCATTTTTTCAGTATATAAAGGCTTCACTATAATTGCGCGTGTTTTCATTATCCCAACACCTCATTAATTTTATTTAAAGCGCCTACTTGAATAATAATAGTATTGGCTTTTAACAAATCATATGATGAAAAAGTAATATCTTGTTTTACATCAACTTGATATAAATTTTCTGCTGATTTATATAACTCGGGAGAATAACCAGACGTTAGCAGCAGCACTTTTTTAGCTTCAACTTCCAAGGAGTTCATAAAATTAATAAAGTCTTTTGTCTTTGGCTCATTGAAATTAAAATCTTCAACAATATAAATTTGTTTTTTATTTAGTTTATCAGTTAACACTGATTTCCTGGCAAGCTTCTTGACCTTCTTATTAATCTTCGAGGTATAATCTCTCGGACTAGGCCCAAACACACGCCCACCACCAACATGATGCGGTGCACGGATTGTACCCTGACGGGCACGGCCTGTACCTTTTTGCTTAAAGGGTTTACGACCGCCACCAGAAACAGAAGAGCGTCCCTTAGTGGAGTGCGTTCCCTGACGCTTATTGGCCAAAATAGTTTTTACATCAAACCATACAACGTGCTCATTAATTTCACAAGCAAATACCGAATCATTTAATTCAGCTTTTTTTGTTGTTTTTTTACCTTCTTGGGTATAGATGGGTAAATTCATTTTTAAAAATCCAGTTATTCTAATTAATAATCTCTAATAAAGAGTTTTTTGATCCAGGAACCGATCCACTAAGGAACAGTAGGTTGTTTTCAGTATCTACTTTTACAATTTGAATACTTTTCAAGGTTATACGATCATTACCCATGCGCCCTCCCATTTTAATGCCTTTATATACTCGGGATGGACTTGAGCCCTGGCCGATTGAACCCGGGGCACGCAATCTGTCAGACTGGCCGTGAGTTTTTCTTCCGCCACCAAAGTTATGGCGCTTTACCACACCCTGAAAACCCTTTCCTTTGGAAACACCTGAGACAACTACAAATTCACCAGCTTGAAAGCGATCAACTTTTATCTCTGCACCAAGCTCTAAATCAGACTGATCTGAAAATTGAAACTCTTTTACTTTTTTCTTGGGGCTGACTTTTGCTTTTTCGAAATGTCCTTTTTCAGGCTTACTTGTACGCTTTTCTTTTTTATCACGAAAAGCAATCTGGACACTTTCGTAACCATCATTTTCTTTCGTTTTTAGCTGGGTTACATAACACGGACCCGCCTCAACAATTGTTACAGGAACCAATAAACCAGAATCATCAAACACCTGGGTCATTCCTTTTTTGATACCTAAAATACCTTGCATTTTACTCTCCTACTAATCGCCTTGTCAGGTTTTTATCTCAATATCAACGCCAGCGGGTAGCTCTAACTTCATAAGTGCGTCAACTGTTTTCCCAGTAGCATTTAATATATCGATCAACCTTTTATGAATCCGGCTTTCGAATTGCTCTCTAGATTTCTTATCTACGTGCGGAGACCTTAAAACCGTATATACTGAACGATCCGTTGGTAATGGTATCGGTCCAGAGATTAGTGCTCCCGTTGACCTTGCTGTTCTAATAATTTTGTCAGTCGATTTATCAATCAGGTCATGATCGTAGGCTTTTAACCGAATGCGTATATTTTGATTCGCCACAATTCTTATCCTTTTTACTCAATTATTTCAGATACAACGCCGGCGCCTACTGTACGGCCACCTTCACGAATCGCAAAACGCAATTCTTTTTCCATTGCTATTTCTTTTCCCAGTGTAATCTCTACACTGATATTATCACCAGGCATTATCATCTCTACGCCATCAGGCAATTTTATCGAACCGGTAACATCTGTTGTACGGAAGTAAAACTGGGGACGGTAACCATCAAAAAACGGTGTATGACGACCACCTTCTTCTTTTTTCAACACGTACATCTCACCTTTAAACTTAGTGTGCGGGGTAATAGAA
>JAJRVW010000129.1 GCA_024277115.1 Calditrichota bacterium
AACCGCCCCCGCGCCCCTGTTTTTGCTTCGCAAAACAGGGAAAACTGTTCGGTCCTTTCAGAACCAAACAGAAAGGATAATTGGAGAGAAAAAGAACAATTAGTAAATAAAATACTGTAAACCTATTTCAGGACTTGACATCGTCACAACCCTTTTTGCAATACACTTTATTATAAAAGGCAAAAAATTAATTCACATAGATATGAAATAGAAGACAGAAGTTTCACAATTAATAAAGGTAAAAACATGACTGTACAAAAGGTTTTCATAATTGTATTACTTGGTTTTCTTTCCTCGGCGCTTTTTGCACAGGAAAAAGTGGACCAGCTCGTTATAAGCCGCATCAAGGAAGAAGGCTTTCAGCGCTCACAGGTGATGGAAACCCTAAGCTGGCTTTCGGATGTTTACGGGCCGCGGCTTTTTGCCTCACCCGATTATCTTGAGGCGGCGGAATGGGCAAAAGGTCAATTGCAGAAATACGGCTTGCAGAATGTCAGACTGGATCCATTGGATGGAAACTTTCGCGGATGGTCGGCAGAATCTTTTTCAATAGAAATGATCGAACCAAAATATACGCCTATTTTTGCTTTTCCCAAACCGTACACTTCAAGTACGAAGGGCGAAGTTACCGGCGATCCATTTATCATGAAGTTGAAGCTCGAGCATGGCGTCCCTAATCTGGATTCCCTACAAAAATTTCATGGTAAACTGAAGGGGAAAATCGTTTTTTGGGATCGGGGAATAAAACCGGTCACGCCAAGTTTCAAGGCAAGCACGACACGGTTTACGGATGAACAATTGGTGAAAGCGGGACAACAGATTGACCCCATCCCGCAGGAATACCTTGTGGATGTAAGTAAGAAGAATTTGACTGAACTTATGGAGGAGTGGCGCGCGACTGACCTGAAATTGGAGAAAATGACTCGGTTTTTCATTGAAGAGGGCGTGAGCGCTGTAGTCATCGCCAGCGACTTCATATACGGTATTCTCTGTGTGGACAGTTATGACCTGCCTTTTCTACGCAACCAGATAAAGGCCGTTCCGACTTTTGTCATTTCCAATGAACAATTTTCCCGAATTATCCGGATGAAAAGCAAGGGGATCAATCCTGTTTTGAAACTGCATTTGAACACATCGTTCTACGAGGAAAAGAAATATGCGGTTAATATTTTTGGTGAAATCCCAGGAACTGATGCTAGGTTGCGCAATGAAATCGTTATAATTGGCGCGCACTTTGACACATGGAATGCGGGAACCGGTGCGACAGACAATGGGGCCGGCTCCGCCGTTATGATGGAAGTGATGCGGATATTGAAAACGATTGGACTGAAACCCAAAAGAACGATTCGGATCGCCTTATGGGCAGGCGAGGAACAGGAATTTTATGGATCACGCGATTATGTGGAAAAAAGGGTTGGAGATATCTCATCCGGTAAACTAAAAGCTGAACCCGAACAGATTTCGGCGTATTTTAATTTAGATGGTGGCAGCGGCCAAATAAGAGGGATATATTTACAAGGAAACGAAACCGTACGCCCGTTATTTGATAAATTATTGGAACCTTTTGCCTATCTTGGCGCCAGCACGCTGGCAATTCAAAATAAAACATCAACAGATCATGTTGTTTTTGATCATTTAAATGTGCCGGCATTTCAGTTTATTCTGGACCCGTTAAATTATCATACGGTCACCCACCACACAAATCTGGATGTCTACGAATATGCCATTGAAGACGATCTGAAAAAAAATGCTGTGATAATAGCTTCTCTCGTTTATCATGTCGCCATGCGTGATGAAATGTTGCCCAGAAAGAAGGCTGTGAAGTAAGAAACGTTTAGTAAATTTAAAAAAAAGGAAAAACATGACTGTACAAAAAGTTTTCATAATCGTATTATTTGGTTTTCTTTCCCCGGCGCTTTTTGCCCAGGAAGAAGTGGATCAACTCGTTATAAGCCGCATCAAGGAAGAAGGGTTTCAGCGCTCACAGGTGATGGAAACCCTAAGCTGGCTTTCCGATGTTTACGGACCGCGTTTTGTAGGGACGCCGGCCTATCGTGAAGCGGCGGAATGGGCAGAAAATGAAATGGAAAAATGGGGACTGCAAAATGTAACGCTTGAAGGTGTGGATAAAAAAGTCCGTGGTTGGGCTGCCGAATCCTTTTCCGTTGAGATGATTAAACCAAGGTATATGCCAATTAATGCCTGGCCTGCCGCCTATACCAAAAGCACCGATGGTATAATAACAGGTGTCCCACAATTCATAAATCTTAAATTTGATTGGAAGAATCCACCCCTGGATTCGCTGATGGAATATAAAGACCAGCTTAAGGGGAAGATCGTTTTTTGGGAAGACGGCGATCCCGCCGGACCGTACTTTGAGCCATTTGCCTTACGCTGGACGGATGCAGAATTATCTCATACCGAGCAAGCAATAAATCCAATTGCCAAAGAACCACTGGAGCCATGGACGTCGGAACAACCAATAGCAAAAAGGCTGGCCCAGAAAACAAACACTGTTGAGAAGCAGAGGCAATTGATTAAGTTTTTTCTCAGGGAAGGCGTCGCTGCCCTCGTTTTTCCAAGCAGTGCGGACCATGGAATTATACATGCCGAAAAATACCAATTTTCCGGGATTGATGATATCAAAGCGGTACCCACTTTTTTCATCGCCAAGGAACAATTTGCCCGGATTAGAAGAATGGTGGATAAAAAAGTGATGCCGACTATCAGGCTCCATCTTGAGACTGCATTCTATGAAGCCCCAAAAAACAATGTAAATATATTTGTCGAAATAACCGGGGCGGATAAAAAGGTAGCGGATGAAGTGGTGCTCCTGGGCGCACATTTTGATTCCTGGCACGCGGGTACGGGCGCAACGGATAATGCTGCGGGGGCTGCTGTAATGATGGAAGCATTACGCATTTTAAAAAAGATTGGGGTTCGCCCCAGACGCACCATCAAACTAGCGCTGTGGACGGGCGAAGAACATGCGCATATTGGTTCCCTTGATTTTTCAACTAAATATCTTGGAAATATTAATACTGGAAAACCAGTAGATAAGCCAGTAAAAATATCTGCCTATTTTAACCATGATGGAGGTAGCGGAAAGATACGTGGTATTTATTTGCAGGGTAATGAGGTGCTTAGGCCTGTTTTTAAATCCTATCTGGCCCCGTTTTCAAATCTGGGCGTAAACACGCTATCCATTGAAAATACATCCTACACGGATCACGAAATATTGGATGCCTTTTATGTTCCGGCCTTTCAATTTATACAGGATCCACTAAACTATAATAAGGTGACCCACCATACGAACCTGGATGTATATGAAAATGTGATCGAAGATGATCTCAAAATAAATGCTGTAATTATTGCTGCGCTTGCTTACCAAATCGCTATGCGTGATGAAATGCTGCCGAGGAAAAGTAATTAGGCGAATTCAAAAACAATTCCACAGGTGTAAAAATATATTCAGTCGGTACTGAATATATCGTTATTGAATCAAATCAAACACGCCTTTGATCAGAATTTCATTGTCCCCAAGGGCATCGGCGTTTAAAATCTCAGTATAACCGTCATTCGATTTTCCGATCGTTACTTGGCGTTGTGTAAAGCTGTAGGTGTTATTTTCGTACTTTTGCTTTACAAGCACATAGTGGGCTTCCTCCTGATTGACCGCCGCATCTGAAGGCAGGGCCGGGTGCCGGACTTCGTTCACTAAAATTTCTGCCTCGATATACATCCCGGGGATAAAATATTTTTCATGTGCTTCATCTATCAAATGGCCGTGTACGTTTATGGCCCGGTCCGGGGAATAGACAGCTTGGCCAACCAGGAAAACTTTCCCTTCAAAGTATCCTAAACTGTTGTCTGGCATGCGGAAGCGGATGGGCTGTTCCTTCTTGATTTTAGTAATATCCCGCTCAAAAACATTCAACTCTAAATGCATATGATCCGTATTGACGATGCCGACCGCCACTTTATTCGGACTTAGATACTGCCCTTTTGTGATACTCACTTCTGTGATATAACCACCAATCGGCGCTTTAACTTCCGAAACTGTAACAATGTTGTCGTGGGTTAGTTTGTCTGCCTCGATGTTCAGCAAAAGCAACTTTTTGCCCAGGGCTTTATAATTAGATAAAACGGTAAGGTAATCCGCCTCGGCTTTCAGGTACTTTTTCCGTGACGATATATTTTCTCCCAATAATTTTTTTTGACGATCGTACTCTGCCTCTAAATAAGTTAATGAACTTTTCGCGGTTAGGTAGTCTTGTTGCATTTGTACATAATCCGGGTTTTCCAACATAAAAAGTGTTGCCCCTTTTTTAACGGTTTGTCCAACAAGTAATTCTACATCCCTTACGGTACCTCCGTAGTAAACACTAACCGCAGCCTTGTACTGGGGCGGCACATCTAAAATACCGGTGCTCTGGATACGCTCCGAAAAAAGTTGTGACGTAACCTTGCCCAGCTTCATTCCCGAGGCCATAAATTGTTCAGCCGTTATTGTAATGATTTTTTCGCCGGAAACATCTGGTGCATCAATTCGTCCAGCGTTTTCTTTTTCCACAGTAGAGCAACTGTTAAGCATGGCCAAAGTGATAAGCACAGTGCTAAAAAGTTTAATCGATTTCATGGTTTTCCCTTTATTTTTTATCTAACACCAAATAATTTAATGACAAGACTGTTTGGTTGTATTGGTTTAAATTGTCTAAGTAACTCATTTCGATATCTACGGAATTTTGCAACAGGTGGATATATTGTAAAAAGTCGATTTCACCGTTTCGATAGGCCAGGTTGGCGTTTTTAAGTAATTCCCGCGAGAGGGCAAGACCTGTATTTTCGTAATAATCCACGGCACTTTTATGGCTTTTTAGTTCACTGGACAATGACAGTACATAAGCCTTTAATTTTGCGTCATAATCCCTATAGCCCTGTTTAACGATTTGGCGTTGGATGCTGGCGCGTTGTACTTTTGAATGTTGATTAAAAAACAGGATGGGAAGCGATATGCCTACCTCTAAGCCATAATAATTTTTCGAGGCCGGACCGTTATTGGTGCCCATGAAAGCGCCAAGGTTTATCTCCGGAAGAAAATTTTGTTTTTGCAGGCTCACTTCAAAACCTGCAACCCCCAGCATTTGACGAAAGTAATTTAATCCCGGGTGGTTGGTAGAATCCAAAGATCTAATCTCTAATTTGCGTAATTCTGTTTCCGCTAAACCCGGAATACTGTCAATTTGCAGCAGGGCGTTTAATTGTGTATAACCGCGGTTAATTTTTTGACGTGTTTGCAGCAGGAGCACTTCGGTTTTTTCCTTCTCAGCTTGTGCCGTCAGATATTCCAGGTTATTCGTTTCGCCTAATTGATAGCGCAGTTTGGCCGCTTTTTCAAACTCGGTAAGCAGGCTGTCTAAAAAGCGGTATTGATCTTCAACACTGGTCATATATACAATTGAAAAATATGTTTTGGCAACATCGCGTTTAAGGGCTGTTTCGTTTAAAATGTATTGTTGTTGCTGTGCTTTTGTATACTCTTTGTTTTTACGACTCTGCGTATAATAAAGCGTAGGGAATTTAAATGTTTGGCTTACACCCCACACATCTAAGGGAATATTGTTTTCCGCAATATTATTTGCATCATAATTATAATAAATATCTGTTTTGGGCAGGTCCAGCGCAGTTGCTGCTGCGGCGCGTTTTACCACCAGGCGTTTGGCTTTTAGGGCGGCATTTTTCTCTACGGCGATGTTCATGGCCTGTTCTAAAGTTAATTGGCCACCATGAGTAGGGATGTTTTGCGCATTTACAAATATTGGGGCTGTGAGCACAAGAAGCAGCGAAAATAGGATGATAGTTTTACCACCACCTACCGGTATTTTTATTTTGAAACCATCCAAGACCGAATAAAGCACAGGCAGCACAATCATGGTTAAAAATGTGGCTGTAATCAATCCACCAATAACAACGGTTGCCAGGGGGCGTTGTACTTCTGCACCTGCATTTGTGGAGACGGCCATGGGTAAAAAACCCAACGCCGCAGCGCCGGCAGTTAACAGGACAGGACGTAAACGATCTTTGGTACCCAGAAGAATCCGCTCATTCATATTTTTTATCCCCTCTGCTTTTAGCTCTTTAAAATGCTCGATAAGCACGATACCGTTCAGCACGGCAATTCCAAACAGGGCAATGAACCCAACACCGGCCGAGATACTGAAGGGCATGCCGCGTAAAGCAAGCAGCAATACACCGCCAACCGCAGCAAAAGGGATGGCGCTGTAAATCATCATCGCTTCCATAAACGAGCCAAAAGCAAAATGCAACATAACAAAAATCAGGAACAGCGCTAGAGGTACGGCAATCATCAAACGCTGTTTTGCATTTTCCAGGTTTTCAAATTGCCCGCCGTACGTAATTGTGTAACCAACTGGGAGTTGAATTTTTTCGTTGATGATTTTCTGAACATCTTCCACAACTGATGCCAGGTCGCGATTACGCACGTTTACACCGATTACAATACGTCGCTGGGTGTTATCCCGTGAAATTTTTGCCGGGCTCTTGGTTATTATAATATCGGCAAATTCACTCAATGGCAGTGTGTGGCCATTGGGAAACGTGATGGAAGCTTTTTTCAGGTTATCGATATTTTTACGGTGTGCCCGGTCAAACCTTACGACAAGATCGAACTGTTTTTCTCCTTCAAAAACAGTCCCTGCCTTCATTCCGGCAAACCCCATGGAAATTATATTGTTCAAGTCCTGAACATTCATGCCATATTTGGCAATTTTTTGCCGGTTATAGACGACGCTCATTTGTGGCAATCCTGCCGTTTTTTCTACCGAAATATCTGCTGCGCCCGGCACATCCTGAATAGCCTCTTCGATTTTTTTGGCATAGCGGTAAAGAATATCAAGGTCTTCGCCAAAAATTTTGATCGCCAGATCGGCACGAACACCGGTAATTAACTCATTAAAACGCATTTCAATGGGTTGGGTGAATTCGTAATCGATGCCGGGAATAATTGACAGGGCCTCTTTAAATTTGTCGGCCAATTCGTCTTTGGACTGCGCCGTCTTCCATTCACCTTTCGGCTTTAAAGTGATAATTACATCGCTTTCTTCCATCGACATTGGATCGGTGGGTACCTCTGCCGCACCAATACGGCTAACTACATTTTTAACTTCCGGAAATTTTTTAAGGATCTTTTCCATTCGTGTTAAGGTTTCGATTGTTTTGCTTAGCGAAGTACCGGTTTTAAGAACAGGCTGAATCACAAAATCACCTTCATCCAGGGTCGGAACAAATTCTGCACCCATATTGGCAAAAAGAACAGTCGTGGCGATTAACAATGCTGCGGCAATAGACATTACTTTTTTCTTGTGGTTTAAGGCCCACTCAATAGAAGGTTTGTACATTCTCATGATAAAGGCCATGAAGCGCTTGGAAATAGTGTTTTTTTCCGGATCGCCCGGGCGAAGGAAAAGAGACGAAATAACTGGTACATAGGTAAAACCCATAATCATCGTACCGATTAGGGCAAAAGTGAATACCAGCGCCATGGGTTTAAACATTTTACCTTCCACGCCGGTCAATGAAAGGATCGGGATAAAAACGATTATAATAATTATTTGGCCAAATACAGCAGAGCGTGTCATTTTAACCGTGCTGTCATGGGCAATTTTATCGCGCAGGCTTTGTCGGTCTTCGTCATTTAAGTGCATTAAATCGTTGCGTTGAGACGTGATTCGAAAAGCGATGTATTCCACGATAATGACAGCGCCATCGATTATTATTCCGAAGTCAATGGCACCAAGGCTCATCAGGTTGGCGTCCACTCCAAATATGTACATAAGCGATAGTGCAAAGAGCAGACTAAGTGGAATGACAGATGCAACCACCAACCCTGAGCGCAGGTTGCCTAGCAATAGGACAACCACGAAAATAACGATGAGAAAACCAAGAACAAGGTTTTCGGTGATCGTAAAGGTGGTTTTGGCGATCAGTTCGCTTCGGTCAAGAAAACCATTGATGACAATACCTTTGGGCAGGCTTTGTTGTATTTGGGCCACGCGCTCTTTAACACGGTTAATTGTGGCTTTTGAATCGGCGTCTTTTAGCATCATTACCTGGCCAAGCACCTTTTCTCCTTCGCCATTCGCAGTAATGGCTCCAAAACGGGTAGCATGCCCAAAACCAACTTTGGCCACATCCCGGATATATACAGGCGTGCCATCTCTGGTTTTAACAACAATATTGCGGATGTCGTCCAGGGTCCTGGCTAAGCCTTCTCCACGTATAAAATAGCTTTGATTGGTTTTTTCGATGTAGCCGCCACCGGCCACGCTGTTGTTTTTTTCGAGGGCGGTGTATATTTCTGCGAGCGAAATCTCCATGGCCCGTATGCGCTCGGGATTTACCGCGACCTCGTATTGTTTTAAATAGCCGCCCCATGTATTCACCTCAACTACACCTTTGATCCCGGAGAGCTGTCTTCGTACAATCCAATCCTGGATGGTACGGAGATCGGTAATGGAATATACGCCTTTATGTGTAGAATCAGTATCGATAATGTACTGGTAAATTTCGCCCAGACCGGTGGTAATTGGCCCCATGGATGGTATTCCAAATCCCTTTGGGATGTTTTCCTGTGCGTTCGTGATTTTTTCTGCAATGAGTTGCCGCGGCAGATAAGTGCCCATTTCGTCTTCAAACACAATGGTCACCACGGATAGCCCAAACTTGGAAATTGAGCGGATTTCAAGAACACCAGGCAGATTGGCCATTTCTAGCTCAACAGGGTAGGTCAGGTATTTTTCCACATCTTCGGTTGAAAGGTTGCGCGATGTAGTGATCACCTGTACCTGGTTATTTGTAACATCCGGCACAGCCCCGATGGGAATCTGGGACAATGCGTACAACCCAAAAAGTCCCATAGCCGCGGTTGCCAGGATGATGATCAGTTTATGACCAATGCTATAGTTAACGATTTTTTCAATCATAGGGCAATCCTTAATTGATGCTTTTTATAAATTGTTTGGCACAATATAATACACCCTGCTTAAGGGCTGCTTAAAGGATTCTTAAGATATTCTTAAATTTTAGGGAATGGGTAAAATATTCTTATAAGGATAATTATTGTTGCTCACCATAAATCTGATCCGTACCGGGAAATAACTTTAAATAAGTGTTTTGTTTTTTGCTTGGGCCCAGATAGGGAAAATTACTGATTATGCTGGATAATCCATTTCTTATGGGGAGAGAGAACAGGTTGTCAATATACTTTTTTAAGGGTATAACAAAAGGAGAGAAAGCTGCCCGTGCAAATTTATTTAAAGCCTTCTTAAACTGATATCTGCATTATGTAAAAATAATCTGTACCATTAAACCTTTGTTGGGTTGATTTTCCAGCTTTATTTGTACACCTAACACATCACTTGCTTTTTGGACGATTGAAAGCCCGAGGCCACTTCCGGAAATATGTTTATGCTGCAATGAATCAGACCGGAAAAACGGGTTGAATACTGAGTTGAGGTCTTGTTCCTTGATGCCTGTGCCATAGTCAACAGCTTTGATAATGACTTTGCCATTTTCTTTCCATGCGCCAAGTTCGATAATCCCGCCAACCGGGGAGTACTTTACCGCATTTGATACAATATTTTCCATGATCATATCCACATAATACGGGTCGGTAATTACTTCTGTATCCGTTTCTCCTTCAATTACAATTTGAATATTCTTTTCTTCGATTAATTTCCGATGACGGTGAATGGCGTTATCTATTAAGGAAATAGCCGGTAAAGCTTCTTTGCGCAGCGAAATATTCGCCTTCTCAAAACGGGCTAATAATAAAAGCTGATCCACCCGATCGGACATGTTGTCGATCTCCGAAATACAATACATAACTTTCTCTCTGTATTCCTCTTCTTTACGGGGTTTGCGTACCAACACTTCTAGTGTACCTTTAATAACCGAAAGTGGCGTACGCATTTCGTGCGAGGCATCATTCGTGAACTGTTTTTCACGTTCAAATGCATTTTGCATACGTTTTAGTAATTCGTTTATGGCCTGGGAAAGAGTGTATAACTCATCCCGGGTTTTAGGAAGTAACACCCGTTCGCTTAAATTATGTTTGGTAATGCGGTTTGTGGTTTTAATTATGTTTACGATGGGCCGGATGTTTTTATCCGCTAGATAACGTGCTACAAAAAAGAGCAAACCCAACACCAGCGGAAAAAGTACAAATAGGACAGCACGCAGGTTTTTTACGACCAGGATGGTACCTTCCAATGATACGGCTGTTAAAAGATATCCCTGAATCTCTTTATTTTCCTTAACCGGAATCTGGATTTGTCGGATAGCTTTATCGCTTAGTTCCGCGTTGAAACACTCGTTATGTGACATCCCTGGCCTGAAGGTTAAGGTCTGTTCTTTTAGGTTGGAAGATTTCTGCATCACCCTGTTGTCACGATTCACAATTTGCAAAAAAAAGGGCAATACTTCCGCTTCTTTATGTTCGCGTTCGGCCATGATCGCTTCGCTGTTAAAGTACAAAGTGTCAACGGCTACAACAACATCTTTTAAATGCTTTCGTGCTTCATAGGTCAAAGCGGAATCGAGATTGGAATAAACGGTGGTTGATACAATTAAATAAATAATGACAAACACTACGGCAATAATCGATGAGGCCGAAATAAGGTAGTAAAGCGCAATGCGGTTTTTAAAAGTCATATTTATTCTTCCCTGGCGATATAGCCCACACCGCGAATGGTTTTAATGTGTGGCCCGGGTTCTTCCAGCCGCAATTTTTTACGTAATCCGTTTATATACACGTCAATCACACCGGAGTTGTACTCAAAATGAATATCCCATACACTTTCGATGATTTGTGTACGGCGGCAGACTTGTCCCTTATTGCGCAGTAAAAACTCCAATAAGGCAAATTCCTTCTGCGTTAAAAAAATTTCCTCTTCGCCTTTAAAAACCTGATGTGTTTGTGTATTAAGCACGATGTCGCCAAGAGTAAATGTTTCATGCCCGCCTGATTTAGGACGTAGCTGTACACGAACACGCTCCAATAGTTCATCGAAGGAAAAGGGCTTTTTAATATAGTCGTTTGCACCTGCCTGTAAGCCAAAAACCGTATCCTGAACGGTATCTTTGGCTGTTAAAAAAATGATTGGTGTTTCCCTGCCGTCTTTTCGGAATCGGCGGCACACCTCAATTCCGCTGATACCGGGTACCATCCAATCTAACAACAACAAATCATATTCTCCGGACAGGGCCGTCTCGAGCCCACGGGTGCCATCATATTCCACATTAACAGTAAAAGATTCTTCCTCCAGGCCTTGTTTAATGAAATTTGCAATTCCAGGTTCGTCTTCTATAATTAAAATTTTCATGATATAAATATATGACTTGATATTTAAAAATGCCTTAACAAATTCTTAAGATTATCTTAAAATTTATTTAAGTATGTCCCCAATATTATGGGTCAAATAAAGATTGCGTCCTTAAATTTGTGTAAAAAGGCAAATATGTGAAAAATTGCCATGTCCTTCCTAAATTTAGTTTGACCAAAAAAACAAAGGAAAAAACATGGCAAAAAGAGAAAATCAAAATATAGGATTAGTGAAAGAAA
>JAJRVW010000130.1 GCA_024277115.1 Calditrichota bacterium
AGTAAATTTAAATGAAGGATGTTTAGAGAAACGGCCAAAACACGACCATTAAGATGTCGCAACGGAACGTTTGAGTTTTTTAATATATTATTTATAAACGTGTTTTGCATATTTATTCAGGACCTTGCAAAAAAATTTCGGGTAATATACAGTCCTGTACGATATGTGTCAAGTTTAATACGGCTTTTAAATATGATTTTTTTAGAAATATTGAATAACTTAAAAAGAAAAACCCAAAATGAGTTTTATACTTTTGTAACCTATCTCTACTTCATCGTTTTTTTTATCGTTATCGATAGGATCGGGAAGTATTTTTGAGAAAAGGGATGTTGAGGATGATGAACCGAATCCGTAGGAAATACCCGATGTAATATAATAATCGAATGCTTTAAAAGCCGCTCCGCTGGTAATATGATACTTATTATAACCGGAAACACTAAAAATGTCAAAATTTGTTCTGTATTGAGAAGAGAAATCGGTACGCACGGCAAGGTATAGATCCACAGTCGGTTCTATATGGTGTTGGAATCCAAATCCATAATTCAGTACGGATTGTGCCGAACTATAGACGTCAAGATCAGCCGTTTGCCCGCTTTCCGGATCAATAAAGGGATTGGTGTCTAATGTTTTGTATCTTGGGATATTTTTAAAATATTCAATACTGAAATGCAATTTAGAGCTTCCAAATTTATAAGCGCCACCCAGTCCTATAGAATAGGGAAATTTATACGAAACGTCCAAAGAGGATTGATTTACATTGACGATAGAAGAATAACGATTGTCTTCTTTATGGATATTTATTTTCGAATCAAGATATTGAAAATCTCCCCAGCCAAACAGATTCAGACTCGGAAGGATCATTGTCAATCCTAAAGAAAAGTTTTTTTCTTCATAAAAGATGCCGAATTTGGCAAATAATCGGAAATGACTTATTTCAAAATTTAGCCGTTTGTCAAGAGCCATACCAACACCCGTTGAGTCCGTATCCTGAAGAATCAAACGGTTTTTTGCCTTCTGCTTTCTATAAGCGCCGAAAAGAGTGAGCCCAATTCCCACTTTTTTATGATAGGTATAAGTCCACGTTATCCCAACCCAGTGTTCACCAATATAGTTGTTAAGAACAATTTCGGTATAATTGTTTTCTATAAATTCCGGTGGATTATCATATTTAATATAAGGCAGGTTTAATAAATTAAATTCTTTTTCATCATCTTTCTTTTCCACATAGCTAATAACGAGATTTTTTGTGAAATTCAAGGGATTATTTAAGCGGATGGCAAAGATAGTAGGAGCAACCCGGGTTCTGGAGTACTTATAGTCTTTTCCTTCCATTATAGGCAGTCCCAAATTAATAAAGGTCAGATCAAAGGCATGGGTGGAAATGATTAAAGAATGTTCTTTAGTAAAAGATACGGCTCCTGGATTGTAATAAACGGAACTTAAATCCTTTACGCTGCCAATAACAATTCCGCCCAGCAAATCGGCTCTGGTTCCGTATTGATTACTCCAATAATGGCTATCCTGCGCCTTGAGAAAAGAACAAAATACTCCAGGTGAAAACAATAAGAGTAGCAAGCCGGTAATAACTTTAGATCTCATTAATGTACATGCTCTCTGACGCGGTATTGGTTTTAAATTTTAGTTCTTATAATAAAAAAGTGAACAGGCTTTATCATGCATTAAGATATTTAAAAACGATAACTTAGAAACAATCTCTGCTCATTGTTTCGCAAATCTATATTGTCATAATCCGCATAAATACCTCTTCGATGATATAGTAGATATTGCAAGCCGATATTCCAATGTCTTGTTAAACGGAATCTGAGCTGAGGTTCCAGAATACCGATATATTCGTCACCAGGAGCCCCCTGTAAAGTGTGCACCCACCAGAAGCTATAGTTGAAAATCAAACTACCGATTGGGAACATCCATGTTAATGAAGCCTTTGCCGACGCTCCCCAGCCCATGTTATAGGTACGGGCAGAATCAAGTGCTTCTACTTTATAATTTGGCGCATAATCCGAATTGGCCGCTCCCATAGGCATAACACCGATGTTTAGCTTGCTAATAAATGTATGTCGATTTTTCATTGGTGTCCTATGGGCAATGCCCGCCGCTACACTATAACCTGCAATCTCATATACCTTGTTATGCAGGTAATCAATATATTGAAAAATTCCCCAAAGCAGTTTATGGCCATTGTCCAGCGCTTTTTGCTTTCCCGTTACGATGCCAAAAATACGAAACTGTCCCATTCCGGGCTGGTTCCCGCCAAAATTCAGGACGGTAGTAAATTCAAAATAATCCATCGGCTTGTAGCTTCGTTTCATGAAAGGCATGCCGTATAAATAGTTTAGAGTAACCATAAAATTTCTATCGCCGTTCTTAAAATCCAATTTATCGGCGACATTGTTTACCCCAAAAGTTATTTCTCCCACATTAGGCTCAGTTTCATATAATTTCTCATCAATCTGACGACTGGCACGTCCGTAAATAAGACGATTAATTAGACGTCCGGGATTATAAATACCGGCGCCAATTTCGCGCCAGGTTCTTTTAGCTCCGGAAAGACTTTCATTGAGGATTAAATTTGAAAAGCGATAAAACATTTCGCCGTACACCGCTCCGCCGAAGGTAGTCATTATAAAATCGTTAATTGCCGGCGGCTCGATTTCCATAAAAAATTCCCATTGCCAACTACCGAAAGCCGTGACGAGCATAGATGTCCAGTAGCCGTATCCGCTGCTACGGGCAAAATTATAATACATTGCGCCCTGAAAAGGATGTCCCCACATATTAGTGATTAGATTATCTGCATCCCAGTCCCAGCCTCCATTAAAATTATTTTCAATAGATTCAAAACTGATGCGGGCGTGAGGCGCTCCCGTTACATAGTTATTAAACAGGTTTAAAGCGATATTGATGCCAAGAGCCTCGGCGAAAGGAACCCAAAGCCGTTTGTCAGGATTATATTTTTGTACCAAATCCGGATTAGGGATATAAGTTGTATCCCGCCAGAAGAAATTATTTTTGCTTTCTAATGTGAATTCGTTTTGTTTTTTTTGAGCGGGTAGTGTAGTAATACTCAACGCTAGTAGTAAAAGATATACGATTGATCTCATTTTCTCTATCCTACGAAAAATAGCAAGCCTTTCGCTTAAATAACACCATAAACGCATTCCACAAAAATTAAACTACGAAATAAAATTTTACAAATAAACAAACGATAACACATTAAAAACAATAAATCTTGACTCTGATAGGGTTAAAAAAGGTAATATTCGGTTCAGGATAATATAAATAACACCTCGAGTTAATATAACCGAAAAGGTGTAAACAATATTATATTTCTTAGTCTTTAAAACTTATTGCCGAGTTTTAGTTTGAGAATCAGGCAAGGTGAATACCAGGGTTTTTGCCGAATCCGTTTTAACGGTTTCCGATTTATGGACAAATTGTCTATAATCTTCTTTAAGGGGATAGTAGTGCCCCGGAAAAGGACGTCCTACCCAAACCCCGCCGCCGGGATATGGCCCCATCCAGGGCCCGGGTACGGCGACGCCTACGCCAACGGTTATATGGCCGGGCCCCCCGCAGCCATACCAGCTAAATGGTAAAGTTATTAGTACAATTAGAAATAAAGTTTTAATTATTTTTTTCATTCTGAATCCTCCTGGTCAAACATTTCCTATTGAATTCAAATTTAAAGACCGTATAGAACAAATAATTGGGCTTATTCAATCGGCCATTTTTGTAGCGCCAGCACCGCACCTGTAGGATCGGCTATAAAGGCTACGCTTCCTTGACGCACTTTGTCATTCGGTGGCAAGTATATTTTTCCCCCAAGTTTCTCAACTTTGGACATCATCGGTCGCGGATCGTCCACCTTAATATAAGGCAGCCAATTCGAACGTACGCCTTCCCAGGGAATTTGCGTAATACCAGCCCGTGCTTCTTTATCCTTTTTCATAACAAAATAGCGCAGTTTTGTTCCCGATACCTGTGAATCTTTCAGCTTATCACTCTCGTAACCAACCAGATTCTTATAGAAAGAGACGGCTGCGTCCACATCGCTGGTTAGGTTCTCTACCCACAGCCATTCAAAATTTTCCGGGTTATGATCAACGGGATCACCGGTTGCCGAATGCAAAAAGGCCAGCAAAGCACCCTGTGGATCGTGTACGATAGCCATTCTGCCTCGCCCTTCAATATCCCAGGCTTTTCTGATAATCGTACCGCCTTGTGACTTTAAAAATGCTACGGCCTTGTCTACGTCCGGAACAGAAAGATAACTCATCCATTGAGCGGAATAATGCTTTTCTTTTATTTCTTTCACATACACAATTCCACCGATTGGAATATTGTTTCTAAGAATAGTTGTGTAATCGGAAGGCCCGCCGTCGCTGCCGGCAAA
>JAJRVW010000131.1 GCA_024277115.1 Calditrichota bacterium
GCCAATCCGCTGTGGAGTTGGTATAAAACACGGGGATTCACGTGTTGTTGATGTAACTGTTACATCAGCCACTATGAAAGGCGATGAAATAAAACTCACTGGAAAGCTGAGTCTTGCAGGTAATCCTATATTGGATAAAGTATATGAAGCTTTGCAACTTCAAACAGAATATTTTCCTATTCTGCGTGGAGAAGAAATAAATGAGTATTATCTCGCAATGAATCCAGAAATAGAATTTCCGAATTTTTCTAAGGATGACATTCAATACGGTTATTATTTTCACTACAAAGAAGGAGGGGTATTTGCTTGGACTGAAAAAGAATTATTGGAAGAAGAGATCAATATTTTCCGTAGATTTAAGTCGGTTCTTAGTCTCACCTACAGACGTTTTCTCGATCTAAAAGAAGCTGAGACCCAAGCAAGGGAGGCGCAAATCGAAGCGGCCCTTGAACGTGTAAGAAGCAGAAGCATGGCCATGCATAACAGTGACGAGCTGGTGGATGCATCCGATGTGATGTTTAATGAATTAAAAAAATTGGAGATCGAAACGCTTCGTATAGGAATTTGCACAATTAATGCTGAAACAGGAGCAGCAGAAATTTGGTCGCGTTCTGAAATAAAAGGAAAAGTGGCAAATAAAATCCTTGGTGTTGTCCCAAAAGGCAGCCACCCTGTATTTGATGGGATGATAAAAGCCTGGAAAGAAAAAAAGCCTTTCTTTACCAGCGGAAGAAAGGGTGATGAAGTAAAAGAGTATTATGAAAAACTTGCCCCGTACCTCTCATACCCCAAGCGAATGGAATATAATAAGCAAGAAACCATTTCGGCTTTCTTTTTTGATGAGGGATCACTTAATGTGGTCTCTCTAGAGCCTTTAAAAGAAGAAGAATGTACAATCATGGTACGATTTACAAAAGTATTTGGGCAAATGTACAGGCGCTTTCTGGATTTGAAAATAGCAGAAGCCCAGGCAGAAGAAGCTCAAATAGAAGCTGCACTTGAACGTGTGCGAAGTAGAACAATGGCAATGCATAAAAGTGATGAATTAAGTGAGGTTGTTGCGGTTTTATATGAACAACTAAAACCTCTAGGAGTAGCCTCGTGGGGATGTGAAGTTATACTTTGTGATGTACAAAAGGATAAAATGGAATTTTGGCATTCAGATATAGTGCAATCGGTTTTACCCGAATGTTTTTATGTGTCCAGAAATGATCATCCAGTCCTTAAAAAACAATGGGAGGCCTGGAAAAATGGGGATCAAAATCTTATCATCGAACTCAGGGATCAAGATAAGCGAGATTTTGATCAATTTCTGTTTGAAAAAACAGACTTCAAAATGCTACCTGAAAAGATTAAGAGAGACATACTTTCGGAAAATAAGGTTGTCTTCTCACATGCATCAATGAAATATGGTCTTCTTGAAGCTCTGGATAAGGATCCGGTTCCTAAGAAAAAGATAAGTATTTTAAATAGATTTGCTAAAGTATTTGAACAAACCTATACCCGGTTTCTTGATTTACAAAAAGCCGAAGAACAAGCACGTGAAGCCCAGATTGAGGCGGCACTAGAACGGGTGCGTAGTAGAACTATGGCAATGCAACATAGCAATGAATTAAATCGGGTTGTGCACTCTGTGTATAATGAACTTCAGTATCTGGGGTTTGATGTAAACATGTGTCTACTTTTAATTTATGATAAAAACACCGGTGGCATGGATTGGTGGAGCGCTGGATTTGGAAAAGAGATTCT
The DNA here is from genome assembly GCA_024277115.1 of Calditrichota bacterium. Taxonomy (GTDB): domain Bacteria; phylum Calditrichota; class Calditrichia; order Calditrichales; family J004; genus JABFGF01. Next base: position 1,750 of record JAJRVW010000131.1, read on the forward strand.
CCCTCAAAGTTATAAAATTCCTCCACTTGATAAATTTATTGAAAACCCAATGGCTAAAAGGTGTCTGGAAGCGAAGTCAAAAAGATCAGGTTATGAAGTTTACGAATTATCTGGAGAAATAAAACGTGAATGGGATAATATACTTTTTGAACATTCTGAGTTAAAAGAATTACCGGAAGAATTTAAACAAGGCATGCTGGCAGCTGAAACTGTTATTTTGTCTGAAGCATTTATGAGCTGTGGAATCTTAGAGATTTCCGGATTCGAGCCTTTGTCAGAAAAGAAGGCAATAATAATCCAACGTTTTGCAAAAATTATTGACCAAATCTACACAAGATTCAGTGATTTAAAGAATGCCGAGACACAAAACAAAATAATTCGAGAAGAAAATGAAAGAAAGACACAAGAGTTGGAAGAGGCGCGTCAACTCCAGTTAGCCATGCTGCCAAAAGAATTGCCGAAATTGCCCCACCTTGATATTGCCGTGTATATGCAAACAGCCACCGAGGTTGGCGGTGATTATTATGATTTTTCAAATAAAGAAGATGGCTCGTTCAATATCGCCATCGGTGATGCTACCGGTCACGGAATGAGAGCAGGGATCATGGTTTCATCAATGAAATCCATATTTACAACAAACGCGTCAAAAATGGATATTGAAGATTTTTTTACAACAGCCAACAGCGGTGTAAAAAGTATGCAGCTTAAACGAATGATGATGGGCTTTATCATGCTCAACATAAATAAAAATGAGTTTAAATTAGTAAATGCCGGTATGCCGCCTGTATTTCTATTTCGCAAAAAGTCTGGGACAGTGGAAGAAATTACAGAACACGGTATGCCAATTGGTGCAATGAACCATTCAAAATATATTGTAAAAAATGAATTGCTTGAAAAAGGTGATGTGTTACTGCTTATGAGTGACGGTATGCCAGAGCTACAAAATGAGAATGAAGAAATGTACGGCTATCAGCGCATTCGCAACGGATTTGAAGATGTAGCGGAAAAACAGCCGGAAGAGATTATAACATTTTTGAAAAATGAAGGCAAAGCCTGGAACGGTGACCAGGCCCCAGACGATGATGTGACTTTTGTGGTTATAAAGGTGAAGTAAAGATGAGCAGTACCGATGGCATCGGTTATTAAAAAAAGGCAAGTCTGTCATTCTGAGCGGAATGCAATGGAGCGAAGAATCCCCTTTTTTCAATGATAGGATGTTGAATCAAGTTCAGAATGACGGACAATTCTGTCATTCTGAGCAGAATGTAATGAAGCGAAGAATCCTGTGGCTTTCGCAGCAGGGATCCTTCGCCTTAGGATGACAAGGTGTTGTGTCATTCCGAGCGGAATGTAATGGAGAGAGGAATCCCATCGATTTAAAAGAAGAACCCGTGGTCGTTGTAGCAGGGATGCTTCGTGCCTCAGGATGACAATCGAAAAAAAATAAAATAAAACGGAGGACAAACAGTACACGATTGAACTTGAAACTAACCCAAATGAATTGGATATTAATTTCTTAATTCACACAAAGAGGTGCAGATGGAAGAAAACATTAAGTTAAAAATGACCCTGCCCAAGATAGCGGATATTGAGTTGGTGGCCATTGAAGGAATGGATCGCATGGCTAAATATATGGGTATCCCTGATGATAAAATTGGCGAAGCACACGTTTTGGTAACCGAAGCAGTGATTAATGCATTCGAGCATTCCGGACAGAAAAAACCCATTGTACGGGTTGAGTTTACAATGAACCTGGAAAAGTTAATAATATTTGTACGTGATTATGGCAAGGGCTTTAATCCGGAAAATGTTGAAGAGCCGGATATAAAGAAAAAACTGGGTTCAAGCCATAAACGCGGCTGGGGCCTTAAACTTATGGAATCCATGTCGGACGACTTTCAACTTGAGTCTGACGAGAATGGAACAAAAATAACAATTACAAAAAATTTGCAATAAAAGGAGCACCAATGTAAGCAGAATTCAAACTAACGTCCGAAGTAAAAGGTGATGTACTTATAATCCATACATCCGGCTATGTAAACAACGAAGGTGGTGAGAAGATTGCCACCGAATTTTCCGGACATTTTGATAAGGGAATACGAAAAGTAGTAATCGATCTGGAAAAAAGTAAAGTGGTCAATTCAATCGGCATTTCATTTCTGATTGAAGTTATCGAGAAATTAAATGAAGACGGTGGCAAACTTGTATTTACAAATCTTGAATCTGCCATTGATAAAACCCTGACCATCATGGGCTTGTTTAATTATGCAGAGAAAGAATCTACCGTCGATAGTGCAGTAAAAAGTTTTGATTAAATGACAGGAGTGCAGTGCAAAATATTATTGAACGTTTGGGATATCAAAGTGATGCCTTTCAGGAAAGCTTTGATATTCTTACTAGGGCAAAAACCCTTGAAGAACTGGCAAAAAAATTCTTCCATGTATTACGTGGTAATTTACTTGTGGTGAATGCTGCTGTTTTTTACAAAAAAAACGAATCAACAGATTGGACAAGTTTATTTTCTAAGGGAAAAGAGCCCAAAATTATCTGTGACGATCTGTTAAACAATACCGTCGGGTTTGGCATTAATGAAATAGATGATGCAGAATTTAAAATATGTGTAAAACAAGTCCTGATTGATAAATCTACCTTTGGGATATTGCTGGGCTCGAAACTGGATAAATCGGGCTATACGGAGTTTGATAGAATCGCCCTGCAATTTTTTATACAGCAATTGGACAGCGCCTACCAATTTTTTATCTCACGCAAAAAAGAAAAACAACTTCTCTTTTCTTTGAACCATCGTGTCTTGCAATTAAACAGTCTTATAGACACCGGTATCGAGCTTGCACGCCTTCAGGATAACAGCCAGCTTTTATCACTGGCGCTGGAACGCGTTTTAGCCTTAACCAATGCTTCTAAAGGGATGCTGCGGATTAAACGAGGCCGTGAGGTGTTGGAAAAAATTTATTATCCATTTAAATTTAAAAGTAAGAAGATTGAGCACGAAAAGTATCACATCTCTACCTTTTTTAAATTTTCGGGTAAAAGTTATACTTTTTATCTCTTTGAAAAAGAGAGTCGCGAAGGCCTAATTCCCTTTGATGGCACTGATCAGCTTTTACTGGATGCCTTTGCCCGCCAGGTTCATGTTTCCTTAGAGAATCATTTCCTTCATCTTCAATCGCTGGAAAAAGAGCGGGTAGAAAAAGAGATTTCACTTGCCGGGGACATCCAGAAGAAACTGATCCCAGAGGCGCTACCTGAAATTGCCGGGTATGATCATTTTGGCATCAATATTCCCACAAAATTTATTGGCGGTGATTATTATGATTGTATCCCCTTAAAAGATGGCCGCTATATGTTTATCATGGCCGATGTTTCCGGTAAAGGGGTTGCCGCAGGATTATTGGTAAGCACCCTCCACGCTTCTGTTCACGCGTATATGGACAGCCCTTTCGAACTACCCACACTTGTGCAAAAACTAAATGAAGTCATCTGGAACTCCTCCACACTTGAAAAATATATTACCGCCTTTTTTGCCGTATTAAACCCTGAGACAGGTGAAATCGAGTCCGTAAATGCCGGGCATAACCCAAGCTATGTCTTGCGTAAAAATGATAAAGTGGATGAGTTGCGCACAGGGGGGATTCCCCTAGGGATGATGGGTTTTGCTTTTCCTTATGAGAGTATGACCTCACAGTTAAACCCGGGTGAAAAACTACTTTTATACACCGATGGCGTCACAGAGGCAATGAACGAATCGGAAGAAGAATATGATGATTTCAGGCCTTTAAAAGATTTTCTTATTAATAATCGTTCTGAAAATGCAAAAAACTTTATCTCGGATTTGATGGTCGATTTGCATGAGTTTACAGGTGCAACACCGCAAAGCGACGATATCACGGCGCTATTTCTCAGAAGGCTATAAAGGCTTAATTTTTTTATAGCTAATCTTGCGTTCACGTTTTGCTTTAAAGTAACTTGAATGCATGGAGTCTGAGGCGGGCACCGAGCACTCGGGGCAAGACGAGCAGCCCGCATCTTCGCTATAGGAAAACTGCCTAAAAAAAAGACGTATTGCAAAAAAGGCGGCAATCATTACAATCATTAAAACTATTATTTCCTGAGTCATATTATTCCTCTGTTTGCAAGCTCCGCCAGCTTTAAAACCCTAATGCCAACCCACCCTGATACACGGCAAGTGATCCTAAATAAGCAAGCGTGGTCATATAAGTGATCATAATAAGCGGCCAGCGCCAACTATTTGTTTCCCGCTTTACTATTGCCACAGTGGCCATACACTGGCAGGCCAATACAAAAAACACCATCAAGGCGATAGCAGTTAATGGCCGATATAATGGTTGTCCGGTTTTGGGATCAATATCATTTTGCAAAGCTGTTTTTAAATTAACAGATGCTTCGTCGGCGCCTTCCAAATTATAAATTGTGGCCAGGGTGCTCACCATTACCTCACGTGCGGCAAAAGATGTAAGAAGTCCAATACCGATTTTCCAATCAAAACCCAGTGGTTGGATGGCCGGTTCAATAAATTTCCCGATCTGGCCGACATAACTCTGCTCTATCTGGCTAACCTGCGTTGTAGGGTTGCCTGCATCCGCCTTAGGATATGAAGCCATAAACCATAATACAATGGACATGGCCAAAATAATTTTGCCGGCATCTTTTACAAAAAGTTTGGCCCGCTCATACATTTGCAGGGATGTCCATTTTAAAGATGGCCTACGATACGGCGGTAGTTCCATCACAAAAGAAGAGGAAGAGGACGGCATTCTTTTATGCAGGAATTTTTGAAAAATAAATGCGACAACCACGGCCGCCACAATCCCAAGTGTATACATGGCCAGCAAAGTAATAGCGCTGTACGAGATAATCCCCAACACCGCTCCGGCCGGAATAAACGCGCCGATCATAAGAACATACACCGGCAACCGTGCGCTGCAACTCATAAATGGCGCTATCATGATGGTTACCAGCCGGTCCCGCCAACTATGGATTGTGCGTGTGGCCATAATACCGGGAATGGCGCAGGCAAACGATGAAAGCAAGGGGATAACCGAACGTCCGGAAAGGCCTATAATGCGCATAAGCCGATCGAGCATAAATGCCACACGCGCCATATAACCTGTGTCTTCCAAAATGGACAAAAAGAAAAAGAGAAAAAGGATTTGCGGTAAAAAAACAAGGATAGCACCCACGCCGGAGATGACCCCGTCAACAATTAAACTTTGTAAGGCGCCCGGTGGCAAAATGGCAGTAACCTGCACCCCAAACCAAACGATCCCTGCATCAATCGCATCCATTGGATATTGGGCCCAAGTGAAAATTGTCTGAAAAATAAAGGCAAAAATCATTAAAAAAATGGGTGGCCCGGCAAATCGATTTGTTAGAACTTTATCCAATTTGTCACTAAACGAGTAATCTATCTTTTGGGTCGGTACTACATTTTGTTTAACAACTTGATCGATCCATTTATAACGTAGTTTAGTTTCCAGCATACTCCAGTGGAACCCTTTTGCAAGAACATTTTACCGCGCCGCCTGGAGCAATTCCTGCTCTTTTGTTTGATCGCTGTTTTTGGGCTTGGAACTTTGCCAGCTCTTAAAAGCGGCATCGCTGGAAAGATAACGCAGGGCCTGCGCATCATAAAAAGAATCTGCTTTTTCTGATCCATTGCGGATCATTATATTTATTGGTTTTATTGCGCTTTTTATTTCCTCAGGAATCTGCAGAGGATTAGGCGATTCAATACTTCCTTTTTCTAAAGTACGAAAGATCCTTTCTTTTAAGTTGTCTATCCCCTTCTTTTTATTGGCTACAATCGGTATAAAAGGGATACCAAAAACGTCTTCGAGACCTTTTATGTTAATATTTAACCCATTGGATTCGGCCACATCCATCATATTTAGCGCGGCAATAACCGGTATTTTTAAATCAAGTATTTGCGATAAAAGATATAGGTTACGACTCAAATTCCCAGAATCCAAAACGACAACAATCAGTTTTATATCGATTGAATCTTCCCTGCCACACAATATTTCCGAGGCAATTTTATCATCAATGGATTTTGGGATTAGGCTGTATAAACCGGGAAGGTCATAGATATTTATTTTTTTCTGATAGCCAAGAAGAAATCCTGTTTTTTTCTCTACCGTTACACCCGCGTAATTGCCTACTTTTTGGTGCAAACCTGTCAAAAGGTTAAAAACAGTTGTTTTCCCCGTATTTGGATTACCTACCAGTGCAATATTTTTAAGGGACTTTTCTTCTGATAAGAGTTCGTTGGGGGTATTTTGTAATTGATCCATCAAAAAATTTCTACTCTTCTTCAATTAAGATGGAACGGGCTTTTGAACGTGCGATGGATAAGTGATAGCCACGTAAATCAACTTCGATAGGGTCGCCAAAAGGCGCGCTTTTTACAAAACGAACCGCTGTCCCTTCCATAATGCCCAATTCCATCAGATAACCATTATCTGTGGCACTATTCTCTACGCGTTTAATTATGGCACTTTCGCCTGGCCTTAAATCATTTAGGGTTTTCATATCTCAAATCACTCGTATCACATTTGTTAGGTATAGTTAACATATAGATAATTTAACACATCAAATTGAATAAGTCTATACTATTCTGCTTTATTTAAAATATTTTCGGACTTTGTCGGATTATATTAAATATTCGTATGGAAATGGTATGAGCACGAAAATAAGTTGGGGCAGGTTAGCAAACATGGTTCACCAAGACCAAACATGCCTAATAAAAAGATTGAAGTAAAACCGAATGGAAAGAAATAGCTAAAAATTATTTCCCAAGCAATACCCTTTTTACAAATTTTTCTACGAGAATATTCGACTCCGGGGTTTCTTTTGCTTCAGAAAGCACCCGGTCTAAATGGGCATCGTCATCCGTATATTTTTGTTTATAAATTGTCAGGCGTTCAACCATCGTTTGTTTATCAACCTCCGGATGAAACTGGAAAGCCCAAAACGGCTTTCCGCGCACTTTAAATGCATGGCAACAGTTTTTTGTATAGGCCAAGAGCGCGCATCCTTTTGGTTCTTTTAGGGCCAGTTGCTGATGGACGCTAATCGCCAAAAAATCATCGGGTGTATCGTTAAAGAGCAGGTCCGAACCAGCTAACGGGGAGAGTGAAATCGGAATCGAGCCCATTTCAAAACCTTTTTCCTGATGAATTATTTCCCCATCCAAAGCCTGTACAGCTAACTGAAACCCAAAACAGGATGCAAAAACCGGTTTATTGATGCTTAAACAGTACTGTAATAATTCCCTGCAATTATCCAGAAAAGGATACTCTTTTGGCTTTAAAACATTGGCATTGCTTGTGCCCCCTACAAATAACGCATCATAATTATCAATAATACGTACCGGAAATACCGGTTTTTCATACACATTCAGTATATCAATCTGTTTTTTGTTGAGAGAACTATATGTGGCAAAGCTTTCATGTTCTTCCACTTTAACACGATCTTCATGGCGGATTTGCAGAAGTAATATTTTTAAATCGGCTATATTTTTAGTCATATAATTTTTTTAATTCGTAAAGTCACCCATTTTAACGAAAATAATTGAGGCGAACAAGCTACAAATCTTAATAAATGCAAAGAATTTTCACCCAATTTATTTGTTATTATCTGTAAGAGGTGTCTTGTACTCAGCGAAAAATCCCTGCCCGGTTTGTATTAGAAAGGTTGAATTTTTATCTTCTTAAGGAAAGTCACTTTCTTATCAAGTAAACAATCAAAAAAATGAATATAATACACACAAGGAAATACTATGTCCAAAAATGTAAGTGATAAGAAACCGCTAATTGATCGTTTTTTAAACATCATCGAAAAAGGTGGCAATGCCCTGCCCCATCCGGCCACACTTTTTTTCCTTTTTGCCGTTGGCGTAGTTATTTTATCCGGGATTGCCAGTATGTTCGATATGCAGGTCATCCATCCGGGAACCAAGGAAATTGTAAAACCCTTTAGCCTACTCTCCGTTGAAGGTATGCACATGATTTTGAGCAAGATGGTGGTAAATTTTACAGGATTTGCACCATTGGGGACAGTGCTTGTGGCTATGTTGGGCATTGGGATTGCCGAGAGCAGTGGCTTGATTGGTACAGCCTTGCGCCTGCTGGTAATATCAGCGCCAAAAAAACTACTTACCTTTGTAATTGTATTTGCGGGGATTATATCAAACACAGCCAGCGAAGTTGGCTACGTATTGCTTGTACCTTTGGGCGCGATTATTTTTTTAGCGATGGGCAGGCACCCGATTGCCGGGATGGCCGCAGCCTTTGCCGGGGTTTCCGGCGGCTATAGCGCCAACCTGTTACTTGGCACGATCGATCCACTCCTTTCCGGCCTTTCACAAGAAGCGGCCCATATTATTGATCCGACATATCTGGTCAACCCTGCGGCCAATTATTATTTTATGTTTGTTTCTACCTTTTTTATAGCTGTGGTCGGTACCTGGATAACGGAGAAAATTGTGATTCCCCGTTTGGGTAATTATACCGGCGATGAAAAGCCGGAAGAAATCCGTAAACTTACTTCTGAAGAGAAAAAAGGGTTGATTTATGCACTTATAGCCATGGTTCTGTTTGGGGTCTATTTAGCGCTGGGTACAATCCCGGAGGGCGGCTACCTGCGTAACCCGGAAACGGGCAGTATTTTACATTCACCATTTATGGATGGTATTGTGGCCTTCATTTTTCTTATCGCAGCTATTTGTGGTATTGCTTACGGCATAGGTGCAAAAACGTATAAAAATGATACCGAAGTGATGAATGGGATGGGCAAGGCGATGGAGACTTTGGGCATTTATATTGTCCTTACTTTCTTTGCGGCACAGTTTGTTGCTTATTTTAAGTGGACAAATCTAGGCTTGATAATTGCAATTGAGGGGGCAAAATTTTTACAGGCCTCCGGCTTAAGTGATATCACACTAATGCTCTCTTTTATCACGTTGTCTGCGCTTATTAATATGTTTATGGGCAGCGCTTCGGCCAAGTGGGCCATCATGGCGCCTGTGTTTATACCTATGTTTATGCTACTTGGCTACAGCCCGGAACTTGTGCAGGTCAGTTATCGTATCGGTGACAGTGTAACAAACATAATTTCACCAATGATGTCCTACTTTGCCCTGATTGTGGCATTTATGGTTCGTTATGATAAAAAAGCCGGGATCGGGACTGTAATTTCCACCATGCTGCCCTACACCTTTTTCTTTTTTATCGTGTGGTCGGTATTGTTAATTATCTGGCTTATTTTTGGATTCCAGCTTGGCCCTGATGCTGGGTTGTATATAGGACGGTAAATTGATAATTACAAAAATGTGAAAACAGGCAAATGTATTCATCAAAAAACTTTTAAAAATTTGTCATTGAGTTTATTGCGGTGTTTATCGCTGTTTTTTGGTCTTTGTCCTCAATAACTGGAATGAAAACCGCAGGGATAAGAATGCGGAAATAAAAATCCTTAGCGAAATATCAAGTGGGCTTGTAGAAGATATTGAGGACATCCACATTAACATGGCCGAGCATAAAAAAGGGATCGAAGCATGTAAGCATTGGCGAAGGGTGCTAAACAATAAAAACTTTTCACCCGACTCCGTCCAGAAAAATTACCTGGGGCTTACACGCGATTTTATTTCCATCCAAAATATTTCCGGCTATGAAACGTTAAAATCCAAAGGACTGGAGATTATTAAGAAAGACACGTTAAGGTTTAAAATTATTTCTCTTTATGAATATGATTTTACGCTCCTGAAAAAACTGGAAGAACAATATGATGAAATGCAATTTCAAGAAATATGTTTTAAAGCAGTAACTTATTCATGAAAACACCTTCCCCTTATTAAAAATACTCTGAAAAGGAAAATGGAAAAAGAACTTTTTAAATTCATCTCAAAATACATGCCTGTTTCCGATGAAGAAAAAAATGCCATTATTGAACTGGGCATCTTTAGAAGTTATAAAAAGGATACTATTTTATTACGCGAGGGCGAATATTCAAACGCCTCATATTTTGTCCTTAAAGGCTGCATACGCTCTTATTATATCGTTAATGGCGAAGAGAAAACAACGGCTTTTTATACTGAGTCTGAATCATTTTCGCCGCATTGTACCATCGATAATAAGCCATCCAAGCATTACATTTCTTGCGTTGAAGCGAGTATGCTGACCGTGGCAACACCCGAAATGGAAAAAACTATATTCAATAAGTTTCCCCGTTTCGAATCCCTCTGCCGGATATTGTCCGAAGAATTACTTGTAAAAAGCCAGCTTTCGTTTGATGAATTTAAAAACTCCTCTCCGGAAGAACGCTATATAAAATTATCTAAAACCCGGCCTGATTTGATTCAGAGGGTTCCCCAATATCAACTTGCCAGCTATCTTGGTATCAAACCGGAATCGCTCAGCCGGATACGCAAGCGCATTTCAAAAAAATAAGCACGACTGCTTTTTTATTAACTAAAGTCAATAGATTTGGCCCTGCCTGAAAGTAAATTTGTATTTCTAAATAACAAATGGTAATACAAATTTTGAAAGGTCGGAAAATTGAAAATTATTTTAACTACACTTATACTAGTCCTGTTATTCACCCCGGCATTTTGTCGGGCAGACAATCAAATCACTACAAAAGAAAAGCATTTTATCGGCAGTTCATTATTTATTTTAGCAAACTTTTCTAATGACCCGCCCTCGTTTTATCAATTAAATTACGGTTACCGGATTACGCCTAAAGACATCCTGATCTTCGAAGCGATTACCTGGAAATACGATGCGCCGGTCGGGATTCCTTATGGGCCATCGTTTGGCTCCTCCAAAGAACGTTTTCCCGGCTATGTAAGGGATATTGGCATTGGGCTTGCCTATCAACGATTTTTGTACAAGGGCCTTTATTCTACCTTACATGCGACACCCTTTATCCAACAATATTTTAAACCGGACCATAAAAAAATCCAGACTGGCTTTCAACTCTTTCTTACACTGCGTTTTGGATACCATTTTAAATTTTTTAAAGACCGGTTTTTTATTGAACCATCCGTTGCTTTTACACATTGGCCGATTAATACCAACCTGCCTGCATCATTTAAGAAAATTGAAGACAGGTGGCCCAATTATTTTTTATTTGAACCGGGTATTCATTTTGGCTTTAATTTTTAAGATTTTCTAAGCAAGCATCATAAGCAAACCGGGGCAGAAACAAGAAATGCCCCGAAAAGGCTTATGCTTTGCACGCATCGAAATGTTTAGTATTTTTTGGTATGCCTTTTATTTGAACATTTTAGGCATTTCCTATAAACTATTTGGATAAGGACAAACATGCTTGCTGGAAAAAATGCAAAATTATTTAGAAAGGCCCATCGCTACCTGGGCATAGTTTTAGGCCTGCAGTTTTTATTATGGACCATTAGCGGTGTTTATTTTAGCTGGACAGACCTTGATGAAATCCATGGCGACCAATTTAAGAACCTCGCGTATTCGCCCGGTTTTCATAACAACCTAGCCCCTCTCTCCAACCTCGATCTGCCCAAAGGCATCCAACACCTGGAAATCAGGGAAATCGGGGAAATCCCATTTTACTGGATAAATGGAAAATACCTGTTCAATGCAAAAACAGGCCAGTTAAAAAATGGCATTTCACGCGATGAGGCTATTTCCATCGTAAAAAAACAGATGGACCCATCACTAAAAATAAAAACCATTGAACTTATCACCGCGGTAGACAAGCACCACGAATACAGGGAAAAACCTTTACCGGCCTATATGATTGAATTTGACCACCCTGAGGCAATTAAAGCGTATGTCTCAAAAAATGACGGCCGCTTTATAACAATCCGGCACGAAAGCTGGCGTTGGTTTGATTTTTTATGGATGACGCATACAATGGATTATGAGGGACGTGATGATTTTAACACTTTTATTTTACGCGCGTTTTCACTACTCGGTTTAATTACGGTATGCAGCGGGTTTATACTCTGGTTTATCTCATCACCAACGGTGCGCAAGTTTAGAAAAAAAAGAATTTAACGATATATTCCAACTCATTTTAAAAGCAACATACGCCTGCTCAGATTATACTCCGGCGTGGCAAGGGTGTAAATATAAATTCCCGATGTCACATTCTGTTGAAATGTGTTCCGCCCGTTCCAGGTTAATTCATAACTGCCTGCATTCAATAATCCTGAAAATAGTTTTTTGACTAACCGCCCCTGAATATCGTGAATGCCAACATGCACTTCTGCCGTTTTACTGAGGTTGAAGGGGATTTTTGTAGCCGGGTTAAATGGATTAGGATAATTGGCCCACAGCTGTGTTTTTGCCGGAATATTATCTCGTACAACAATTTCTATTTCCTGTGACGTTTCTATGCTGATCTCCGAAAGTAATGTTTTAATCCCCTCATAACTTTCGTCCCAAAGACGATATTTATAGCCCTTATCCACGGCCACGTCCCAATCGGTAAAAGCATACAATTTTTCTCGCGAAGAGTTTCCGGAACCTTTTAAATTTGAATCATCCCGCCAGGAAGCAATTTCATAAAACGGTTTGTCTTCTTCTGAACGCGCAATAATAAAACCCAAATTATCTAACTCCGACGCGGTTTGCCAAGTCAACTGGACTTGCCCGCTTACCAGTGTGGCATTAAATGAAACCAATTCCACGGGCAAAGACGCATCCGAAATATGCTGGCCTAAATCGCTATATGTGATGGCCAGGTCGTCCCATTCTGCCGAGTTGTAAACTGTCACAGGCGCACTTACTGATGATTTGCGGCGTAGGGTTTTATCTTTATACAAATCGGCCGTTTCACCTATCACCCCAATTTTATCCAGATCATTGCTATTCTTTCGCAGCACAACCACATCATTGCCATTAAAGGTTAAGTCCGGTGAAGTCTGATCCGGTGTTCCACTCCAGAACGTGGCCAGTGAGTTGGCAATCACAAAAACATCCTCACTGGCAATTGTGCCGGATAGGCTGATTGTATTGCCCGCGGAGCTGCTGCCATTATAAAAAATCTGGATATCATATCCGGAAAGGTTTACGGAACTGCCCGTCCCGTTATAAATTTCGAGATATTTATTATTGCTCAAGCCTTCAATATATTCAGATATAAAAAGCTCTAAGATGGAGCCAGCGGTACCTGTTGTAGCGCTTGCTGTTTCGATTGTCCCATCCGTTTTGTAATCAATATTGGATGCGCTGTTGGTGTACGAATATATCTTAAAATAGTACGTTGTTGTGGCAGAAAGCCCGGAAAAGGTATACGCCTGCGTGCCATAACTTACATTGGCGCTTCCCGTCCCATCCAAGAGGTCCGGATCGGAAACCTCTGCCGTTCCGTCAACCGGATCAGCAATGGCGCCAAACCCCACGGAACTTGCTTTGATTAGATATTTGTCCGGTAAGGTTGTCCCCGTGGCATCAGTCCAGCTTAAATCAATACTAAGCCCGTTTGCCGTTGCAATAAAATTTACAGGATGATTGGACGGTTCGGCCTTAACCGTGGCCGCGCCCCAGATATCATCTGCATATTCCGGGTGGTCAATAAAAGGATTGCGGTTTCCCTGGTAACCATAAATCTTTTCATGACGTTGTTTTTCCCAGGCATCGGGCGGATCATTATTATGCCATTGCAGCAAAACATCTTTTTTGGCAAGATTGGGCCCGCTGGATGGAATGAGGTCGACCATTTCAAGATCATAATCGCCATCATTTTCATAGCGGACTGCCATATAAAAAACCATACGCGCCACGTCGCCCTTTACCGCATCACGCGGTTCCCATGAATCGCTATCAGTAAATGTGCCCGGCGCTTCGGAATGCGCACTGCCGCCATTATCAAAATCCTTATTGCCCCGGTCCGAATTAACCGATGCATCGGACGGCCGGAGGTGGTGCACATCGGTATAGGCCGTATCGCTGCTATTGGGAAATCCATGTGATTTTGGCCAGACGTGTTCGCGGTTCCAGGCATCGGGATCGTTGCTACTGCTGCTGTTAAAAGTTTTGGCCTGCGAACGGCCTGTATAAAGCAAGATGACATTATTGGCGTTGGTCGTATCTTCGTCTGTGTCCATTAAAATATCCCACACATCGGTGGAAGAACTAGAGGTGTATGGATAGCGGGTATGGCCGTTGATGATATAATGGAGCGCCGTTTGAAGTACGCTGCCTGTCAACCCTGCCGCATTATCGTAATAGCCGGCCGGGATGGCATTTGTATTAAGATTATCCGTTTCCGAAGCAAAAACAATGATAGATGAAAAAATCAAAAATAACAAAACAGTGCGTGTCATTTTAATTCCACATTTAATAAGGTTGTATTTAATGATTTTGGTGAGGGAGTGAGTTACGTCCAACAGAAATATTTTACAAAAAAGATCAGATCAGGGGGATGACAATTCGCACAGAAAATTATTTTTTTCGGATACCTTCCCACACAATGTCATCAATGCCGTTTATTACATTTTCGTAACGGGCAATCACAAAAAAGAGATCGCTTAAGCGGTTTAAATAAATAATCAACTGCCCGCGGATTTCAATCTCATTGGCCAGGCTGATCAGCATGCGCTCGGCACGGCGGCAGACAGTGCGGGCCATGTGTGCATAACAAGCGGCTTCCGAGCCACCGGGCAGTATAAATTTTTGCAAGGTAGGGATTTTTTCAGATAATTTATCAATGTCATTTTCCAGCGCATTGATGTGCACTTCGGAGATATGCTCCGAGAACTGTTCCCTTTTTATGGCCTTGGGCGTGGCGATTTCCGAACCGTAAGTAAATAATTCATTTTGGATATTTTTTAACATATCGTCTACATCGAGGTCACTATTTTTATTTCGTAACATGCCGATCAGGGAGTTCAGTTCGTCCAAGGTGCCATACATCTCAACACGCAAATGATTTTTTTGAACGGTCTCACCACCGAATAAGGCAGTCTTTCCTTCATCACCATAACCTGTATATATTTTCATCTCATCCCCTAATCCTTCATTATCATTATCCTAATCATACTCTTGCTCTTGCTTTCAAAACTACCCATCTCAAAAAGGACATAAAAGATTATATCCTATCAAGGTTTTTTTGCCTGGTAAATCATTGGGCTATAATCATTTTATCCCTTTGGGGTTTGTCCCATACTCCTAAACTATATTCAACCATTTCAAGGCACCGGATAAGAATACGATCACTATTTAAAACAATTATGAGAAAGATTCTGAATTGGTTTCAAATAAATTTAAACTAATTGTCAATTAAATTACAATAAAATCCCTTTGTTCATTATATTAAATCCCCAGATAACATTCCTACCAAAAAAATAAAGATTATGTCCCAAAAAGCATTTCTAATATTAGAAGATGGTTCCAAATACGAAGGTTTTATTTTTGGCCATGCAGCTTCAACTTCCGGTGAGATTGTGTTTAGCACCGGGATGATCGGCTATACCGAGTCGCTGACCGATCCATCATTTTATGGCCAGGTACTGGTTTTAACTTACCCGCTTATCGGCAATTATGGTGTCGGGAAAAAATCAGACAAATACAGGCTTAGCCCATTTGAGTCGGGAAAAATACAAGCCAAAGCGCTGATTGTTTCGGAATATTCGCCCCAATTTGACCATTGGAATGCCGGACAAAGTCTGGACCAATGGATGCAGTAAGAAAAAATCCCCGGGCTTTATGGCATCGATACACGCGCCCTTACCAAACACCTGCGCGAAAAAGGGACAATGCTTGGCAAGATTATTATTGCTGAAAAAAATGTGGATTATTATGATCCGAATAAAGAAAATTTATTAGATAAACTTAGCATCCGTACGCCAGAATATATTGGAAACGGAAAAAAAACCATCGCCCTGCTCGATTGCGGCTGTAAAACATCTATCATAAAAAATGTGACAGAACGCGATGTGAAAATTTTGCGCCTTCCCTGGGATTGGGATATTTCCGGCGAAAAAGTAGATGGCCTGCTAATCTCCAGCGGCCCCGGTGACCCGCAAACATGCACGGCTATAGTTGAGCAAGTAAAAAAAGCCATGACCATTGAAATGCCTGTTTTTGGAATTTGCCTCGGCCACCAAATTATGGGTATCGCCGCCGGCGCGGATACTTACAAATTAAAATACGGTCACCGCAGCCAAAACCAGCCTGTTATTAAAACCGGTACCAACAAATGTTTCGTGACCTCACAGAACCATGGTTTTGCCGTAGACAACACAACCTTGCCCAAAGACTGGAATCCCTTATTCACAAACTTAAATGACAAAACCAACGAAGGGATTATCCACGAATCCGGGCGTTTTTTTAGCGTACAATTTCATCCGGAAGCCGCGCCGGGCCCTTATGATACAACCTTTTTGTTTGATGATTTTTTAAAGATGATAAAGTAAAAACACAAAACCCAGAACTCTATAATACTCCTTAACTAAAAATAATAATTAGATGAATCCTGAAACAAAAAAAGTCCTTATCCTCGGTAGCGCCGCATTAAAAATTGGCGAGGCCGGCGAGTTTGATTACTCCGGCAGCCAGGCCATAAAAGCGCTCAAAGAAGATAACATTAAAACAGCTCTGATAAACCCGAATATCGCCACAATCCAAACCTCCGAACATTTGGCCGATAAAGTTTATTTTCTACCGGTAAACGTGGCCTTTGTGGAAAAAATCATAAAAAAAGAAAAACCCGATGGCATTTTGCTCAGCTTTGGAGGGCAAACGGCTTTAAACACAGGCCTGGAACTGCACCAAAAAGGAATCCTAAAAAAGCATAATGTGCGCGTATTGGGGACGCCAGTCCAAACCATTTTAGAGACCGAAGACCGCGACCTTTTTATTAACCGTTTAAATGAGATCGATGTAAAAAGCGCACGTAGCGCCGTGGCCACATCGGAAGATGAAGCGACAAAAATTGCCAGAGAGATTGGTTACCCGGTGATGGTGCGGATTGCCTTTGCCCTGGGTGGATTGGGTTCCGGTATATGCCGGGATAAACAAGCCTTGCTCGAAAAATGCCGCATGGCCTTTAACCACACTTCCCAGATTTTAATTGAAGAATACCTGTTAGGCTGGAAGGAAGTGGAATACGAGGTTGTACGGGATAAATATGATAATTGCATCACTGTTTGCAATATGGAAAACTTTGATCCTATGGGCATCCACACCGGCGAAAGTATTGTTGTGGCGCCGAGCCAAACCCTTACCAATCGGGACTATCACCTTTTGCGTGAAGTGGCCATAAAAACCATAAAACATCTCGGTATTGTGGGCGAGTGCAATATTCAATACGCCTATAATCCGCATATTGAAGAGTACCGGGTTATCGAGGTGAATGCCCGTCTCTCACGCAGTTCTGCCCTGGCCTCTAAAGCGACTGGTTATCCGCTGGCTTTCGTGGCCGCCAAGCTGGCTTTAGGCTACGGCTTGTTTGAACTGACCAATGCCGTCACAAAAACAACCAATGCCTTTTTTGAGCCTGCGCTGGATTATATTGTAGTAAAAATGCCCCGTTGGGATTTACGAAAATTTAAGAAAGTATCGTACCAAATTGGTTCAAGTATGAAATCGGTAGGCGAGGTGATGGCCATCGGGCGTACTTTTGAGGAGGCCCTGCAAAAGGCCATACGCATGCTGGAAAATGGCCCGGTCGGTTTTGCGGGGAATAGCGAAATAAAATTTGATGACCACCTCGATGATGAAATCAGCCAGCCTACGGATTTCCGTTTATTTGCCATTGCCAATGCACTGCGTAAGGGCTATTCAGTAGAAAAAATCCATGAACTCAGCCATATCAACAAATGGTTTTTATATAAACTGGCCAATATAATTTCCATTGAGCAAGAGCTTATACAAAAATCAGTGCAACAGTTCTCCTATGAATTTTTATTAAAGGCCAAGCAATATGGTTTTGCCGATAAACAAATCGCCAAAATAAATATGTGTGAAGAGAAGGATGTACGCGAGAAACGCCACGAATTAAAAATCCATCCTTTTCTGCGACAGATTGATACTTTGGCCGCTGAATATCCTGCACAGACCAATTATTTGTACCTGACCTATAATGCCATCGAAAATGACGTAAGCAATAATAAGGGCGAGACTGTATTAATCCTGGGATCGGGGGCATATCGCATTGGCAGCTCGGTAGAGTTTGACTGGTGTGCGGTAAATGGCGGGCGGGCATTGCGGGCGATGGGCTATAAAACCATCATGCTTAATTACAACCCGGAAACTGTAAGCACCGATTATGATGAGTTTGACATGCTCATTTTTGATGAGATTAATCTGGAAGCAGTAATCGAAATATTTAGATTACTTGCGCCTAAAGGGACGATTATCTCGATGGGCGGACAGGTGCCCAATAACCTCGCAGTGCCCTTACAAGAAAATAAAATCCCTGTATTAGGAACTTTGCCGGATTCCATCGATATGGCCGAAAACCGTCGTAAATTTTCTGATTTGCTCGACCGGCTGGAAGTAGACCAGCCTTTATGGCAAGAACTTAGCTCGGTGGGCCAGGCTTTTAAATTTGCCAAAGAAGCCGGCTATCCTGTACTGGTAAGACCTTCGTACGTTTTGAGCGGAGCGGCCATGGCCGTTGCATCTAACCCGGAAGAGCTGGAAAACTTCCTGCAAAAAGCAGTGGAGATTTCACCGGACCACCCAACCGTAATCAGCAAATTTTATGAAAATGCCAAAGAAATTGAGTTTGACGCGGTTGCCCAAAATGGCGAGATACTTGCGTATGCCATCTCCGAACATGTGGAAAATGCCGGTGTCCATTCCGGTGACGCCACTTTGGTTTTCCCACCGCAACGCACTTATCTGGAAACCATGCGCCGCATCCGCTTGATTGCAAAAAAGATTGCCGGCGAGCTAAAAATAACCGGCCCTTTTAATATGCAGGTGTTGGCAAAAAACAATCAAGTAAAAGTTATTGAGTGCAATGTACGGGCATCGCGAAGTTTTCCTTTTGTCTCAAAAATTATCAAGAAAAACTTTATAGCTTTGGCCACCAAAGCCATAATGAATGAAAATGTGGAACGATTTGATTCCTCCTTTTTTGAATTTGATTATGTGGGCGTAAAAGCGCCGCAATTTTCATTTACCCGGCTTGAGGGTGCCGATCC
>JAJRVW010000132.1 GCA_024277115.1 Calditrichota bacterium
ACTACAGCAAGAACTCCTAGCCCTAGCACAATAAGAGTGCGATATTTTGCTCCGTGGCGGTGGCTAACCTCTCTTTCTTTATGTGAAGCAACATCCATCATTTCATCTCCAAAAAATATGGATAAAAAGGTTCCTAGCGCACTAATTATCAGAATACTCCAGTACGGGTACGGTTCAGATAAAATGTGTTTCAATAACTTAGTTATGAAAGTTAAATCATAACTAGCTGGACTTGCAGTCATAAAAAAATATTAATTCCAATGGCAAAAAACCACAATACAACCTGCGTAAATGACATTTTAATTTTAAATAGCAACCTAATAGGAAAAGCAAGAATAAATCCGCCATCAGCAACTGGAGTGCACAAAACAAAAAAGCTCCAAGTTAATATAGAAATTCCGAAGCCAGTTGAAGCATCGTACTTCCAGCTCATATATAAAAAATAGGCTATTACAATTGAAATAAGAGCTATGAATTTAAAGATGACTTCATTATGCGTTTCATTTTTCCGATGAAACTTAATAGTATTTTTTATTTTTAAAATAAAGCTATATTAGTTCCCTTATGATGCCGCAATCAAGATAAAACAGGGAAAGAAATATACTCTCCATCCCTAACGTCATCTCGCTTAAATTTACGCTTCTGATAAAGTGTTAGCAAGTTGCCTCCACATCAGTCGCTAGCGACAGAATTCCAAACCACCGTCTCTGATCCTGTTGTTCTACCGAACAACCCTCCGAAGACTGTCGTCTCACACATTCTATCGTCCTTTCATATTCTTTTTTCAAAGAGAAAAATGGGCGTACAATGGCTAGCAGTAAACTTTAGCTCTTATTGAGCATCAAGTTCAATACAAACCAGTAATATAAAGGCAGGGCAGCAAATTGATGAAAGTAATTAACAAGTATGCTTTGGTTGTGGCCATCGTTATTGTCACTCTATATATTGTAGTCACTGTACTGCAGATTGGGTAACTAAAGCTTCTAGAAAACACCGTTTTGGTGCAGCCCTATGCGGGGCGAGGTCGCTCCATCCAACGGCAATAAATTAATATTTTTTTGAAGTGCTGGCCTTGCTTGTGCCAGACTCAAATTTAGCAGCGACCCATAGGGTCGTTTTTTTGCAAAAATAATTGACCTGACTCCTTGTTTTTTTAATAGGCATCCCCATTAAGGAGTTGCAGGGGCGTAAGCACTGCAAAAGGAAGCTTGGCCGCGAGGCAAGCTATTTATTCATATTGCTAAGGAGGATATGATCATGAGAACATTTGATCTTTCACCATTATTTCGTTCAACCGTGGGTTTTGACCGGCTGGCATCCTTACTGGATTCCACTACACAAAATGACGCGCAAATCAGTTACCCACCCTACAACATTATTAGAAAGGGGGAGCGTGACTACCGTATTACTATGGCCGTTGCTGGGTTTTCTGAAAATGACCTGTCTATTGAAACGGTTGACCATACTTTGACGGTCAGTGGTCGCCAGCAAAAGGAAACCACTGAAGAAGGCGTTGATTACCTGCATCAAGGCATTGCTGCACGCAGCTTTGAACGCAAGTTCCAACTGGACGAGCATGTCAAGGTTACCCAGGCATCCCTTGAAAATGGGTTGTTGAATGTTGATTTAGTACAGGAAATCCCTGAAGCCATGAAGCCCCGCAAAATTGCGATTGGCCAAAACGAAACACAGGCCAGTAATGAAAAACTGATTGAAGGAGAAACAGAAAAAGCGGCCTGATTGACGTAAAGAACTAAACGGAGGGCATAAGCCCTCCGTTTTATACTACTGTAAGCCTATTCTGGTCGTATCTGGCGTAAACGCCAGGTGGTGACCAACCAAGCACCGACCCACCCCAATAAAATACCCACTATCAATACCTGTAGGTGTTCAAAAGTAGTTAGGCCTTTCAATGTAAATTGAGCGTGGAATTGGGAAAACAAGTCGTTAACTGGATTTTGCAAGACCCGCAGTATGATGGCAACAATAACAATAGCAATAATGCCTGCGCCACCACCGAGCAAAACACCCATGTATAAAAATGGGCGCCGGATAAACCCGTGGGTGCCACCAATGAGCTTAATCAGTTCAATTTCACGACGTTGGTCTTCAATCATTAAACGAATGGTATTGCCCATAACAAATAATACCGTCAACGCAAACAGTAAAGTTAGCACTCCAGCGCCCGTTTCAGCGACGCGAATGGCAGCCCATAAACGCCGCACCCATTGAAAATCAAGCTTGGCGACCATGACATGCGGATGCGTTTCGAATTGACTAATCAATGTTTGTAAATTTTCTTCAGTGGCGTATTTTTGCGTGGGAGTCAGTACAATGGCGGCCGGCAACGGATTGCTGCCCAGATCATCAAGAATATTTCCCATGCCAGCCTTCTTTTGAAATTCCGACAAACCTTGTTCCGGGCTAATAAATACCGCCCGTTCAAATTCTTTTCTTTGCTTGAGCTGGTCAACCCATACCGTTGATTTTTGCAGCGTAACATCCTGCTTTAGATACAAGGTAATCTGCGTATAATCGGTCCAGCCATCCGTCATCGCATTTGCATTTTTCAAAAAAACATACAGCGTTGTGGGCAGAGAAATCACAATGCCTATCACTATAAAAGTAGTCAGT
>JAJRVW010000133.1 GCA_024277115.1 Calditrichota bacterium
TTCAGATAATCCTTTTTTAGCCAATACAAGGGTAATAGCCGCTGTCAATGTTGTCTTACCATGATCAACGTGGCCAATTGTACCGATATTTACGTGTGGCTTACTTCTATCAAATTTTTCTTTAGCCATTTTAAAACTCCTCTAAAAAACAGTTTACTTTTCTGTACTCTGTGATTTTTCAATAATTTCTTTTGATACGCTCTCAGGTACTTTTTCATAATGAGAGAACTGCATGGAATATATAGCCCTTCCCTGAGTAACGGACCGTAATGCTGTCGCATATCCAAACATCTCACTTAAGGCAACATGACCACTTACAACCTGTGCATCTTTTCTTGGCAATATCCCGGAAATTTTCCCTCTACGAGAGTTGAGATCACCAATAACATCACCCATATATTCTTCAGGGACGACAACCTCTATTGCAAAGACAGGTTCCATTAAAACAGCGCCCGCTCTTTTCGCCCCCTCTTTTAGAGCCATTGAACCAGCGACCCTAAAGGCCATCTCGTTAGAATCTACATCATGAAATGAACCATCAAACAATCTTACTTTAATATCCTCTAAGGCATATCCGGCAACAACACCATTTTTCATAGCATCCTGGATACCTTGCTTAACAGGATTTATATATTCTCTAGGAATTGAGCCACCGACTATATTGTCTTCAAATTCAAATCCTTTACCTGCTTCGTTAGGCTCAATATCAACAACAACGTGCCCGTACTGCCCTCTACCGCCAGATTGACGCACAAATTTACCTTCAACACCTTCAACCTTACGCGTAATTGTTTCTTTATAAGAAACCTGAGGCTTACCAACATTTGCACCGACTTTAAATTCACGCAAAAGGCGATCAACAATGATTTCAAGGTGCAATTCGCCCATTCCACTAATAATTGTTTGGCCTGTATCTTCATCCGTACGCACATGAAAGGTAGGATCTTCTTCCGCAAGTTTTACAAGAGATTGACTTAACTTATCCTGATCGGCTTTGGTCTTTGGCTCAACCGCAACTGAAATAACCGGTTCAGGAAAATTCATCGACTCCAATACGACTTGGTCAGACTGAAGACAAAGCGTATCACCTGTTTTAGTATTTTTCAAACCAACAACAGCCGCAATATCCCCAGTTTGTACTGATGTGATATCCTCCCGACTATTTGCGTGCATCTGAAGCAGGCGTCCTACACGTTCCTTTTTCTCGCTTACAGAATTATAAATATATGAACCCGCATCTATAGTCCCCGAATAGACTCTAAAAAATGTCAATCTACCAACAAACGGATCAACCATTATTTTAAATGCAAGGGCAGCAAAAGGCTCATCATCTTTAGGTTTTCTGATAATTTCCTTGTCATTATGTGGATTTATCCCAACAAGATCACCTTTATCTTCCGGCGATGGTAAATAATCGATCACGCCATCCAATAACCGCTGCACACCTTTGTTTTTAAAAGCAGAACCACAAAAGACAGGTGTAATTTTTAAATCTAAAGTTGCCTTACGTACAGCACTTTTTAATTCTTGAACTGTGATTTCATCACCTTCAAGATATTTCATCATTAAATCTTCATCATATTCAGATACAGCTTCTAAAATTTCATTACGATATTCTTCAGCTTTTGCAAGAAGATCACTCGGGATATCAGCTTCTTCAAACTCGGCCCCCAGGGAACTCTCATTATATAAAACGGCACGCATCTCAATTAGGTCAATCAACCCCGTAAACAATTCCCCTTCCCCTATAGGAAGTTGCAAAGGAACAGGATTAGCGCCGAGGCGTTCCTTAATCATACCTAAGACATTATAAAAATCTGATCCAACACGATCCATTTTATTAACAAAAGCAATACGCGGAACACTGTATTTATCTGCCTGGCGCCAAACTGTTTCCGACTGGGGCTCAACACCACCAACCGCACAGAACAAAGCCACAGCACCATCTAATACACGAAGCGACCTTTCCACCTCAACAGTAAAATCAACATGCCCGGGGGTATCAATAATATTAATCGTATTACCCCGCCAATCTGCTGTTGTAGCAGCAGATGTGATCGTAATGCCACGCTCTTTCTCTTGCTCCATCCAATCCATCGTCGCAGCACCATCATGCACTTCACCCATACGGTGCAAACGACCTGTATAAAACAAGATTCGCTCAGTCGTTGTAGTCTTCCCCGCATCAATATGAGCCATGATGCCGATATTTCTTATTTTGTCAATACTAACTTTTCTAGCCATCTTTTTAAATCAACCCCGTTACCATCTAAAATGGGCAAATGCTTTATTAGCTTCGGCCATTTTGTGTGTATCTTCCTTCTTCTTAACGCTGGCACCCTCATTTTTAAATGCCATCATAAATTCAGCGGCCATTCGTTCTGCCATTGTTTTTTCATTGCGCAATCGTGAATAACGAATTAGCCAACGAATCGATAGTGCTTGCTTTCTGGTATCACGCACCTCGATAGGTACCTGATATGTAGCCCCACCTACACGCCGAGATTTTACCTCGAGCATTGGTGCTACGTTTTCCATCGCCTTTTTAAAAACACTAAGAGGCTCTTTTTTCAATTTATTTTCAATTATATCCATCGCCAAATAAAACGATCTCTCAGCGACACTTTTTTTACCACCATACATAAGATTATTTATAAACTTCGCGACTATAAGGTCTTTGTATTTTGGATCCGGTAAAATTACTCTTTTTTGAGGCCTTCTTCTTCTAGGCATACTAACTCCACTAAAACATCAAATTATTATTTTGGTCTTTTTGCACCGTATTTTGATCGACTCTGCTTTCTATCCTCGACACCAGTTGTATCCAAAGTGCCACGCACAATATGATAACGCACACCTGGCAAATCTTTAACACGCCCACCGCGAATCAATACAATCGAGTGTTCCTGAAGGTTGTGACCCTCACCCGGAATATAAGCACTAACTTCCATCGCATTTGTTAAACGAACACGCGCCACTTTCCTTAAAGCTGAATTTGGCTTTTTCGGTGTCGTGGTGTAAACCCGTGTACATACGCCCCTTTTCTGAGGACACGCCCCTAACGCTGGCGCTTTATTCTTCTTCGCAATAGATTTTCTACCCTTGCGAATTAACTGATTAATCGTTGGCACTTCTTATCTCCAAAATGTTGCAGAACGGTAATATACGGAATAGTTTTACATCATTCAATATTAACTATTCACTTTTTTCATTTTTTTCGTTATTTATTTCTTCAACCGATTCCTCAACCGGTTCTTCTTCTTTTTCAATTTCCATTTGCATATCATTATAACGTTTTAATCCGGTACCGGCAGGGATTAAATGCCCCATGATAACATTTTCTTTCAGACCAATCAGGGCATCCTCTTTACCAGCTGTCGCAGCATCGGTTAAGACCTGTGTAGTCTCCTGGAATGATGCGGCAGAGATAAAACTTTTCGTTTTCAATGCTGCCTGTGTTATTCCTAATAATAATGGATTAAAGCTGGCCTGATTCGCAGGTCTGTATTTAACAAGGTTTTTCTTTGCTTTCTTAAGGTCTCTATTTATTGCATCAACCGTTTTCTTATCAGAAAGTTGACCATCACGGAATAATGAATCACCTGCTTCTTCAATTACAATTTTATTTGACATACTTAAGTTTTCAGCAAGAAAATCTGTTCTATGCGCTTGGTCACCATCCAAGAAACGTGTATCTCCAGAATCTTTTACACGCACTTTTTGCAACATCTGCCGAACAATAACACCGATATGTTTATCATTAATTTTCACGCCCTGCAGCCTGTAAACTTCCTGAATTTCATTCACCAGGTATTCCTGAACTTTTCCCGGGCCTTTAATACTTAAAATATCATCCGGGGAAACAGCACCATCAGTTAAGCGCTCACCTGCCTCAACAAAATCATTTTCATGCACAAGAATGTGTGAACCGTGTGATGCTGAATATTTTTTTGTTTCCATATCGGATTCAATTATCAGCTCACGGACACCGCGCTTAATTGCACCAAACTTAACGTAACCATCGATTTCACTAACAACCGCTCTTTCTTTCGGCTGACGTGATTCAAAAAGTTCTGCCACCCTCGGTAAACCGCCCGTAATATCTCGTGATTTTCCAAATTCCCTTGGGATTTTCACTAAGACATCACCTGCACTTACTTTCTTACCATCTTTTATCTGAAGCAAAGCTTTAACCGGGATAATAAACAAACTTATCCGCTCATCTTTTGCATCTAAAATGTGCAACGCAGGGTTTAGATTTTTATTTTTTGATTCGATTACAACAAGATTTTTACGGCCTGTTTGTTCATCAAGTTCTTCACGATACGTGTGATTTTTAAGAAGGTCACTATAATGTAGTTTACCTGATTTATCCGCAACAATAACAGATGAGTACGGATCCCACTCAAAAAGTAAAGCATCGGTTTTAATTACTTGCTTATCCTTAACGTGAAGGGTACATCCATAAGGAATATTATATGTTGCAACAGGGCGGTTATCTGAATCAAGTATTTCAATTTTCCCATTACGTCCCGTTACAATTACTTCACCACTTTTATTTGAAACTGTTTTTATGTTTATTTCATTGACGATACCATCAGCACGTGATTCTACTTTTGATTCTGTCGCGATGTGTGCCGCCGTACCACCGATGTGGAATGTACGTAAAGTTAGCTGGGTTCCTGGCTCGCCAATACTCTGGGCGGCCATTACACCAACGGCTTCACCTACTTCAACCAAATCTCCGGTAGCCAGGTTTCGTCCATAACATTTAGCACATATTCCCTGTCGTGTTTCACACGTTAATTCTGTCCGCACACGTACAGATTCAATATTTGTAGCATTGATATCTTTTTCTATTTGCTCATCAATCATTTGACCACGTGCACAAACAACTTCGTCAGTTTCAGGGTTTATCATATCCTGAGCGGCTACACGTCCTAAAACACGTTCGGAAAGCGGTTCAATAATTTCTTCGCCTTCTTTCAGGTCTGTAATATCTAAACCTAAAATTGTACCACAATCTGTTTCAGTTACAATTACGTCTTGAGCAACATCTACCAGGCGTCGTGTAAGATAACCCGCATCGGCAGTTTTCAAAGCAGTATCTGCCAAGCCCTTACGCGCACCGTGAGTAGATATAAAATACTCGATAACTGATAAACCTTCTACGAAGTTTGCTGTAATCGGGCTTTCAATAATTTCACCCGTAGAGCCAGTCAATGATTTTTGAGGTTTGGCCATCAAACCACGCATACCTGCCAACTGTCTGATCTGCTCTTTACTACCACGAGCACCAGAATCCGACATCATATACAATGGATTAAATCCATCGCGATTTGTTTTTAATTTAGAAAACATTATTTCAGCAACCATCGAGCTGGTTCGTGTCCAAACGTCAATAATTTTATTATAACGCTCGCCATCGGTAATAAAACCTTGCTCGTAATGTGCAAGTATTTCATCAACTTCAGCTTGCGAATCTGAAACAATTTCTATTTTTTCTTTTGGTATTAAAATATCTGATAAACCAACAGACGCGCCAGATTTCATTGCAAAAGTAAAACCAAGTGTTTTTAAATTATCTAAAAAATCGGCGGTTACTTTATTACCACATTCACGATGCGTGGAAGCAATAATTTCTGATATTGCCTTTTTAGAAAGGATTTGATTTAAGAAGCCAATTTCTTTAGGCACGATCTGGTTAAAAAGCACCCTGCCTGTAGTTGTCTCAATCAATTTACCATCAATACGAATTTTTATTTTAGCATGAAGGGAAAGCTTTTTGGCATCATACGCACAAATAACTTCCTGCGTATCTGCAAAAATCATATTTTCACCATCTGCACCCGGCATCATTTTTGTAAGATAATAGCATCCTAAAATAATGTCCTGGCTGGGAACCGTGATCGGCTTGCCATTAGATGGAGAAAGAATATTGTGGCTTGCCAACATTAAAAGTTTGGTCTCAACTTGTGCTTCATAAGACAATGGAATATGAACCGCCATTTGGTCACCATCAAAGTCAGCATTAAAAGCCGCACAAACCAACGGATGCAAACGAATCGCTTTTCCTTCAATAAGAACAGGCTGAAATGCCTGAATACCTAAACGGTGCAAAGTAGGCGCACGGTTTAAGAGCACAGGATGGTCTTCAATAATTTCTTCCAGAATATCCCAAATTTCCGGCCCGCGTCGTTCCACTAATTTTTTTGCACTTTTTACAGTTTTAACATAGCGGCGTTCAACCAATTTACGAATAATGAATGGTTTGAAAAGCTCAATAGCCATATCCTTTGGTAAACCGCACTCATGCAAGTGTAGTTCTGGACCAACAACAATTACAGAACGCCCCGAATAATCCACACGTTTACCGAGCAGGTTTTGACGGAAACGGCCTTGCTTGCCTTTTAACATATCCGATAAAGATTTTAGTGGCCTGTCACCATCCGAGCGCATGGCAGCGGATCTTTTAGAATTATCAAAAAGTGAGTCAACCGATTCCTGGAGCATACGTTTTTCATTACGCAAAATAACCTCTGGTGCCTTAATCTCGAGCAATTTCTTAAGTCGGTTATTTCGGATAATTACACGGCGGTATAAATCATTTAAATCACTTGTTGCAAAGCGACCTCCTTCGAGAGGAACAAGCGGGCGTAATTCCGGTGGTATTACAGGAATTACATCAAGGATCATCCACTCTGGGCGGTTGCGATACTCTGTATTTTGTTCTTTTGTCCTAAAGGCTTCAACTACTTTTAAGCGTTTTAATGCTTCGAGCCGTTTATGCTCTGAGGTTTCATTTTTAACCGCACTTCTCAGCTGATGAGCGCTGTCCTCAATGTCAATCATTTTTAATAATTGATGGATAGCTTCGCCACCAATTTTTGCAACAAATTTATCCGGATCATCATCCATTAGCTCGTCATTGGAATCACCGTGAGCATCAATCTGGTCAAAGAAAATCTCTTCATTGATCAGTTCTTTGAACTTAAGATCGCTTTTACCCGGGTTAACCACAACATAACTTTCATAATAAATAATACGCTCTAATTCTTTGGGCGTAATATTTAACAGATAACCAATTTTGGATGGCAATGAGCGAAAAAACCAAATATGAACAACAGGTACAGCTAAGGAAATATGTCCCATCCGTTCACGACGTACTGATTTTTGTGTAACTTCTACACCACAACGGTCACAGATTATACCTTTATACCGAATGCGTTTATATTTACCACAGTGGCATTCCCAATCTTTGACCGGGCCAAAAATTTTCTCACAAAAAAGGCCATCTTTTTCCGGTTTAAAGGATCGGTAATTTATAGTTTCCGGCTTTGTAACTTCGCCAAAAGATTGTTCTAATATATCATTTGGAGAGGCTAATCCGATAATAATCTTGTTAAACTTATTGGGGCTTCTTTTTATTTGCAAAGTATTGCTCCTTAATACGTAATTTTTTCGAAACCTGTGCTCAATCTAAACGAACCTTAAGACCGAGACCTTGTAATTCACGAACCAATACATTAAATGATTCAGGTGTACCGGGGTTCGGTAAGTTCTCACCTTTTACAATGGCTTCGTATGTTTTGGAACGACCAGTAACATCATCACTTTTTACTGTCAATATTTCCTGAAGGGTAAATGCTGCACCATAAGCTTCCAGCGCCCAAACTTCCATCTCCCCAAATCTCTGACCACCAAACTGTGCTTTACCACCCAAAGGTTGCTGTGTGATAAGCGAGTATGGCCCAATTGAACGCGCATGGATTTTATCATCTACAAGGTGCGACAACTTTAAGATGTAAACCATCCCAACGGTCACTTCCTGATCAAATCGGTCACCCGTACGTCCATCATAAAGATAGGCTTTTCCACTTTTTGGCAATCCTGCCTGTTCGAGCTCTCCCTCAATATCTTCGGTAGATGCACCATCAAAGACTGGTGTTGCATATTTTTTACCAAGCTTATGCCCCGCCCATCCCAGAGTTGTTTCAAAAATCTGTCCCAGGTTCATACGCGATGGTACACCAAGCGGATTTAGAATAATATCAACAGGCGTTCCATCGGCTAAAAACGGCATATCTTCCATTGGAACAATTTTTGAAACAACACCCTTGTTTCCATGACGGCCGGCCATTTTATCACCAACAGACAGTTTTCTTTTTTCTGCGATGTATACTTTTGCCAATTGAACAATTCCCGGAGGCAGTTCATCACCAACTTTAATTTTATGTTTTTCACGTTTTAGATCATTTTCAACATCCTGCATCACCATTCGGTAATCCGAATAAATCTGGCGGACAAAAGTGTTTTTTGGATCTTCATTAAACCAGGTAGAATTTATATCAAGATTTTGTACATCAATAGTATCAAATGTATCGGCTTCAATCTTTGTTTTAGCTTTAATGGCAACTTTGCCATCTACCATTTTTATAGCCTCACAAGTCATCCCTGTAAAATTCTCTGAAAGCTTTTCGGCTAATTTTTTAATAATATTTTTACGGCTTACTTCTGCTTTTACTTCTAATTTTTCAATAAGCTCTGCATCGCTCTTTTTAGAAGAGACGTCTTTTCTTTTTCTGGAGAAAAGGCGGGTACGAACAACAACACCTTTCATTCCCGGAGGCGCTTTTAAAGAAGCATCTTTCACATCGCCTGCCTTAGATCCAAAAATGGCTTTCAGTAGTTTTTCTTCCGGGGTCGGATCTGTTTCACCTTTTGGCGTTACTTTTCCAATAACAATATCACCGGCCCTAACTTCCGCACCAACACGAATAATTCCATTTTCATCGAGATCTTTTGTTGCTTCTTCGCTCACATTAGGAATCTCACGGGTCAATTCTTCTTCACCGCGTTTCGTATCCCGTACCTGAAGCTCAAATTCTTCCACATGTACTGATGTATAAACATCATCACGTACAATGCGGTCACTCATTATAATAGCATCTTCAAAGTTGTATCCCATCCAGGGCATGAAGGCAACCAAAATATTTCTGCCAAGTGCCAACTCGCCTTTATCGGTGGCACAACCATCAGCAAGGATTTCACCCTTTTTAACTTTTTGACCAACTGAAATTAATGGTCGTTGGTTTATGCATGTATCCTGATTTGTCCGCTGATATTTCATAAGATCATAAGTAATCTCTGTAATATCGTCCATCAAACGTTCTTTGCCAGCCTCTGCCTTGATTGTTTTATCTAGCTTTAAAACAATTTTTGAAGAGTCAACATAAGAAATTTCACCGTTCTCTTCAGCAATAATCAAAGTGCCGGAATCAATCGCCACACGGCTCTCAACACCTGTTCCGACGATCGGTGAATCAGGTATCAATAATGGTACGGCCTGGCGTTGCATATTCGAGCCCATTAAAGCACGGTTTGCATCATCATGTTCCAAAAAGGGAATCAATGAAGCTGCCGGGGAAACAATCTGATTAGTGGCAACATCCATATAGTCCAAATCCCCCGGACCAACAACTGGAAAATCACCTTTAATACGGGCTTTTACTTTTTCACGTTCAAAACGTCCTTTTGTATCAACAGGTGCATTTACCTGTGCAATCGTATAATCATCTTCCTCTGTTGCAGAAAGAAAGTTAATCTCTTTGGAGACCACACCTTTTTTTACTTTACGATAGGGCGTTTCAATAAAGCCAAAATTATTTATTTTTGCATGCACACACAGTGAGGAAATCAGACCAATATTTGGTCCCTCAGGCGTCTCGATAGGACACAAACGGCCATAATGTGTGTAATGAACATCACGCACCTCAAATCCGGCACGTTCACGTGTTAAACCACCAGGTCCCAAGGCAGATAAGCGTCTTTTATGGGTCAACTCAGACAATGGATTTGTTTGATCCATAAACTGCGAAAGCTGCGAAGTCCCAAAAAATGTATTTATCACAGATGAGATTGTCCGGGCGTTCACAAGATCCTGTGGTGTTAACTTATCAGGATCACCGATATTCATGCGCTCTTTTATCGTCCTGGCCATACGGGACAAACCAAGGCTAAATTGCGCTGCCAATTGTTCGCCCACTGTGCGTACACGTCGATTACCAAGATGATCAATATCATCTGTCGATTTTGTTCCAGCACGCAACTGCAGAAGGTATTTGATAATGGCAATAATATCTTCACGGGTTAAAACTGTCACATCGTATGCTGTTGCTAAATGTAATTTTTTATTAATACGATAACGACCAACGGCACCCATATCATATCTTTTTTCATTGAAGAACATGCGTTCGATCAATGCCCGCGCAGTAGCAATATCTGGCGGTTCACCAGACCTAAGCTGGCGATAAATGGCTTCGATAGATTCTTCATCGGATGTGGTCGAATCTTTTCGTAGCGTATTTAAAATTACATTGGGGGCATTTGCATCCCCGGGCCTTACTATTTGTACTTTTTTTACACCGAGTTCTAGGCACTGGTTGAACAATTCTTCGGTAATATCTTTACCTTGTTCCGCAACAACCTCACCGGTTTTTGTATCAACAATATCGGATGCCAACATCTGGCCGATTAAAGTAGGCATTGTCTCAATACTTACCTTCACCTGGTCAGAAATTTCAAAGGCATCAATAATATCTTCATTCTGGGCATATCCAATAGCCCTCAAAAGCATGGTAACTGGAAATTTCTTCTTTCTATCGATATAAACAAACATCACGTCGTTTACATCTGTGGTAAACTCTACCCATGACCCCCTAAACGGTATAATGCGCGCTGAAAACAAGGGTGTTCCATTAGGATGCACCGTCTCGGCAAAAAACACACCGGGTGACCTGTGCAGCTGGCTAACTACTACCCGCTCCGCACCATTTATTATAAATGTACCGCGTGATGTCATATAAGGCATATTGCCGAGATATACATCTTGCTCAATAAATTCAGTAAAGTTATCTGTTTCGCCCGTGGAGTCTTTTATCGCGAGGCGCATTTTTGCTTTTATTGGCAAAGAATAACTTACACCACGTTCCTGAACTTCACGTACGTTATATTTTGGCTTATCCAGATAATATTCAACAAATTGCAATTCAAAATTCCCAGAACTATCCGATATTGGAAATATGTTGTTGAATACAGCCTGAAGGCCTTCATTTTTTCGTTGATCTGCAGGTATATTAATCTGCATGAAAGATTCGTATGGCGCGGTTTGGATTTCCAGCAAATTTGGATAGTCCATCGCTGGCGCAATACGCATAAAAGTCTGTCTTTTAAAAGAGTTCTTCTTTTTCAAAGAATGCCTCTGAGTTTGATTTTACAAAAGTTGATTCTTAAAATTATATAAAAATAAGTATTGCAGGGCTATTTCCTGTAAGAAATCAACCCTGCAAATCTGTATATCTGAAGAAAGAGTTATAGATAAATATTTAAAAATACTTAACTATTATTTAACCTCTACGGTCCCGCCTACTTCTTCAAGTTGTTTCTGAATATCTTCAGCATCTGCTTTAGAGATAGCTTCTTTTACTGCTTTAGGTGCACCGTCAACAAGTTCTTTTGCTTCTTTAAGGCCTAACCCGGTAATCGCACGAACAACTTTAATTACCTGGATTTTCTTCTCACCTGCAGCAAGTAAAACTACATCAAATTCTGTTTGCTCTTCGGCAGCTTCGCCAGCAGCAACAGCAACAGGGCCAGCAGCAACAGCAACAGGTGCTGCAGCGGTAACTCCAAATTTGTCTTCAATTTCTTTAATCAAATCTGAAATTTCGAGCATTGTTGCCCCTTCTAAATATGAGAGAACATCAGTTTTTGTTATCCCAGCCATTTTTGTATTCCTCCAATGTGAAATATGTTTAATTTTTATTCTTTAGTGTCTTTTAGTGCGTTCAATATACCAACAAGGTTTTGCATTGGTGCTTGAATAGTCGCAGCAAATTTTGTCATAGGTGATTGTAACATACCAACCAATTTTCCTAACAAGGCATCCCTGGATGGCAGCTTGGAAATTTCTTTCGCCTCCTCGGCATTTAGAACTTTGCCTTCAAACAACACGGCTTTAAGCCTTAGCACCTCATCCTTTTTATTAAATTCCTCGAATATTTTTGCAGGGGCCACAGGATCATCATAACCAATTACATAGGTATTGGCGCCTGTTAAATATTCATCTAAACCTGTAACACCGGCATTGTTTAAAGCACGTTTAGCGAGTCTGTTTTTCAAAACTCTGTATTCTACGTTTTGCTCTCTAAACTTTGTACGCACCTTTGTAACGGTTTCTACATCAATACCTTCATAGTCAGCAATATATACACATTTTGCGTCTTTAAATTTATCTGTGTATTTCTCAATTATTGCAATTTTTTGTGGTGTTGCCATTTTTTATTCCGTTCTATTAAAATTAATTTGTATAACTGGAAATATTTGTATCAAGAAAAATACCCGGCCCCATTGTGCTGGAAATTGAGATCGATTTCAAATAAATACCTTTGGCCGAAGCAGGTTTTAATTTGATTACCGTATTAATAAATGCAAAAACATTTTCAGCAATCTTATTTTCCTCAAAAGACATTTTACCAAGCCCGGTATGAATAATCCCTGTCTTCTCAACCCTAAAATCAATTTTACCGGCCTTAATTTCTTTTACTGCATTTGCAACCTGTGGTGTTACCGTCCCACTCTTAGGGTTTGGCATCATCCCACGCGTACCAAGGATTTTCCCTAATCGGCCAACCACACTCATGACGTCGGGCGATGCAACAACTACATCAAACTCCAACCAACCACTATTAATTTTTTCTACATACTCTTCAAGTCCGGCATAATCGGCTCCGGCATCCAGCGCTTCCTGAACCTTGTCACCTTCGTAAGCACAAGTACACGGACCGTTTTTCCAGTCCCGTGTGGAAGTGAAACAGTTCCTCTCACCATTTGGTCTGCATGTCGTGGATCAACACCGAGCCGCATGGCAATTTCAATCGTCTCGTCAAATTTCGCCGTAGACACCTGTTTTAACAGCTTAACAGCATCTCCAACTCCGTACTGCTTAGTCTTGTCAATTTTAGCGAATGCTTCTTTAAATCGTTTACTTCGTTTCATTATCACCTCTTAAACCATTATTCAACGACAATGCCCATACTGCGGGCTGTCCCTTCAACCATTCGCATGGCAGAATCAATATTTGCTGCGTTTAGATCGGGCATTTTTATTTCTGCGATTTTTTTTACCTGCTCTTTGGTCACCTTGCCAACTTTTGTTGTATTCGGCTCACCAGAACCTTTTTCGAGACCTGCTTCCTTTATCAATAAAACAGCCGCAGGCGGTGTTTTAGTTATAAAAGAAAAAGACCTGTCTGCATAAACCGTAATCTCCACCGGTATTACCAAGCCGGCCTGATCCTGAGTTTTTGCATTATATGCTTTACAAAACTCCATAATATTGACACCGTGCTGCCCAAGGGCAGGGCCAACAGGTGGCGCAGGCTTTGCCTGACCTGCAGGCAACTGGAGCTTTATTTTTCCAATTTCTTTTTTTGCCATATCGAATTAAACCTCAATATCTTATCTGAGTTATTTTTCTAACTCAATTTGTAGAAAGTCAAGTTCAACAGGTGTCTGCCTGCCAAAAATGCTTATATTTACTTTTACTTTATTTTTTTCTTCGTTAATCTCTTCAACATATCCGGTAAAGTCGCTAAAGGGGCCATCAACAACACGGATAGAATCACCAATACTAAACGGAATATCTATCTTTCCTTTAATTTCTTTCTCATGACTTTTCTCTATCTTGCCAAGAATATTTTCAACTTCAGACTGCCTTAAAGGTACAGGCTCGTTGCGGGGGCCAACAAAATTTATTACACCCGGCGAATTAACTACAACATGCTGGGTCTGACTGTCGAGAACCATTTCAACAACCATGTATCCCGGAAAAAAAACTTTGTTCTTAACGCGCTTTTTACCATCCTTCATCTCGATAATATTCTCTGAAGGAATGATAACATTGCCTATTTTGTCTTCAATACCGGCAAGTTTAATCTCATGTTCAATATGCGCTTTTACCCGTGCCTCTTTTCCGGAATAAATACGAATTGCATACCATTTTTTTTCAGACACTCAACCCACCTCGATTTTTTTTAATAAAGGAATTCCACAACCTTAGAGATGATCAAATCTGCAAAAAATATATATATTGCAAACAACGCGCTAACTACAACAACAATCACAGAAGAGTTCATCAGCTCATCCCTGCCTGGCCACGATACTTTAGCCATTTCTTTTTGAACATTCTCTACAAACATCTGTATTTTTTTGATCATTTTTCTTTTTTCCCAAACAAAACAAAAGCAGGCCTGGAGGGACTCGAACCCCCAACCCCCGGTTTTGGAGACCGGTGCTCTAGCCAATTGAGCTACAAGCCTAACTTAATTACTTTGTTTCTTTGTGAATAGTGTGTTTGTTACAACGAGGACAAAACTTTTTTTGCCCTAACCTTTCGGGGCTACTTTTTTTGTTTTTTGTTGTCTTATAATTACGTGATTTACACTCTTCACACTCCAGAACAACATTTATCCTCATAACACCTTTTTATTCAATTATTTCAGATACAACGCCGGCGCCTACTGTACGGCCACCTTCACGAATCGCAAAACGCAATTCTTTTTCCATTGCTATTTCTTTTCCCAGCGTAATCTCTACACTGATATTATCACCAGGCATTATCATCTCTACACCATCAGGTAATTTTATCGAACCGGTAACATCTGTTGTACGGAAGTAAAACTGGGGACGGTAACCATCAAAAAACGGTGTATGACGACCACCTTCTTCTTTTTTCAACACGTACATCTCACCTTTAAACTTAGTGTGCGGGGTAATAGAA
>JAJRVW010000134.1 GCA_024277115.1 Calditrichota bacterium
TACAGCGAAAATGGAAGGCGTATTACCCGAAAAAAAATTTCAGCAGCGCTGCTGAAAAACAAGAACAAGAACAGCCCTTTTTAATGTAAAAAACACATTAAAAAGCGTTAAAAACAGTCAACCTTTTTCAGGACGCTTCACCTTACTTTAAAGACAGACACTAATTAGTGTACTGATATTTGGGATGGGATTCTTCCACCGCCTTTTGCGGGGCAGGCATCACAAAGCAAACTCAGAATGACAGATACTTTCGAGTTTTAGGACAGGCTCTAACTAACAGCAAATCAAAAAATGTAAAAATATTTAAAATATAATTATTCAGGACAATCATATTTAACTCAATGAATACAATAAAAAATCTTATCCAAAAAATTTTAGTATTACTTCTCCCAATAAACCTGCTGGCCCAGATTTCATTTATTCCGGTCAGTGCAGATTATGCCGTATTCCAAATGAACGATTCGCTCGCTTATGTGGAATTTTATTTGTCATTTTTCCAGAATAACCTGCAATACGAGCACAAAGAGGAAGGTTTGCAAGCTTCTTTCGAGAACAGGCTTATAATAAGTTATAACGGCAAGGAATATAAAAATATCGTCCACAATTTTCAAAACACAGTCGAGGACTCCATACCCGTAAATAAATATGGGCAATTTCTTGATATTTTTACTGTTCCCCTGCCCTTTAAAAATTTTACAACAACCTTGCGCGTTACGGATAAATTAAGTGGTTATATGGGCGAATATCTGTTAAACCTAAATATTCCCGGCCATTTAAAAACATTCAATTTATCCGATATTCAGTTCGCTTCCCTGATAAAAAATACGGATAAAAAAGGAAAATTTATCAAGAACCATCTTGATATCACGGCCTATCCGAGACGGACTTATGACTTATTGCAACCGATGCTTTATTTTTATATTGAGTTGCATAACCTCAGTTTTAATACACAAAATCCCAACCAATATACTTTTAATTATTTTGTCACAAACGAGAATGGGGACACCTTAAAAAATAGCCCGGTTACAACAAAAAAAATCGCCGGTACAGCACAGGTTGAAATTGGCGCATTTAATGCCTTGTCCTTGCCCGAAGGTGTTTATTATCTAAATATCCATGCGCAAGATCTATTTAGCGGGTTAAACAGTAACAGCCGCAAACGGTTTTATGTGCATAAACCAAGTCAAAAAAAGAGACCACAAAATAAAGTATCCAATATTGATCCGGTTTTTAATGCGTTAGATAAAAAGGAGCTTCAGCGGGAATTTGATGCTGCGCGTTATTTTGCAACAAACCGTGAAGAGGATATTTTTGAAAAACTGGAAGAAGTTCAGGTAATACGAACTTTTCTGACCACTTTTTGGCGAGAACAAGATGCAAAGAATGGAACATATCCGGGATTAAGCCGCGAACGTTTCTTAAAACTTGTACACATGGCCGACAAAGAATACGGTTCATCGATGTCTGTTGGCTATAAAAGTGACCGCGGGCGAATATTGCTAATCTATGGTGAGCCTGATGAAATAATACGCTATCCAAATACAACCGATACTATCCCATACGAGGACTGGCGCTATTATTCATTAAATGGTGGGAGTAATTTTATTTTTGCGGACCGTAATGGATTTGGAAAATATGAGTTATTGCACTCAAATTATTATAAAGAATTGCAAGACCCCGATTGGTACCGATTGGTTTTAAAAGCACGCACAAGCCAGGGGGATGATGGCCAGGAAAATCGGTAGTTTATTTTTCTTTTTGATATGTCCAGCGTTTCTTATTTCTAAAATCTTCGCCCCAGCTTAACTTTTTACTCAAAGTTTTAAAAAAGTTTTGGGATTTCATTTTAATAAAATATACTTTCCGCTTGCTCTTTTTAATGACAAAACGACTGCCACTTTCATAACTTCCATGCTGGACACCGTCCCTGATAATATTAAAAGAATCATGTTCTGTCCATACCTGGATTGTAATTTCGCAATCATCCGGAATGATCACAGGCCTGTTGGTCAGGGAATGAGGACAAATCGGGTTAAGGGAAATAACGTTGGAATGAGGCGCTACAATCGGCCCGCCCGCTGAGAGCGAATAGCCTGTTGAACCTGTCGGCGTTGAAATAATAAGGCCGTCTGCAATGTAAGAGTTTAAAGCGCGGCCATCTATTTTTACATCCATTTGAATTACCCGGGAAAAACCTGCTTTATCGATTACAATATCATTTAATGCCGCAAAAGTTTGCTTGGAGCCATTTTGACGAAGGGCCAAAAGCGTCCGTTCATCTACATAGTATTGGCCGGCGATCACTTGATCCAAATGCCCGGTCACCTTTCCGGCGGTGTATCTGCCAAAAAGCCAAGTCCACCCAAATTTACACCGAGAAAACGTGGTGCATTATCTTTTAATTTTGCGACAGTACGCAGGATTGTACCATCGCCACCCAATGTTACAATTACATCGGCCTGGGCAAGGATTTCTGATTCCGTTGAAATTTTAAAGTTATTAAAAGTTGAATTAATATATGGGGAATCGTTTGTGCACAAATAAAAGGAAATTTTATTTGTGTATTGCAAAGTCCATTTATCAAGGTTTTGTATTAACCGAAGTACATTGTCTTTTCGAGGGTTTACAATAATCCCGATTATTTTTATGTCCATAATTCCAGCTTTACTCAAAATCCTCTAAGGTGAACGTCCCGTCAGATTCTTTAGATAATTGTTTTACTTTCTTTTCAGCGCTGTTTAATTTTTCCAGGCAAAGCTTAACAAGTTCATTGCCCTCTTCAAAGATTTTAATACTCTTATCCAACTCTACTTCGCCGGATTCGAGCTGTTCTACAATTTTCTCCAATCTTTGCAAGGCTGTCTCAAACTTAATATCTTTTTTCATAATAAGCCTAAAATTTTAGTTTATTTATTGTACTTTCAATTTTCCCATTGGCCACTTCCGTTTCGATGACCTGCCATTTTTTTAGTTTGGAAATATCCGTGATAATTTTACCATTTGCGTAAGTGATGCTGTAGCCACGCGCCAGTGTTACCTGTGGGCTAAGACTATTAATCCGCTTGGCAAGATTTGATAGTTTGACCTGTTTTTGACTGAATTGGCCCAAAAATGCCTTTTCGCACCGGGCGCTAAGTTCATCAACTCTTTGCGCATATTGATTGATTAAATCACCTGAACGCCTTAAGCCATAACTATTTTGTAAGGATGAGACCTTTTGTATCAGTAAATTCAGGTTGCCTGATATGGCTCGCTGCATCTGGCTTTGCAAGCCCATAAAATAGCCAGCAAGCTCACTTCTGTCGGTGACAATCAGCTCGGCAGCAGCAGATGGCGTGGGTGCGCGTAGGTCGGCAACAAAATCGGCAATCGTAAAATCGACTTCATGGCCAACAGCAGAGACTATTGGAATCTTTGATTCATAGATAGCACGGGCCA
The DNA here is from genome assembly GCA_024277115.1 of Calditrichota bacterium. Classification (GTDB taxonomy): domain Bacteria; phylum Calditrichota; class Calditrichia; order Calditrichales; family J004; genus JABFGF01. Next base: position 3,439 of record JAJRVW010000134.1, read on the forward strand.
CAACCTCTTCATTAAAGGCCCACAAATCTTCGAGCGAACCACCACCTCTTCCAACAATCAACGCGTCAACATCACCGTATTCATTAATTTCTTTTATGGCGGTCGCGATGTCAGATGCAGCGCCAACACCCTGCACTTTTGCAGGCCGTACGATAAGATCAAGATAGGGAGCGCGCCTCTTTAGAATATTTAAAATATCACGGATTGCTGCGCCGGTTGGGGAAGTAATAATGGCAATTTTTCGGGGAAATTCCTGGAGGCTTTTTTTGTTTTCTGCATCAAACAAACCTTCAGATAAAAGTTTTGCCTTCAATTTTTCAAAGGCTTCCTGCAGATCGCCCTTTCCGGCTGGTTGGGCTTTAATGATATCCAGTTGGTATCGCCCTGATTTTTCATAGAGGCGAATATTTCCTAAGGCCCTTATTTGTTGGCCATCGGCAGGCTCAAAATCGAGCAGGCCTGCCCGGGATTTCCAAATTACGGCGGATATTTGTGCACCACTATCTTTTAGGGAAAAATATAAATGTCCTGAATAGTGGGCTTTTAGATTCGAAATTTCACCTTCAACCCATACAGTAGGCAAACTCTCTTCAAGAAGAGATTTTATCGTAGAAGTAATATCACTTACACTATATATTTTCTTTTCCATGAAATGATATTAAAATTTGTGGCGTGGAATGGGTGGTATGAAACTAATTATACTAAAAAAAGAAAAGGTTCATAATAATGAACCTTTATTTCTTCTTTTTATGTCTGTTTTTTCTTAAACGCTTTTTCCTTTTATGGGTGGCCATTTTGGCGCGTTTTCTTTTTTTACCGCTTGGCATAAAAACCTTCTCCGTTATGGTTTAATTTAGTTTACTTTTTAATTGATCTATAAATTTTTGAGCAGTTTGCGCTTGTGGTGACTGTGCATTTACACTAATAAGCTTTTCCCACATCTTAATCGCCCCTAAGGAATCCCCCATATTAAAATATACAATACCAGAGTTATAAAGGCCTTGTGGATGGGAAGGATTTATCATCAAAGCAGCGTTTATAAAACTTAATGCCGAGTCCGATTTATCTGTATTAAAATATGCAACGCCTAAGTCAATAAGTACATTGGGGTCGTCATTTTTAACTTTTATTGCTTTTAGATAGTGTTTAATTGCCTGTGGAAAGCGTCCAATATCAAAAGAACTATTGCCCATTTTGATATTTAATTCATAATTGTCCGGATCTTTATCTAAGGCAGCACGCAGTTCCTGGATACCTTTCATCATCTGATTCAATTTTGCCTGATCTTGAGGGCTTTGGCCTTGCGCATTATTAGAAGGGGCCTGATGCTGTGCGTTTTTATGGTTACTATTCGTTACCAGAACAATAACCACAATTGCAAAAACAACCGCTATTGCAAGTATTAAAACTGAATTACTGCTTTTATTTTCAGTCTTTGACTGTTTTGGTTTGGTGTCTTTGCCTGTGCTAAGCTCGTTTCCACAATTTTGGCAAAATTTTTGACTGTCTTCTACTTTATTGCCACATGATGGGCAAAAATTCTTTTTCATTATTTGTTATATCACCTGATTTAATTGAAGCATTGATTTTACAACTTTTCAACCTTAAAATCAATAATAATTATTAGTTTAACTGAACTTTTAACCTGTCTCCGGGCTTTATTTTAGAACCATATAAATTATTGATCTTTTTCAATTGTGTGATTGAAATTCTATATTTTTTTGCAATGTCCCATAATGTATCGCCGCGTCGAACAGTATAATAAGTCCCCGACTCCTTGGCGGCTGTTGGTGAACTAATTCCATTCTTAACATTAAATCGTAAAGACTGTTTTGGGACATATATTTTTAATTTTTGTTTCGGATAAATATTTTGCCCATAATACAATCCATTCCACGACCGAATTTTACTTGCCCGTGTTGAATAAGCCTCGGCAATTCCCCCGAGCGTATCGCCTTTTTTTACACGATATTCAATTTTTTTGAACTCAGCGGGGTTTTCGCTTGCTGTCTTCTTATTTGCGCGCCGGTATGTTCTTTTGGATTTTGAAGAAGATTTGGAATAACTGGCATAAAAATGTTTTTTATTTTGAGGTACAGGAATTAATAAATAATGCCCTGCCCTGATGCGCGTTCCTTTTAGTCCATTGCTTGTTTTTAATACAGAAATACTTGTATGGTATTTACCTGCGATGGTCGATAAACTCTCGCCCGAGCGGATTTTATGGCGCACCCAGGATCTTTTATCCTTTTCAGGGATCTGCGCATAGGCGGCTTTAAATCTTTCCCTGCTATTTTTAGGAAGATATAATGTAAAGTTTTTTATGCCTGGGGGCGTCACCCATCGGATTATAGCCGGATTAATTTCTTTTATAAATGCATATGTTGTATCCACAGCTTTCGCCACAACATTCAAATCGATGGATTCTGAGACCGTAATTGAATCAACCTCGACGGGAGTTTGATGCTCAACATAAAAGCCAAACTTCTTTGGGTCCTTAGCTATAATTGTCGCCGCGAGAAATGTTGGCACATAATTGCGCGTTTGCCGCGGTAACCGCCGTAATTTCCAGAAATCATTTGTCCGGTATTTACGTATGTTTCGTTCGACACGTTTGGGGTTGCAATTATAACCTGCGAGCGCGAGGTACCACTCGCCTTTAAAACGCTCATGGAGGTCTTTTAAATGTTCAGCGGCGGCGTGGGTTGATTTGATATAATCACGACGTTCATCAAACCACCAGTTATGCCTTAGGCCATAATATCGGCCTGTTGCAGAGATAAACTGCCACATACCTACTGCCCGGGCATACGATCGCGCCCTTGGGTTAAAGCCACTCTCAATCATGGCCAGGTACATTAATTCTTCCGGTAAGTCCATTTCTTTAAATACAGCACTAACCATTTTTTTATAACGTCCGCTACGTTCCAGCCATTTTGTAAAGACCTTCCGTCCCTTTGTTTGAAAATACTTTATCACCGAACGCACTTTTTTATTTAAGGTAATCGGAATGCCACCGCTACTATCGATAAAAGTTTCTTTTCCGAAAAGAATAGAGTCGGGAAAAATTGATTTTTCAATTTGAGTAATTTCCTCTCTTATTTCTTCTGCCTCGAGCACTTCGGTCTCTTCTTCAAAGATTCGCTCATAATCTTTGTTCATCAACGTCAGGACGGAATCGTACTTGTCCCACTTTGTTAAAGTCAGTTGTTCTTCGGTAGAGAAAGAAGAGATACGCTCAAAAGCATATTCATAGGTTAGTTCCGCACCAAGCGTATCGTTATTGATTAATTGTTGATGCGCCTGCTTTGCAAACGAAAAGATTGAATCTACCCTGGCCGTCGATCTTTCTGACAACCACAGGTTCGATGGCAGGCCAATGCTGTTTTCTTTTTCTTCTAATTTTTGTGACATGTTTGTATTTTTTAATGGAATACACCCGCTAATCAGAAGAATAGCTGTAATACTTATAATTTGGTTTTTAATATTCATTTTTCTCATAAATTATTTATTCGATCGATTATTTTTGTAGTCGATTTTCCTTCAACGATTGGGATTGTAAGTACTTTACCACCATTTCTTTCAACTATCTCACGCCCAACAATCTGGTCTAAATTATAGTCACCACCCTTAATTAAAAAATCGGGTTTAATTAATTTAATAATTTCAACCGGCGTGTCTTCTTCAAAAATACACACAATGTCTACCGCTTCCAGGCGGCTAAGGATATACGCCCTGTCCTGCTCGTTTACCAAAGGCCTGTCCTGGCCTTTTAAACGCCGGACGGATGTATCGGAGTTCAGGCCTAGTACAAGTATGTCCGCCTTCTTTTTAGCTTCTTCAAGATAAAAAACATGGCCCCGGTGCAATAAATCAAAACAACCGTTTGTAAAGGCTATGCGCAAATCCTTCGCTTTAAGCTCAGTTATAATTTTATGGATATTGTCTTTTCGTGCAATAGTGTTCATATTCAAATATTGTGTTTTTATAGTGTACTTTTTTATTACCGTATTTTATAAGATTTCATGATTCGATTGTTGAGAGCAGTTTATTTTTATCGATGGGGACAATACCAATTTCTTCAACAACAACACCTGCGGCAATATTGGCTAAGATGGCAGCTTCTTGTTTCGTTGCCCCACCCAGACAGGCAGCCGTCATGGTGCTTATAACTGTATCGCCTGCACCGGAAACATCAGCCACTTTTCGTGCTTGCGTTGGGATATGAACCACCGGCTTATTTTTCTCAAAAAGTGATAAACCCTTCTTGCCCCTTGTTAATAAAATACTTTCTGTATTTAATTTTTGCATCAGTTCAAAGCCAGCGGCTTCAACTTCTTCTTCAGTCTCGAAATTTCTCGCCACCGCCTGTTGTGCCTCGATCACATTCGGTTTAAATATGGTTGTATTTTTATAAGCCATAAAATTGGTAAACTTTGGATCAACAGAAACAAGTATTCTTTTCTGATTGCACTGTTCGATTGTGAATGTAATAATCTCCTTCGTAAGTACACCCTTATTATAGTCTTGCAAAATAACGCCATCAGCCTGGGCAATTATCTCCCGGATTTTATGCTTCAGCTGTTCTGCTTCTTCCAGGGATGCATTACTTTTATTTTCTTTATCAACACGGGCAATATGCTGGCCATCGCCAATAATTCGTGTTTTTACCGTTGTAGGCCGTTGCGAAGAATAGACAAGCCCTGATGTATTTAGATGAGATTTTTGCATTAAGTTGGTAAAATTTTCACCCATTTGGTCTTTACCAAGCAGTCCAATAAGCAACGGTTCACAACCAAGGGATTTTATATTGAGGGCAACATTAGCTGCCCCACCAAAACGCACAGTCTCCCTGGCAATCTCTACAACCGGTACAGGCGCCTCCGGGGAAATGCGTGATACATTTCCGGAAAGGTATTCATCCATCATTATATCACCAATAATCAAAATATTTTTATCTTTACTGCCAGCAAATATTTCGTTTGCCCTATTATTTTTAATCATCATTTTTATATTTTTTATCTGTTACAGGAATTTCAAGCCTAAATTCTGTACCAATCTCAGATTTAGAGTTCACACGCACAGTTATATTGCGTTTTTTAAAAATACTTGCTGCCATCGAAAGCCCAAGCCCTGTGCCACGTGGAGTTTTTTCATCCTCAATTTTTTCATCCGGACCTGGTTTTGTTGTAAAAAAGGGTTCAAAAACTTTATCCAGATTCGCTGGTTTTATTCCCTCCCCTGTATCACGAATTATCAGTTCGATAAAATCAGCTTTATGCCGGGTTTTAAAAAATATCTCACGCTTATCCACCTTGTACATCGCATCAATGGCATTTTGTATAATGGCAGAAATACTTTGTGAATAGTCACTATATAAACCAAAAACAGAGGGGATAGACTCATCTAAATCCATGTTGCAATTTACATAATGTTTAAAATAGAGGTTTGCCTTCAAGAATTCTATCTCAATTTTAATAAGGTCGTTTAAATCTATTTTCGCAGGCTCAGGATTTAATTCATTCTTCCCTTTTGTAACAATGGTATAAATTAAATCATTCATGCGTGCTGTCTGCTTCAAAATCATTTTTACTTCAGTATTGTCCGGCTCTTTAACTTTTAGTAATTCTGCATTGCCCTGAATAATTGAAATGGGTGTATTTAAATTATGGGTTATTCCTGCAGCCAAATGCCCGATAGATGCCATGCGGTTTTCTTTTAGAAGCTCCAGGGCATATTTTTTTTCTCTCTGACTTGCCAGATGTTGTTTTGTAATTTCTGTAACAATTACCAATAAGGAAGGTTTCTCGTTATGTTCAAATTCTGAAATCCATGCTTGTACATAAATCTCTTCATTTTTTTTATGGGCGGCAAACTGAATCGTTGCGCTGTCACGCTCGCGAGAAAGGCAGCCATCCATAAGTACACTTATTGCCTTCTTTTTTTGTGGAAGCGCCAGGTCAATAAATGAGATATCAGTAAAATCTGCGTCTTCCGAATAACCAAAAATGTGGGCAAATTTGTCATTCTGATATACAATTTTATCATCAAATACAATCGCCACACCTAAAATAGATTGTTCAATAAGTTGCCGATATTTTCGCTCGGATTTCTCTAATTCTATTATTTTTTCACTAACCTCATGCTCCAGCTTTGCACGGTACGCATCCTTTTGCAGCTCCAGGGCCGCACGCTCTTCATTTAAGAAATATTGTGTTTGGGCATTTTTAATGGCTTGTAATAAATATTTGTTTTCGAATGGTTTTAAGAAATAATCAAACACGTTAAGGCGGACGGCTTCCTGGGCATGTTCAAGCTCCCGGCTGCCTGTGATGGCAATTACCGGGGTTTTGTCGCCATCATCCTGAATTTCCTTAATAAACTCAAGCCCACTCTGATCTGGGAGGAGAATATCAACGAGCAGGACAGAAAATTTTTCGTTTTTTAAAAGCTCTTTTGCCTCTTCGGTAGTGGCACAGGCTTTTGTATCGTATAAACCATCCAGACAGATTTTTTGCAAAAAGTCCCGGACACTTTTTTCGTCGTCAATTATTAAAACACCGGGCGTCATTTTGCCACGCCATTCATTTTTTCCAACTGACGTTTGATCGCATCACCGATAAATTCCAGGAGAGTAAAGATAAATAAATTTAAAATCCCTATAAAAAACAAAATACGTGTCAGGCTATCAAGTGTTTGATTATTAAATAGGGGCAGGATGATTATCAATGTAAAACATATCCCCACAATCCAGGACATACTTCTCAATATCTTTTTATATTTCTGTTCGGTTGCTTCAGAAATGGTAACTTCGTCCCTCTCTATGGTGAAATTCTGCTGTTTAATCCGTTTCTTCTTGGCCATTTTCTTTCCGTTTAATTTTCGCTTATCTCTTCGTTGTCAATTTTATTTATCCGGATATAAAATATCAACTATATCCTGTTCGATTGTTTTAATCGGATTTTCGATAATCCTACCAATTTCAACCCCATTTTGTTCAAAAATAAAAGTCGGTATACGTTCAATTTTATTTTGAGCAGGCAGGTTGTTATCAAGTTTTAGTTTTCGGTCTACGGCCCAAATTGAAACCGTAATATGTTTATTACCTTTGATGGATTTAAAAAAGCGCGGGACATTCCGCCGGCTATCACCGCACCATGTACCAAAAAAAAGACGGACATGGACATCTTTAGAATATGCTGCGGTTTTTTTTACCGCTTCCATATTGGGCTTATAAATATTTTCTTGCTCCTGCCAGACAGGAAAATCAAAATACAGCTGTTCTTTACTTACATCGCCGTAAAGGAGTTCTGTATTTTCTTTTACTACTTTTTGTGTTTTTAAATGCGAGCTGCATGCTGAGAATAAAACAATACTAATTAGTGCCAGTCGTATCATTCGCGCCTCCTTTTTTAGTTAAAACTTTGATGCGTTTTGCCGTAATCCCTGTCGGTGTAATCTTTAAATAACTGATAACCTCGCCTTCTTTACCAAGAAGCCCTTCATCTACACCATTAATATTAAATTTTAAACCTGCTGCATTACCAACAAGAAAGTGCACAGTCGAATCCGCCTTTATTGCAATTTTATTGCCTGCATGCAGAGTATACTCTGAAGTATCTTTGCTGTCTTTTATAAAACGAAGCCAGGTTGTTTCTACGGCAGTAAGCGATATATTAACATTTTTTCCTTTAAGAGAATCGCCTACAAGAGCAGCTAACGAATCATTTTTTTTACTATTCCTTGCTTCGATTTCAGCCACAATTTTTCTAACCGGCAATTCTTTAACAACCTCACCAGAGCCCGTATCAATCATCTCTGAATTCATTGCAAAAAAGACTAATACCGCTACAATTAAGACAACCGGCCCGAAGAAAAAGAGCGTCTTTAGGTTAAAGAACGCATTATTCTTTTCCGTGGAAGTTTTTATTCTTTGTATGGTAGTTGTCGGCGTTGGATAATAGATTTCTTTACGCAATGCCTTAAACTCTGCCAAATATTTCTCAGGGTCATCTACATTTAAATATGAAATATACGTCTGAAAAAACAGTTTATCATATACCTCAGGGATTTTTTCATACTCTCCAGATTCAATTGCTTCTAAATAACTAAGTTGTATCCGGCTATCCTGCGCAATTGATTTTAGCGAAATATTTTTACTAAGACGCAGTTTTTTTAAGTGCTCAAATAAATTTACATATTCTTCATTCTGTTCCATCAGATACCTCAAAATCTTTTATTCTAAGTTGGACCGTTGTTTGGCCAAACCAATTACTTTCTTCAATCACATAAGCACAATTTATAAAAATGTCCTTATCCTCAAAAATAGAGTTGTACTTTTTCATATTAAAGGCAATGGCATCAATTACTACACCATTTTCTTTAACTTTAAACTTTAAATGTTCCGCACCAATTGTACTGATATTTCCTGAAACCTTCATCTTTTTTGTTACAAAAACCGGCCGCATATTTCCGGGACCAAAAGGGGCCAACAGGTCCAACCATTTTAAAAAACCGCCGTTTAGGTGGGCCAGTGACACAAATGAATCTATACTTAATTTTGGCAGCGCATCTTTTACAGAGATATAACCCTCCGCATGTAGGTTCAACTCTTTGCGGAAGCCCTCAATTTTACCAGGCTCAATAGTTAAACCGGCCGCACATTTATGCCCACCGTAAGATAATAGAAAATCCGACAAGATGTGGAAAGCATTAAAAATATCAAATGCCGGTTCTGAGCGTGCGGAGCCTTTTCCCACCCCATTATTTATTGAAATTAAAATGGTTGGCCGTTTATATTTTTCCTGGATTCGTGATGCGACAATCCCCAAAACCCCAAGATGCCAGTTTTCTTTAACTAAAACAAGTACCCGTGTGTTTTCTATGTCAATTTTCTGTGCAATCTGCTCTTCGGCTTCTTTCAGCGTTGAGCTGTCAATATCCTTGCGTTGGTTGTTTTCTGAATTTAAAATTTGTGCAATATTTTTTGCCTGCTGCGGGCTGGACGATGTTAACAGGTGCACGGCCTTTTTTGCGTTGGAAATCCTACCGACGGCGTTCAAGCGGGGAGCCAGCTTAAAAACAATAGAATTTACCGTAATTTTTTGTTTAGAAAGGCCACATGATTTTAATAAGGCAAACAAACCAAAGCGGGGCTTGGAGTTGATCACTTTTAAACCAAATTTTACAAGTGTTCTGTTTTCCCCCGTTAGTTCCACAATATCCGCAGCGGTACCCAGCGCAACCAAATCAAGAAATTGGTAGGCAAAGTTTTTATCAATATTTAATCTTTGGCAAACGCCCTGCAATAATTTAAAAGCCACACCACAACCCGCAAGTTCAGTAAATGGATAGGTGCAACTTTCTACTTTTGGGTCTAAAATGCCAAAAGCATTTGGTGTACTGCCAACGACCCCATGATGATCACATACAATGGTATCCAGCCCCTGGCTTTTTGCGAATTCTATTTCTTCATTGGCCGTAATGCCGCAATCAACTGTAATAATTAAACCTGTTTTCCTTTTAATGGCTTTCTCAATCCCTTTTTGTGAGAGACCATAACCATCACTGCTACGCTCCGGAATAAAGAAGGAAACCTTCCCGCCCAATTTGTGCAAAGCCTGGTACAAAATAGCAACAGACGTGACGCCATCTACATCATAATCGCCATATATAAGAATATTCTCCCCTATTTCCAATGCTTTAATCACCCGCTCTACGGCCAAGTCCATACCATCCATCAAAAATGGATCATGCAAATCGGAAAGTTTGGGGTAAATAAATTCTTTTATTTTTTCATCGGAAATTATTTTTCTTTGTGCCAGGATATTGGCAATAACAGGAGGGACTTTTAAGTCGGATTCTACAATCTTAGGTATTTCTGTCTCAGGATGGAGGAACCATTCAAATAACATGTTTTAGCCATTAAAAAACCGGGTGAAATAGTAAGCCGAATTCTGTTTCCCTAAAAGGGACGATAGCTATTTATCTTAATTATCCATTGCCGGATAATTTAAGCAACCTACCCTGAAGTGTGTTTCCCAAGGAAACGCGTTAAGGGGGAAAACGCATCCGATATGGATTCCTTCTTTATTTGGTTTTGCATCAATTCGGGTTTATCGTACCCTTGCCAATAAGGTATCTTTTATTAAAGATATTCAGCTAAGAACAAGGTGGTGGGCTCTTACCCCGCCTTTTCACCCTTATCCCAAAAATGGGACGGTATTTTTTCTGTGACACTATCCTTCTGTCTAAACAGATTCTGATTTCTCAGAAGAATTACCCCTTTGATGTTCGGACTTTCCTCCTTATTGCTAAGGCAGCTATCTCATTCACCCGGAAAGATTATATTTTTACTCGCTCCAGACAAGTATCCGACCACAGGACTCGCACTCATGGATTTTTTTCATCTTGCGTACTTCAACAACTTTTTGAGGTGGAATATAAGAAAAACACCCTTTACATGTACCATTGTCAATGGTTGCAATCCCTTTACCGTTGCGTGCTTTACGGATATTTTCGTATGAATTGTAAACATGCCTACTCAAGTTGCCAAGTAATTTTTTTCTTTTCTTGTTTAAACTGTTTTCTTCCTCAGCGGTCTCTTCCAGGCTCGCGTCCAGTTCTACTTTATTTTCGGATAATTCTTCAGATATCTTGGCGATCTCAGACTCAAGATCACTTAATGTGCCTTCTTTGGCTTCCAGAGACGATGTAAGGGAAATAAGTTCACTGTCATAATCTTTTTTCGTCTTTTGTACCGATTCAATTTCGATGGTAATGGCATCATATTCACGATTTGTTTTTACCTGGTATAACTGGTCATTATACTTTTCGAGTTTCTCTTTCGACTCGGCGCCAAACAATTCGATTTCTTTTATTCTTAATTTGGAAGACTTAATTTCTGCTTCAAGTTTTTCAACTTCATCTTTCTTTGCTGATAATTTTTCTTCAAACTCATTTACAATACGAGGCAAATCACCACGTTCGTCAAGTAATTCATCAAGCCTGTTATCCAATTCTTGCAACTCGATGAGTGCATGTAAAGTTTTTTGCACTTCCTACCTCCCCTTGGTATATAAAAAAAAGTGCACCCTAAATTTGTAGAATGCACTTTGTAAGTATTTAAATTAAACCCAAAATTTACTTTTTCTTAGATGCTTTTCAAGCATTAATTGTTTCCTGAATAATTATAAAGTGGGCCCACAGGGACTTGAACCCCGGACCATCCGATTATGAGTCGGGTGCTCTAACCAACTGAGCTATGGGCCCAATAATTCTCAATTAATTCGAGCTTAGAATCTACCCACGTGCATAAATAAAATCAAATAAATATTAGCCCGATTTCCCAATATTTTTAATGGTTTTAAAATTTGCCATGAGCCAATTTTCAAGATTATCTGGATGGACACGTAAGATCACTTTTTGTTTACTCTTTTCAAGACGTATTTCCTCGTAATACTGGCCTGAAAAAATAATTTTACCATCTACTGCTTTAGAGATTACAAGGCTATATTTATTTGAAATGGCGTTTATCTCGGTCATATTTTTAATATGTGGATAATAGCCAAAATGATTATAAAATAATTTTGATATTTTCAATCGGTCAGCTCTGGACGAATCAACAAATATTAACCATTGCTGGGATAACTCACCTGAGGATGTGTTTTTTAATCTACTCATTAAAGAAGTATCCCAATGCGGGAAATACGCTATCTCACCCGTCTTAGGAACATTTATTCTCGTACTCTCACCAAGTACGAATTTTTCTGGTAGATTACTTAACGGATTTATTTTTTGGCTTCTCTTAGATTTATTCTGGAAAATCGATATATTATTAACGACTTGATCAAACCTGTTTTTTGCAATGCCGTGGATACAAAGATTGTGCACACTTACCGGAATAGAATTTAAGTGCACCTTGAAACCATCCTCTTGATAAAAACTAAAATTCTGATTCGGCGTGACCTTTATTAGCGATTTATATATTTTATGATACAACGTTTTATCGAAAGAATATTCCACGTTGTCTATCTTAATAACATCGCTGGTTTTTGTGTTTTTAATGCTGATTTGGAACCGATTTTTTTTAAACAAAAACTTTAATCGCAACGGGCCAATATCAACAGTAAAATTCACCCAAACTAAGTATATTTTTACCTCAATTTCGCCGATTCCTACTGTACAATAGTTTTTAAAACCTGTTTTGTGCTCAAATAAAAATGGACTAATTGTAATAAATGCACCGAAATAAATAATCGCTACTTTCTTATCAACAGCAATTGCAGGGTAGTCCAGAAATTTGACTTTGCATATTTCTTTTGAACCCTTATGAACTAACTGCCAAAAGTAAACATCATTTTTAAAAGTTGTAATGTTGCTCTGCGTGGGTAAATCATAAAAGCTGAATGTAGCCTCTTGCTTTATATAGGAAACCGTACATGTAATTTGAGCAAATTTCGAATACAATTGCCACAGTTTTAAATACTTGTTTTTTTGTTCTTTTATGAGTGTATCAAAAAAATCAATCGCTTTATTTTTCCACCAAAAATTGTTTTTAACCACTAATATTATAAATGCGGCAATCTCATGCGGTTCATCTAATAGAAGGTTTTTACAATAACTATATCGGGCTGGGGTTGAAAATTCATTCCAGGTTTTCTGTAGAAGATTTACACTCTCAGAATCACGCAATACACCATTTAGAAGTAAATCAGTAAAATGTTCATTCCTGCCTGTTTTAATTTTTCCAAATTTTATTGACTTATCAATTTTCTGCAGAAATGTTCCGCTATCCAAAACTTTGTTGCAATAATTTTTAAAATTATCTGACTTACCTTGAACGAAAAATATCTCCGATAAAAAGAGAAGAGCCATTTTGTCCTGTGGGGTATTTTCATCAAATTGAAAATCTAAATTTCCATTTTTATCAATCCAGGTTTGTCCCGCCCAAAACGCATCAATATCCTGCAACAAACTATTATCTTCTGTCTGCAGATTATTGAGTGGGTGAATTTTCCGCTCATGGGTCAAGATATTGTTAAAGTATTTAACCGGGCTTAGCTTACCTGTGGTCAAGATTTGAATATTGGTAACGAGAGAGTAGCTATTTTTCTGAACCTTAAACGTCTTTGAAGGGGTTTTTCTTTGATTATCGACTTCGAAAAAAAGAGGGACATTATTTTTACTTTTGATCTCGAATGTCAAAATTTCTTTATCATTAAAGTTTTGTAAACAGAGAAAAACATCATCAAAATATTGAAGTACAAACATTTGAAATTCATTTGAACAAATCTCAAAATAATTTAGCCGGGATTTCGGGAAACGCCATTGTTTAACTTTATCGGGGAGACTGGTGTGCTGACTTATACTTAATTCAAATCCAGCAAATAGATAAATTTTATCTTTTATTACCTCTTGGCTGAGATGCTCAAAATGGACTTTGGGTGTATTTTTTTGATAGGCATAAATTAAATTCTGGCGAATTAAATTTTGCAAGCTGTTGATCAGCTTAGTGTTTTCCATGGATTGTTACCAAAAGAGAGGATGTATAACTTAGCTTAAATCTATATATAGGACAAAAACGATTAAAGAAAGCAACATTGCCATGCCTACTTTTTGAATTGCCATCCGTGTTTTTATTGAAAGCGGACGCCCCATTATCGCCTCAATTATTAAAAAAGATAAATGCCCTCCATCCAACGCTGGTATGGGTAAAATATTAAAAAAGGCTAGGACAGAACTTAGCATCGCAATAATATTTACATAATAGGCCCAGCCACGTTCAGCTGCATCACTTAAAATTCTTGCTATGGCAACAGGCCCGCCAATTGTTTCTTGGGCAGATTTAACCCCCGTGATCATCCATTTAAAACCCAGGATATTCATATAAATCATTTCGAAAGGTTGTACTAATCCACGTTTGAAAGCGGCAACAAAGGGAATCGGTTTTTTAATTAAGAATGGCGTTACACCGATCCGTCCAAAAGAAGCATCCTGCCCCTTATCGTCAACCGCATTAATTTTTTGAGGGGTAATAGTCCCTTTTAATAATTCATTGTCGCGCATCCAGCTCATTTGAATATTTTTATCTGCATTGGCCCGAACTATTTCTGTCATATCATCCCAGCTCGAAATATTTTGCCCATCCAATTCAACAATCAGGTCACCTCTCTTTAGCCCGGCATCTTCAGCAGGATGTTCTGCCGAAATATCACCTATTTTGGCTGGAAAAAGAGGCGCTATATTTAGCAATTCGGCATTCGTTTCTTTTAACCATTCCCCTTTATAGTTTAAAGCCAATTTTTGATCATTGCGCAAAATCTCAAACTGGATATCATCTTCAATATTATTAAAAAAAGTTTCGATTATCTCGCGCCATCTATGTACATCTTTGTCATTTATTTTTAAGATTTTATCCCCAGTTTCAAAGCCGATCATCTGCGCAATACCTTTGTCCCCTTCCACCTTTACTGTCGTCACATTGCTGATCACTTCACCCTGAGAATAATTAACAAATGTGTACAAGACAATCGCCAAAAGCAGGTTCATAATAACACCGGCGGTAATAATTATTATCCGCTTCCAGACCGGCTTAGAGCTATACTCATAATCTGCACCTGTTGCTTCACCGTCCATGCTTTCATCGATAAAGCCAGACATTTTCACATATCCGCCTAAGGGAATTGCCGAGACAGAAAATTCAGTATCACCAATCTTTTTGCTAAACAATGTAGGAGGGAATCCTATGGAAAATTTCTCAACCCGAACGCCCATCCAACGGGCTGCAAGAAAGTGACCAAGTTCATGGATTAGTACAAGTAAACTAAAGGCAAATACAACAGCGATGATTCCTAAAAATGACATAAATTTCTTTCAAATAATGTATGATTTTGCTGCAAAGACTTTACAGCATGCTTAAAAAGTGTTTATGTATACAGACTACTTTTGCGTCCTATCTTCTTTTATCAATTTTTTAAACTGTATACAAATGGCATAGGTAAAAGTTTCTCCTTCCTATAAACTAAAATGAAGCCCGGCGCTTAAACTTTTATAATCGCCAAATGTTGTTTCGGCACTAACTCTAAAGAACATGACTGCGAAATTAGCTCCCAAATGATAGCGTACCTCTTCTAATCCGGGAATAGAAATACTTATATCCTCTGTACCCTGAGGGTTATCAATATTTGTTATATTATTTAAATAACCCACACCACCATAAATTTCAATAGGTATAAAATGGAGCTCCTTGGAAACAATTAAATTCATCCCAAAAAGCGCACCTTCGATATAGTCATCAACTTTATATTTTTGATAAATGGCCAAAACTCCAATATTGAAAGGTATCGGCGAAATAGAAAACAGGTTCTCGAGTTCGTATTTTACCCCGGCCCCATACACCTTAATTTTACCCATTTTTTTACTCTTCCAATCCGAATAGCGAAGTAACAAATTTGTGTTATCTCCGATACCGAGACTTAATTGTAAAACAGGGATTTCAAAAACATCTATATTTAGGCCCTTTGTTTGTGAAGCAAGATTATCAGATGGGCCAAATACAGTTGCCGAACGTGCCGAATCCCCATCAAAATATTTTTTCCCTTTTTTAATGGGAACAGTTAAATAATTTATCCCTAAATCAAAATGTGGAAATTTATGTGTTTCGGCATTAAAAGAATATGCGCTGCCCAGAGAGGCACCAAAAGCTTTAGAGAGTGGTGTAAGGTATTCCGTAAAATCCTTATCAGAAAAAAGTTGAGTTACCTTGTCCTTCAAATCTTGTGCGGACAAATTAACTGAGAATACACATATCACACATAATATTTTGATAATTTTTACTTTCAAAACACCATTCTCTGTTCTGTAATTAAAATTTATATATAGAAAAAAAGCCCCATTAGGGGCTTTTTAAGTTTTTCAGATTCTTATTAGATAGAGATGCCGTATCCCAAACCGGCAAATAAATTACTTCCACGTCCACCAACTTCAACCTTTAGCCCAAAAGCAGCAAGGCCAACGGCATAACGGAACCCGGTTGCATCTAAAGTACCACTTGTTCCATCAGCAACTACCTGACCGGCAACAAGTACAGCTTGGTTCCAGCTCATATCGGTCGAGCCAAGTTCCACAGCAATTTTACCATAAACACGTGCTACGAGAAAGTCATAACTCATCATGGTACCAATATTGATTGTAGAGAAATCCAGGTTAATTCCGGTTTTAACATCACCGCTCACACCTTCAACAACCACAGTATTCGTTTCAGTAATACCAAAAGTCATGGTGTTATAATCTACAAAAAGTGCTGTTGCGGGAAATGCAGGAATAGGAATAATATCTGTCAGTTCATATTTTGCGCCAAAACCTAGTGATTTTAAATTTGCACCGCTTAATTCCAGTTCGGGCAAATAACGGAAATAGAGCTCAAAACCAGCAGTACCAAATCCAAGCTGAATGCCTGCGCCTGCCGGCATATAGAAATCATTATTAATGCCAATTGTTTCATTCTTCTTAACACTTGCCGCACCAAAAAAAACTCCGGCGCTAAAACGGAAAACTGATGGGCCGGATGCATCTGTCCAATCCAAGACGCCCATACCGGCATGGACACCATTATTAAAATCCTCAAATTCAGTTTCTAAATCTTTTACCGATCCAAATTGTGTTAAATCCAAATCGCCCTGAGCCAACGTAATACCCGAAAAAACCAGTACAAGGCTGAGTATTTGTAAAGTCTTAAGCATGCATATCCTCCATGTGTTTTTAATTAGTAAGTGCTAAATATAAGCCATTGCTGAATATAATTGCAAATAGCTGAGATAAAAGAATCTTTTAATTAAGCTTACTCTATTTTAGACAATTTCTATATTTTTTTTATGGCTTTTAATTGATGCCTTTTCTGCTTTGCTTGGATATTGATAATAAACAGCACTGGTATATTCCAAGCTAAATTGATCCGTTAAAGCCGCGGCAATCTGTCTCTTTGATATTTTATTTGATCCGATTTGGTTTAGGTGGACTGAGTTCAAATTAAGAAGTTTTTTTTGTTTATCTCCATCAATGGGATCGCTATTCAAATATCTGATTATCTGTTCATGCTCTTTGCCAAGGATAATCGATCCATGCTGTAAAATTGAATGTTTAAATATCTTTTGCGCGCTGCCCACAACTTTTTTTCCCTCGAACTGGATTTCATCTTTTGCGGACCGGTTAAAGCATGCAAAGGTGCTATTATCCACATTTAAATATTGGCCGTTATGAGCGACGGTATTTAAAGAAACTGGAACGCCCAGTCCATTTAGTGTTTTTGTTAATAATGCATGGAACATACTATACATTTCATGATGACTTATATTTCCCTTGGGGATAATAAAACTATATGTTAATTCGTTTGCATGAAAAATGGCGCTCCCACCGGTTGGCCTTCGAACCAGGCCGATACAATCCTGCTTAACACGGTCTAGATTTATTTGGGATTTATTTTGATGATGGCCCAATGAAAGACAAAACGGTTCCCAGCCATAAAACCGTAATATAGGAATTTTATCTTGAGCCACTTTTTGGGCATAGGCCAAGTCAAGGGCCATATTTTCGATACCGGAAAAATATTCAAAAGGAATAATACGAAGGTTTGAAAATGGAAACATAATAGTGGATTAGCGGATTATACCACGGTCACAGCTTTCGAGAAAACCGATTAGGTGTTTCACTTCGGCAGACTCGGGAAATTGTTCAGTAATTTTATCAATGGCTTCTATAGTCGTATTATTTTGCCTATATAATATTTTGTAAGCGTCTCTTAATGCTGTGAGCGTTTCTGGACTAAAACCACGCCTTTGCATGCCAATTTTGTTCAGACCGGCAAATCGAAGGGGTTCACCCATCGCAAGGATATATGGCGGTACATCTTTAGGGATTCTTAATCCGCCGCCTATAAAACTTTGTGTGCCAATTTTAACAAATTGATGAACAGGTGTTAACCCGCCAATACCAACAAAGTCTTCAATTATTACATGCCCGGCAAGATTTACAGAATTGGCAAGGACTACATTATTGCCTATTTGGCAATCGTGTGCAACATGCGCATAAGCCATAATCAGGCAATTTTTCCCAATACGTGTGTAATAACTGTGCGTAGTTGCCCGGTTTAATGTGGCAAACTCCCGCACTGTTGTGTTTTCGCCAATCTCTAAAAAAGTTTTTTCATCTTCAAATTTCAGATCTTGTGGATCGGTGCCTAAAACGGCTCCTTTGTGTATTTTACAGCCTGCACCTAAATTTGTCCCGGAAGAAACCAAAACATGTGAGGCAATTTCACAGCCATTGCCAATTTTAACGTCATTTTCAATTATCGAAAATGGACCGATTTTAACATTATCGCCGATTTCTGCTTTATTGCCAATAACCGATGTTGGATGGATCGTTGTCATTATACTCCTACTTGTCAACCACTGCGGCCATCATTTCTGCTTCACAGACAAGTTGTCCTTTTACAAACGCCTTGCCCGCCATTTTAAACATACTGCGCCGCCCTTTCAACATCTCTAACTCCATGACCAATTGATCGCCGGGTTGAACTGTTTTTCTAAATTTAACATTATTAATCCCGGTAAAGAAGACAAGTTTATTGCCCACTTCCGCTTCCTCGTTTAATAGAAGTATGCCGCCAACCTGGGCCATTGCCTCTACGATTAAAACTCCGGGCATTACTGGCCGCTCCGGGAAATGTCCTTCAAAAAATTGCTCATTTGCCGTTACATTTTTTATACCGACCGCCCTCTTTTCCGGCTCTAATTCGATAATAGAATCGATCAATAAAAAAGGATAGCGATGGGGCAATATTTTTTTTATGGCATTTATATCAAAAACAACCCCTTTTTTATCAACATCCTGATATTTCCGGGTTAACTGTTGTTTTTTATAAAGTCCACGTAAAATTTTGGCAAATTCGATATTACTTTGGTGCCCAGGCCTGGCAGCTAAAAGTTGTGCTTTAATATTAACACCGGCAAGGGCCAAATCACCCATCAAATCTAATAGTTTATGTCGGGCCGGTTCATTTTTATAACGTAATTGTTTATTATTTAATGTACCATTTTCGCCGAGCTCAACATTTTCGGAAATATCAAACATATTTCGTAAACGGGTAATATCTTTTTCAGAAAGATCGCGATCAACTATCACGATTGCAGAATCCAAATCACCACCTTTTATTAACCCTTGCTCCGCAAGCCCTTCAACTTCATGCAAAAAACAAAATGTACGGGCTGGGGCAAAATCGGTGATAAATTCATTTTCCAGATTGAACAAGCCGGTATGCTGGCTGCCAAGTGCCTGGTTGTTGTAATCGATCATCACAGTAAGACGGTAATCATCGGTTGGCAGTGCAACTATCTGCACACCTTTTTCTTCCACCGTAAAGTTGATTGTTTCATCAATAACCAGAAATTCACGCTGTGCTTCCTGCTCATCTAATCCTGCTTGCAATAAAATATCCACAAACGGCTTGGCAGAACCGTCACCAATTGGTGGCTCGTTGGCATTTAGCTCGATACGTACATTATCAATTTCTAAACCTACAAGGGCAGCCAAAACATGCTCAATTGTATGGACTTCAACGCCATCAACCTGTATTGTTGTACCACGCAAACTGTCGATTGCCGTATCCTGCACAACATTATCGACAATGGCCTCAATTTCCGGCGAGTTGTCAATATCAACACGGACAAATTTACGCCCATAGTTTTCCGGTGCGGGCTTAAAAGTGATTTTTGTTTTATTTCCAGTATGAAGCCCGCGTCCTTCGAATGAGACTTCATTTTTTATCGTGGCCTGTTGGGTCCTCATTATTGATGATTTCCTTTTTCCAGTTCAATAATTCTATTTTTTAATTCTGTAATTTCTACTTCAACCTGGTGCATTCTTTTAATATTCTAAGGCAGGTGTTTGACACTTGCCTCAATCCGCTTCTTCTGCATTATCGGGATAGCAGACATCCCCATAAGTATGGCTTTATTTCCTGTATCTTTTGTAACACCTGCCTTTGCGGCAATTACAGAATCATCACCTATTTTTAAATGGCCGCCTACGCCCACCTGGCCGCCCATAGTAACATTTTTTCCAATAATGCCGCTTCCTGCCACACCACTTTGGGCCGCGATAACTGTGTCTTCACCGATCATGCAATTATGTGCAACCTGTACAAGGTTATCTAACTTAACACCTCTTTTTATGATTGTAGAACCCACCGTACCCCTGTCGATAGTTGAATTTGATCCAATTTCTACATCATCTTCGATTATCACATTACCAATTTGTGGGATTTTTATATAGCTTTTTTTGTGTGGCGCAAAACCAAAACCATCACTACCTACCACTACACCGTTATGCAGGATGACTTTATTACCAACTTTACAGTTTTCACGGATAGAAACATTTGGATAAAGTATGACATTGTCACCAATTTCAACATCATTTAGAATTACAACACCCGGGTAGATGAGACAACCTTTGCCAATGGTGCAATTGGAGCCGATATACACATTTGGGGCAATATTGCAATTTACACCTATCTTTGCCGTTGGAGAGATTTCAGCTTTTTTAGATATTCCTACAAAATCTAAATTGCGTGCTGGCTCGAATATTTTCAACAATAAAAGAAACCCCATATAAGCATTTTCAACTTTTATATGAGGTATCGAGACTTCACCCGCGCTGTTATCAACAACAATTGCACTGGCCTGTGTGGTTTTAACAAAGTGTTTATATTTAGGATTGGCTAAAAAAGTTATGTCGCCTGTTCCAGCTGAGTCAATCTTTGCGGGACCCGTTATTTCAATATTATTGTCCCCAAAAAGCTCACCGTTTAGACGCTTTGCTATTTCAACAAGTTTCATATGCAGCTTTATTTTTTGCCGCTGTTTTTATTTAACTCATCAATCACCTGCTGTGTAATATCATAAGCCGGCTTTGAGAAGACAATTGCCCCTGCAGCACCGTCAAAGATAAAATCGTACTCTTCGGCTTCACCAATTTTTTTAATCACTTCATTTACTTTATCTAAAATTGGCTGGCCAAACTCGGCTTGTTTGCGGTAATACTCACCTTGAGGGCCTAATTTTTCATATTTATATTTTTCGATTTCCATCCCTTTTGCCTGCTTCATTTTTTCTTTTTCCTGCTTTTTTTCCGGGCTTAATAACAAACTTTGGGATTCGATCTCTTGTAATTGTTTTTGATAATCCTGAACGAGTTGGTCATACTCTGCCTGGTATTTACTTTGAATTTCTGCCAGTTTATTTTGTACGTCTTTGTATTCCTGGTACTCAGATAAAACTTTTTGGGAATGAACGTACGCAAATTTCTGGCCAAATGCCGGTAGTGCAATAAACAACAATAAAATAGATAAAAATATAATTCTAAGTGATTTCACGAATGCCTCCTTGAATGACTACAATTATGTATAAAGTGTATTTAATATTTTTCAAACGCTTAATTTAGTTAAATTTCTAAAACCTTCCAAATTGAAAGTGAACTTTCCATTCACCGTCAATTGGATTTCCAGCAACATCCTCATAATCAAAACCGTAACCAAAATCGATCCCGATAATCCCGACAAGCGGCATAAACAAGCGCACACCGGCACCAACGGATCGTCGTAATTCAAACGGGTTTGTATCGGCGATATCATTCCATGTATTTCCAGCCTCAGCGAAAAACAGCCCAAAAATTGTGGGGTTGGGCGCAATGGGGAAACGTAGTTCGAGCGTTGATTTTACCATCGATTTTCCACCCAATGGCCTTTGAGAAACGGAGGTTAAATCTCCAACCTGGCCATCCTCGTAGCCACGCAACCCTTCGGCAAAACCAAGGCCGCTACCGCCCATATAAAAAAACTCGCCAAACAAGAGTTGGGTGTTCTCGCGTAGCAGACTAATGGCACCATATTTATTACTGGCATAAAGTACTAAGTTTGCGGGTAAGGGTATAAACCATTCTGAATTAAAAATAGTTTTAATAAAATGCTGTTCGCCTCCAAGGGGGCCGCCGGATAGTTCCAACGATAAAGAATGCGATGATCCACGGGTAGGAAACTCCGGGTTATTTCGGCTATCACGCGAGATGATTTGTGTTAAACTTAACTGGCTTGTATTGCCATCGGTAAACCCAAAGCCATCCAATCCGCTCTCCACCCTGGAGATTGACGTATTAGCAATACGGAAAATCCAGTCGCCCCTGAAATAGTTGTCCGGCCATCTAAAACGACGCCCCAATCGAATACTACCGCCTGTGTCATTTCGTGTAAAGGGATAAAACCCACCACCGGTACGTGTATCAAAAATGGAAAAACCACCAAGTGTTGGCGTATCAAAAAGCCAGGGCTCGGTAAAACTTATCGAGGCCGACCGGTATATACGGCCAAATTGCCAATCAATTACAAGGCGTTGACCATCACCACCACTTAAGGGATGCGCAAGGGAAAAGTTGTTGAAGGTTAGGCCAAGGCTACCGATAAGCCCATCTCTTTGGCTAAAGCCTGCTGACATATTTGCCATGTCTGTCGATTTCTCGGCTACCTCTACTTTTAAATTTACATTTTTTGAATCGTCTGGGATTAATCGTACATCCGGCTGAACATTGCTAAAATAATTCAAGATCATCAAATCACGGATAGAGCGCTCTAGCTTTGCACTGTTAAACTTATCCCCGGGATGTATTTTAAACTCGCGCCGGATCACTTTTTCGTGTGTTTTTGAGTTCCCCACAATGGTAATCTCTTTTATGCGTACTACATTACCTTCTGTAATGGAGAAGTTAATATTGAGAGTATCGTTCTCTACCGGGATTTCCTGCGGGACAATGCTGGCGAATAGATAGCCTTGGTTATAATATAATTTCTGCAGGCGGTCACGTATCCCCTCATCATATTTTTTCTGGTCATAAATATCGCCTTTCTCAATATCCAGCACGAGTCTTAATTCTTCATCGGAGAAAATTTCATTCCCATCAAATGCAATATCGCCAAAATGATATTCCTTGCCTTCATGCACCCAAATATCAATAAAAAGGTCTTGTTTATCTTCGCTGTAATGGAGCGAATCATTTATAATTTCGGCATCGCGGTAGCCATTTTCTTTATAGTATTGAACGACAAGGTTTTTATCTTCTTCAAACTTTTTTGGATCAAAATCAGCGCTGCGCCACCAGCGGTCTTCTTGCGTGTCTTCCATGGCATCTTTCAACGCATCATCATCAAAAGCCTCGTTTCCATGGAATGTTATCCCTTCGATCTGAACTTCGGAACCCTCTTCGATTTCTATGTTCAGGTTAACCCTCTGTTTGGTAGAAATAGTCGTATCAATTTTAACCACGGCCAACAAAAAGCCTTCTTCGTGATACTTATGGAGAATATTCTGTTTCATCTTGGATATTTTATATGGGGTGATTACCATGCCTCGATAGGTATCAATTTCATCCTCTATCTCGTCTTTATCCAGCTCTTCAAATCCTGTTATAGAAACCAGGTTCAAACGTGGATATTCTTTTACTTTTATAAGAAGGTCCAAACCGTCAATCGATTGGCTGGTCACAAAAATTTGAATATCTTCAAATATTTTTAATGCCAACAAATTCCTGATTGCTTCCTGAATATTCTCTCCGGTAATGCTCATCCCGGAGGAGAGGCCGGAGTTTAGCCGGATGGAACTTGCATCGGCGCTGGTATTGCCTTCTACTGTTATAGAATTAATTTTTATTTGCTTAACTTGCGCATGTGTTATAGAAAAAAGTAATGTTACAAGTATTGCCGCGAAAAATTTCCGCACATGATCCTCCATATTAGAATGAAAATGAATGTCTAAGCCTAATTTTAAAATCTTCAAGATATTGTTTTTGGTTTGCAATTTTGTAGTAACCTAATAGCTCCCTGTCCCACTAAAACTCTACCAGCATATTCTGAAAAAAGCGATATTCCAATCCCAAAGAATGATTGAAATCAAAGCCACTCTGGGCATCTTCGTACAAAGATACAAGCTGACCTGTGTATGTAAGGTACAAATCTTCATTTATATATTTCCCAACGGTCACTTCAGAGCTGGACATAAGATACAGATACGGTACTTCGCCCGAGAGCGGGTTTATAAATGGGTTTGCACTTTGCGAATTAATTTGCCGCCCCACACTGCTTAAAAATAAATTTCGGGCAATGCTGGAATTAAAACGGACAAGATCCATGCCCAGGCTCTTTTCGAGAACCTTTTCGATTGGCCGTAAAAGAGGACGGATAAAATATTTCTCGGTAAGCGCCCCACCAACATTTGTCGCTTTTTCCTTAAAATTATCCACAGAATACCCCAAATAGGCCAATACCTGTTCCTGGGTTTCGCCAATTGTCGGATCGGCGGAAACAAGTTTAAATTTGAATTCCTGCCAATCTCCGGATTGTTTTATTTGGCCTGTTTTAGAATCGATTGTGTACAATTGTAAATATATTGTTTTGGGGAGTGCACCAACACTATCTCGAATAGTTGTCCACGCCTTACCCGATATATTTGGCAAGTCCTTGTACTTGGATAGTTCCAGCCCGAAACGATCCACTTTAAAATTTAAATCCAGATACTCCAATCGGCCACGCGTTGAAACAAGACTTCCAACCGGTTTAAATGTTCCCTGATCAATAATCCCGGTAAAAGCCAAGCCCTCACTTTTTTCATCCACGGTAATTTCGGTAAGTACATTATCAATATAGGCCGGGATATCGCGACGATAAACAACATCTTCGCCTGCCTTAACCGTAGCATCCCACTCCATATTACTTAAAAACTCAACCGCTGTCGAGGGCTCGTCCGAAGGGGTTTTACTTTCAATAAATGGGTAGGTAATAGTTGCAGAATTTAAAGTAACCACACCATAGCCCAATGGATGTTTTAACGGCCCAGCAAAAAAGAATTTTTCACCTTTTACTTTTCCTGATAAATCAATTTTGCCATAAACATCGGGCTCCATAATGCCCGGGATATTCAAATTGACGCCATCATTACTTGTCTCGAGCGCCAAAACACCAAAGTCTAGATTTAAACCACGGAAATACCAGGGTTCTATAACACGGCCAGATTCTGTTTTAATATCACGGACTGTATTGATGTTTAAAAAATTATCTTCCACAAATGCATTTAAATTTATAATATTTACCTGATCGCTTCCCTCTTCCAATGTGATTCTTCCACTAATATCATGCACATAAGGCGCGACGGAGTTCATCCATAATTCACCCCGGTCGATATCTATGTCCGCAGCAACCAGCTTGATCTCATCCGACGTTCCCTTAAATTTTAATGAAATATCAGAAAGAGACGCACCATCTAAAAAGAACGGTTCCCAATGTGGCAATAACCCCAGGATATCCCCATCAAAGTTTACGAACAGGTCAACCTCATCATAAGAATTAAGGGGGAAATTTCCGACACTGTTAAAATGATAATACCCCTGCCGCTCGATAGAAAACCGTTGCAATCCTATTTTGTGATCCGAGTAATTTAAAACCTGGCCATCGGCCGGGATTTTATCGATTAAGCTTAACTCAAATTTATCAAATTTAATTCCATCCATAGCGCCATTTTTTACGGTCAACTCGGCCTCGATATGAGGCTGGGAAATTGAACCCTGTACTTTAAACGCATACTCTGCGATGCCTGTAAGCAGACTATCTGCTAATCCAGTGCTTTTAATAATAGCCGGCACATCAAGGCCCGTACCGTTAAAATACCCTGATATTTGATTATTTAACAAACCCCATTCCAAGTTTCCATTTAACCACTCGATGTTATTATGGTAGATCTTAATTGAGTCTGCTACAACCTTCGTCCTGTCGACAGAGAATGCAATTTCAGGTTGATAGTATCCGATTTCATTAAATACAAATTTATCACCAAAAAAATGAGCCTTTAACCATGGACTTTTTAAACTCCCGCCAATTTGCACATTGCCGTTTATTTCAGCCTGATACCTATAATCGTTATCTGCCCCAATATCGGAAAAGGCCTTGATCAGTTTAAAGGCGTCAATGCTTAATTCACCTTGAAGTTGTTCCTCTTCTTTTTCAAGGTCTACAAATAAATGGCCTTTAATACCTTCATTAAACTCGATACGGCCACCAAAAAAGTTTTCTGTAAAATCAGCGTCATAGCTCCCTGTTAAATTTTCAAAAATTATTTTCCCTGTCATTGATTTATGAAAATCAAGAACATTTTTTAGGTTTGTAGCCATTGTTAAAACCGTATCTTGCGTTGCCTTGTCACGTACCTGAATTTTTCCATGTAGATCGTTTACGGAGCCTGTTAGCACGCCTTTTGTTTCAATTTTGTCAAATAGTGAGGTAATAATTTTATCCGAAGTAAATATGGAAAAAGGGAAATTTTCAAAAAACGCATATTTAATATTTGGTGTTTTTAAATAGTTGGAAACAACAATTTCACCTTTTAGTTTTTTATGATTGGATTGTAGCAAACTAACACGAATAGATTCGGACGTACCGTTAACTGCCCCGTCAACAGATAGTAAAGTATCATAACCTGCTAAATTATAAAGCCACTTTCCTGACGAGATTCCTGAATCCATATTTACATTCAAGTTTAGGGCAAATGTGTGGTTCGCATCGGAGAGCTTATCGAATAAAACATGCTTCCCTGATTTGTACGCACCGTTTATATTAACACCAAGATTATGTGAAGCATAGTCGTAATTTCCATTACCGGAAACAGAGACCGCGCTATCCGTGATTGAAATTAGTGGAATATTAACACCCTCGTCTGAGAGGGCAAAACGCGCATGCATCTTTTCAAAACGTTGATTGTAAACTGTTAAATTATTTGATTCAACATTCCCGTTCACCTTGTATGTCCCATCGCTGTAACGAAATCCAATCTTAAGGTTTATGGCGCTTTTTGAAAAAATATTCTCGGGAAAAAATTTCTCGAAAGTTTTTAAATGAAAATCATGTGTTTCAAAAGTACCGACAAGTTCCGGTTTAAAAAGGTTCGAGATTTCCGCACTGATTTTTACCGGATGCGCCTTATAATCAAGCACACCCTCTTGCATAATCATGCGGTTTTCCTTAATGGACAACTTAAAATTTACATTATTGATTTGCTCTTCGTTAAAAGTAGCCGCCATATCTTTTAATGTTATGTTCCCATTAATTTTTATAGAATCAAGCGCTGCAACATTTCCTTTAATATCCAAGTTTCCAAATGCAACACCTTCTACAAATAATTTATCCGTAAACTGATTAAGGGTTGATTCATTAAAATTATATTCTAAAATTTGAATATTCGAAGTAAAATCCATACTCTTCTTCGCAAATTTTAAATTGAGCACGAAATTTTCTTCCTCTGTCGAGAAAGCATTGCCTTGAACTTTTAAAACGATATTGTCCCTATTTGCAGAATTAAACCAACCATCTAAATTTTGGGCATATGCTGTAAAATTCCCATCATTACTTTCGATGATTATCTTTCCATTGCTTAACCGGATATTATTCAGGTTATTAATAACCTGCAATTGAGAGAGGATATTTATTTGTGTACTGTCTTTAGGGTTTTGTTCACGATCTTTTTTTGTGTTATGAATTATTAATCGGGGTTGGTTTAGAAAAATCTCCTGGATGGCGAGCTCCGGCGATGCAGGGTTTTTAAAAAAACTATACAAATTAAAATCAATAACAATCTCGTCAATTAAAACCTCAATTCTCTCATCCGAAGAGAGAAAAGAAATTTTACTTATTTCAAAACTTCCAAGTCCAATCTCTAAATTTTGTAAATCTAATTGATGTCCCTGTTCAGCAAATATTTTATCTAAAAGATAATTTTTTAAAGGTATATCATAGCCGGACAATTTTAACAACACCGGTAAAGATGAAATAAAAACCCCAAATACTGTAATAATGAGGCAAATTATGATTATAGTTTTTTTCATTTTTTTACGGCTAAAAGAGGATTGACCCCAATTTAGCACACTAAGTATTTTAAGCTTAGCTTTAAATAATTTTTTACTACTTTTTATATACCGGGATAATTAGCTGGTTGCGTGAACTGCGGCTTGGTGTTAAATGTTCCGGGCAAGCCTTAAATGTACATAAAAATTGACCTTAAATCCATATCTTGCTTTAATAAATTATGATGCGCATTTTTAAAACAATAGTTTTGATTTTAAGTATTTGTCATGTAAAAAAATGTACTGAATAACCATCCATAGAAGGTATCTTAACTTTGGCTATAAATAAAAATGCGCCCGGCTAAACCAGACGCATTTAAGAGATATATTATGGGGTTGTTATACTAATTTTTCGGCAATAATTTCGGCAATATCTCGCACGTCCATATTGGATTCCAACTCATTGGATGCATCCGTCATCATCGTCATACAAAACGGGCAACCTGTTGCAATGGTATCCACTCCGGTTTTTTGGGCCTCTTTAAACCGCTCCCGCCTAACAGCCTCGGTACCCTCTTCTTCTTCTTTCCACATTTGGGCCCCGCCGGCCCCACAGCAAAAGCTATTATTCTTGGAGCGTTCCATCTCCACAAGGTTTAAGCCACTGGCAGCAATTGTATCGCGCGGTGCATCGTACTCCTCATTATGGCGCCCAAGATAACAAGGATCGTGGAAGGTTACTTTTTCGTCACCCTTCTCAACCTGTTTTATTTTTCCGTCGGCAATCAACTGGCTGATAAACTGTGAGTGGTGAACAACCTCGTAGTTACCGCCCAATTGTGGATATTCATTTTTAAGGGTATTAAAGCAGTGCGGACATTGGGTGATTATCTTTTTAAATTTTAAACTGTTTAGGGTTTCAATATTGGTCATCGCCAACATCTGGTATAAATACTCGTTGCCGGATCGTCTTGCCGGGTCACCTGTACACGATTCCTTTTCCCCAGAATACCATAGTTGATACCGGCAGCATTTAATATTTTAATCATCGACTTGGTAACTTTGACATTGCGGTCGTCAAAAGAACCCGAGCAGCCAATCCAATATAAAACTTCTGTATCTTCCGTAATCCGGGGCACATCCATCCCTTCGGCCCAATCGTCACGGCTACTAGCCGCCAAGCCCCACGGATTGCCCTGGTTTTCGAGGTTCTTAAAGGTTGTAGCTAACTCCGGCGCCATATCGCCTTCTTCTAAAACAAGATAACGGCGCATGTCCACGATTCGATCTATATATTCAATAAAAAGCGGACAGGCCTCTTCGCACGCCTTACAGGTTGTACAAGCCCATAACATTTCGGTTTCGATAACATCGCCAACAAGCGCCTTGCCTTCATATTCCTTTTTTCCATCCTTCATTTTTGCCAGTTGTAGTAAAAAGGGTGTTTTATCTTCGTATAAATGATGGCGTGACCTTACGTTTATTTCTTTTGGGCTTAACTTTTTACCCGTGTTGTAAGCTGGACAAACGTCCTGGCAACGGCCACATTCGGTACAGGTATAAATATCCAGGATATCTTTCCAGCTGCTTTGCTCAATCTGTGAAACACCAAAATTTTCAGCTTCCTCAAGATCAATCAACCGTAAAGCACCATAATCAAAGCGCCTTAAAAATACATTAAAAAGAGACGTTATCACATGAAAATGTTTTGAGTTTGGCAGCAAATTTAAAAAGAAAAGGAGCGATAAAACATGTAGCCACCAAGAGGCATCGTGGAACAACACGAGTGTCTCCGCGCTCATCCCGGCCATCCAGGTACCAAATAACTGGCTCATGGGCGAAAATTCTTCGTTTAAGCCAGCCGCAACTTTTGCCCCACCACTGATAAAATCTGTAACCATCAAAATGCCAATCAGAAGGAGTACAAGTATTGCCTCACCGGAAAGCGTAACCCGTTTTGGCTTAATAACAAGCCGGCGAAATAGCGCATAGCTAACCATGATCAGGACAATCACTTCAAAAACATCACGAAAGCCACTATAAATATTGCCCAAGAATGAACCGGGAGCCAAAAAGGGTAAGTGAAACCCGGAGTAAAATCCCCCGCCTAAAAGATGTATCGTATTAATACTGACCGCTAAAAATCCCCAAAAAATAAAGGCATGCATAATCCCTGCGCCCAAAAAACGTCTGTCGAGAATCCGTCCCTGACCGATGAAAAATTGTAAAACCATTAAAATCCGTTTGCCAATATTGTCCCATCGGTTTATGGGCTCTTTTTGGGCCACTTTTAAAATAATAAAACGCTTATATACAAAATACCCAAAAGTAGATAAGGCACCCACTAGAATGATTATGTAAATGATAAAGGAAATAAAATTTCCGGTCGGGTTCATGATATTCTCCTTAGCTAAAAATGATCAGCAGGTTTGACAATATTAGATTAAACAAAAATAAATCATTGAAATAATTTTTTTACCGGGTTTAGTGCAGGGCTAAGATAAGAAAAATATAGGACTTATTAAATATAATTTTAAGATGAAAAACTGGCTGGTTTAAATAATTTAATAACACGGCAGGTAAGAAATACTTAATCTATATCAGGCTGTTTTTATTGAAGTTATCGAAGTTTAATCAAGTTAAAATGATAAACTTGACTTAAAGGGATAATACACAAAAGGAAGGAAATATTTTTTTTAGTATATCAATTTAATATTTTTCGGGAAGCATTTTTTGATTGATAAGCAGTTGTCTTTTAATTGGGCTAATAAGATCTACAAACAGAATACCGTTTAAATGATCAATTTCGTGCTGTAATACCCGGGCCATCCAGCCATCAAATTCTTCTTCAAATACCTGCCCCTCTTCATTGGTATATTTTAACCTGATAATTTCAGGCCGCGAAACGTCCTCGCGCACTTCCGGAATTGAGAGGCAACCCTCTTCTATCACAACTTCACCTTCTGAGCTTATTATTTCAGGATTGATAAACGCCCGTGGCACTTCATCTTCCTCAATACCGGAAATATCCACAACAAGCACTTTTTTAGAGTGGCCTATTTGCGGCGCGGCCAAGCCAATGCCATCTTCATGATGCATTTTTTTTATCATGTTTTTTACGAAATCTTTTAGCTGCTTATCAAATTCCCGGACAGGTTCGGTATCCCGTCTTAAAATGGGATCACCAATAAATCGAAGTTTGAGCATATTTCCTATCAATATTATTTAGACAAATTTTAAACAGCAAAAGAGTTGCCACAACCACAGGTATTTTGTGCATTGGGATTATTGAATACAAATCCTGAACCGTTCAACCCATCCGTATAATCGAGTTCAACCCCGGCAAGATAAACCATACTTTTAGAATCGATAAGTACCTTTACGCCATTAAATTCAAAAACCTGGTCACTCTCGTCCTGCTTCTCTTCAATATCAAGAATATAGGTAAAGCCAGAGCAGCCTCCACCTTTTATCCCTACCCGAATATATCCATCGCCTTTTGACTCGGCAACAAGGATATCCCTAATTTTATCGACCGCTTTATCACTAACTTGTATCATAGTTTTTCCCTCTTTTATTTTAATTTTCCAATTTTATATGTCAATATCATCAGTCATTTTGGATGATATTGACCGGCGAATAACGGTAATTTTTATTTGCCCCGGATATTCCATGGTATCCTTTATTTTCGCCGCTATGTCCGAAGATAAGACCATGCATTCTTTATCACTTAACTTGGCAGGCTCCACGATTACCCTTACTTCACGCCCCGCAGAAATGGCATAGGTTTTATTGACACCATCAAAAGAATTTCCAATCTCTTCCAGCTGTGTGATCCTTTTTGTATAAGCCTCTAAAGAATCCCTGCGTGCCCCGGGACGGCTACCGCTGATTTTATCCGCGGCCGTAACTAAAACGGAAACCGGTGAAATAGGTTCAGCTTCTTCATGGTGCGCCAAAATAGAATTGATGACAACTTCGTGTTCTTTACACTTAGTTGCTAATTCCACCCCTAAAGTTACATGGCTACCCTCTGTGTGGCTACTAATCGCCTTTCCAATATCATGAAACAAACCGGCCCTGCGCGCTAATTTAACGCTAAAACCAAGCTCGGCCGCTAAAGCGCCAGCGAGAAATGCCACTTCTTTAGAGTGTTGCAACTGGTTTTGCCCATAACTATATCTGTAACGCAAACGCCCAAGGTTTTCTTTCATCAAAGGATGAATATTATTTAATCGTAGTTCCCGTAAGGTTTCATCGGCAGCTTTTGCCATGGAACGGTTCACTTCGTTTTTCGCCTTTTTTACCGCGTGCAAAATATTATTTTTATTAATATTTTTAGATTTTATCAAGCTTTGCATGGCGATGCGTGCAACTTCGCGCGCAACAGGGTCAAATCCTGATAGAACGACTGTCTCCGGTGTATCATCTACAATTACTTTTACATCTGTAGCTTCTTCAAATGCGCGAATATTTTTCCCTTCCCGTCCAATAATCATCCCTTTAAAACGTTCGTTGGGCAGCTCTACATTAGAAAGGGTCGATTCCATTGTAAAATCGTAGGAGAGGTTTTCGATAGCTGTGGCAATAATTTCTTTGGCTTCTTTTTGGGCACGTTCTTTCGCTTCTGTTCTGATAGAGTTTGCAAGTTCCGCGGCTTCTATCTTTACTTTTGCATCCAGGTTTTTAAGTAAAATTTTCTTTGCTTCATCCTGGGAAATATGCGATAGGTTCTCAAGCTTTTTATTTTGCTCCTCTATGGTTGCTTCGGCTTTTTTATGCTTCTCAAACAAAATCTCCTGCAACTCATTTATTTTTTTATCTCTGGCTTCTAACCGCGATTGGGCAATGCGGACCTGGTTGTCATCTTTGCGTACTTTCTTCTCACGCTGCTCTAGTTCTGATTCTTGCCGGTTTAATTTATCTTCTTTCTTTCTCAACTCATTTTGAAAGCGCGACCTTTTTTGCTGCATCTCTACTTTAAAATTATAAAGCTTCTCGTTCTTAATTTTTTCTGCTTCCTTAAGCGATTTTTCTTTTAGAGATTCGATGCTGTTTTTTGTACGTAGCAAATTTATGTGGTATACGATTATTCCAATTGCAAGGCCCGCAACAAAAGCGATGATCGTAATTACTAGCTCTGCTGTGGTAAGGTTTTCAAACATTTATTTGGCTCCGATATCTGTTAGGCTCTGTTTCGGTTCATATTAAGCTGATTAATTTATTAGATTATCAAAACAAAGACAAGGGAAAGAATCTATATTTATACAATTATAGACAAGAGGAAGGGCAATTGACCTATTAAAACATCTATTAATTTACTTTTTAGTCATCAATGAGGGAGCATTTAAAAGTAATCAATTTGCCACATCAGAAAAATTCATTGAAATCGAGTCAAGGTTTTCATTCGTAAAAACCTGCTTAAACTCTTTATAAAGATGAGGGTTTACCTTACCCTTTTCCAATTCAGCATCCATGGCCAAAAAAGTTTCGCTCACAGACAAAGCCCGCCGATAAGGACGGTCTGTTGTGAGTGCATTAAAACTATCGGCAATGGAAATTATTTGTGCATTCACAGGAATATTATCACCTGTAAGTTGGTCGGGGTATCCTTGCCCGTCAAATTGTTCTTTGTGATGACGAATGATTGGCAGTACATCTTTTAATGAATCGATTGGTTGGCATATTTTCTCGCCCGCTTCAGGATAGGATTTTATGGACTCAAACTCTTCCTGGGACAGAGGGCCCGGTTTTGATAAAATATTCTCTGCAATTTGGATTTTACCGACAGCATGTAAAAGCGCGCCCTTGGCAATATTTTTTATCTCCGTATCTTCCAGTCCAAGGTGTTTCGCAAAATGTGTTCCATAACCGGCAATTTTTTCATTACTCCCTTTTGCATAAACATCTTTTCTCTCAGCAATTAATGCCAGTTGAAATATTAATTTTTCGGCGCTTTGCAATTGGGCCTTATAATTATTCAACTCCAGCATTTTTTTTACACGCATCTTTATATCAAAAATATTAAACGGTTTTACGATGTACTCTGCCCCAAGCTCAAAACATCTGGATCGCGAACGATTGTCCTCCAGGCCGGTGATCATGATGACCGGAATATTTTTAGTAGATGATTTTTCCTGAAGTTTTGCGCATACTTCAAAGCCATCCATACCCGGCATTATTACATCACACATGATTAAATCGGGTAATTCGGAAATCGCAGATTTTAATCCGCTAAGGCCATTATTGGCGCTGATAAATTTATAATCTGTCCCAAGAAAATAAGTCTTGATGAGTGCAATACTTTCTTCATAATCATCGATTACAAGTATCTTTGACACGCGGGGCTCCCTGAAAAGTTTGTAGCCTTTAATTTCGGTAACTAAAAAGGGAACTTAAGAAACAATTCTTCAAGTGTTCAATAAAGATCAAAAGTGCCGTAAACACTGTCATTACAGGTACAATTTGGATTATTGAAATAAAATTATGTTAAATGGGGACGGGCAAAATTTGACACATTTTTATCTGCCCAGTTTTATCGAATTGTGGAAGGATATAATCAACCATATTTTAAATTATTGATTTATATTTTGGCATCTGTGAAATGCATCCCTTGAACAAGTTTAAAACCATTCAAAAAATCACGGACACGCATTTTTCTCTTACCCTCAAGTTGAAGCTCAAAAATTGAAATATTACCAGTCATACAAGCCACAACAAAACTATCTGGTTCTACGGAAAGAATTTTACCTGGTAGCTCGCTGCCCTCGCTGGAAGAAACACTACTTTTAAATAATTTGATTTTTTTATTGTGTAGAAAAGTAAATGCGCCGGGATAAGGACTTAACCCCCGGATTTGGTTGTGAACTTTTTCTGCATCCTTTTCAAAATTTATCAGGGCTGTGGCCGATGTAATTTTGGGGGCTTTGGTAGCCAGAATATTGTCTTGTCGGATTGAATGAATTTCGTTTTTTGCAATTTTTTCAATGGTTTTCACAAGAAGCTTAGCGCCCCGTTCAGCCAAAATATCATGCAACTCCCCGGCAGTCATTGAAGAGGCAATTTCCACCTTATCTTGCAAAAGGATGTTGCCCGTATCCACTTTGGCATCTATCAGCATAGTCGTTACGCCCGATTCATGGTCACCGTTCATTATGGCCCAATTAATTGGCGCCGCGCCGCGATAGGCCGGCAACAAGGAACCATGCACATTTATTGTGCCCTTTTTGGGAATAGTGAATATCGCCTTTGGTAAAATCCTGAAGGCAACAACTACAAAACAATCCGCGGCAAGCATTTTTAACTCGTCTTCAAAATCCTGATCTTTTAAATTTTGAGGCTGGAGAACAGGAATTCCTCTCTCTATAGCAAATTGCTTTACTGCCGTAGCTTTGACCTTTAAGCCTCTTCCCTGTTTTTTATCGGGAACAGTGACAACGGCACATACATCATGCCCGGCTTCAAGCAAAGCTTTAAGGGACTCCACGGCAAATTCCTGAGTCCCCATAAAAACAATTTTCATTATTTTTTTGCCTCGACCTGTTTTCCACCTACAGGAATAACTAGTTCAATGGCGCCTTTATCAAGGTTTAGTTTTACATTATCATCCACCTTAACGATTACTGTTTTGTTCTCATCTGTAAAGCCGGTTACTTTGCCATGGATGCCACCACGGGTTATCACATTGTCACCCTTCTTGAGCTCTTCCACCATTTTTTGCTTCTCTTTTTGCTTTTTCAATTGTGGGCGCATCATCAAAAAATAGATGATCACCATTATTAAAACAAAGGGCAGAAAAGACATAATCGCGCTTGGCTCTTGACCCGCATCTTGAAAAAACAATAAAAACATTTGTAACATAATAACTCCTTCTATGAATTTTAATCATTTACTTTTTTAAGAATTTCTTTTTTCCACCGGGTAAAATTATCGGCAAGAATTTGTTTGCGCATCTCCCGCATCAGCTCCAGATAAAAATGCAGGTTATGATGTGTGGTCAACCAGATGCCAAAAATTTCGTTTGTATTTAACAAATGGCGGATATAAGCGCGGCTAAAGTTTTTGCAGGTATAACAACCACAATTTTCTGAGATGGGCTCTTTGCTTTCTTTGAAACGCCCTGCTTTTATAATTACTTTGCCCTGCCAGGTAAAAACCGTGCCATTTCGCGCATTACGCGTTGGCATGACACAATCAAACATATCGATGCCCCGCTCTACCCCTTCCAACAAATCTTGCGGTGTACCAACACCCATTAAGTAGCGGGGTTTTTCCTGCGGCAAAATATCCGTACAAAAATCGGTTGTATGGTACATTTTATCTTTACTTTCGCCAACAGCCAAGCCGCCAACTGCGTATCCGGGGAAATCCATATTAACCAACTCTTTGGCGCTTATTTCGCGCAACCGTTCAAAAGTGCCGCCCTGTACAATGGCAAACAACCATTGATCGTAGCCATGAAGAGAGCTTCCTTTTTCATATAAATCACGCTGTATCCTGGCCCATTTTAAAGTGAGCTCATTTGATTTTTCAACATATTCAAAAGTTGCATCATGGGACGGACATTCATCCAGGACCATCATAATATCCGATCCAATATGCCACTGCGTCTCAAGCACACTTTGAGGTGTAAACGTATGGTACGAGCCATCCAAATGCGATTGAAAACGTACACCATTCTCGTCAATTTTTCTAAGCTCTTTTAAGCTGTATACCTGGAACCCTCCGCTATCGGTTAGGACAGGCCGCTCCCAGTTCATAAATTTGTGGATTCCGCCAAAAGAAGAAATTAATTCCTGCCCCGGTCGCATATAAAGATGATAAGTATTGCCCAGGATTATTTGGGCATTAAGCTCATACAAATCACGAGGAGATTGTGTTTTTACGGTCGCCTGTGTACCAACCGGCATAAAAATGGGTGTCTCAATTTGCCCATGATCGGTCTCAACGAGCCCAGCGCGCGCCTTGGATTTATGATCAGTGTGTTTTAAGGAAAATTTCAAATAAGTCTGCTTTAAATTTTTAGAGCAGCTAATTTAGTGAAGAGTAGTAATTAATTCAACGCATTCCGGCTTTTAATGTAAACAAAAAGAATGCCTCTATTTTTTGCCAAAAATAGCACGATAGCGGTCCAGGTTCAATTGTTCGCTATAAAATATATCATCCAATACAAGCCCGACGGAACCTAAAACCCCGGCGACATCTTTTAGCCCGGCATTTTGTAAGCGTACAGCAAGAATAGGCGTATGCAACTCATCCTTTTTCACCCGTTCACGAATCAAATCCATAAAACGTTCATTATAAGCGATGTGGTCGCCACCTATTAACAATGTTTCCGGGTTAAGTGTATTTATCAGGTTTATGCATAAAATACCAACGATACTGGCATATTCAGTCACCAGCTCCAGGGCCAGGGGATCATCTTCAAAGGCCTTCTCCACAATTGTATCAATACTGAGGTTACCGCCATTAAGCGTTGTTTTAAAATTTTCCTGAATACCCTTGCATGCACCCTGTACGAGAACTTTTTCCGATAAAATCTCACCGAAGGTTTTATGTCCGTCATAAAGCCATTTAAATTCTGCTTCGTTTTTTATATAAAATCCCAGTTCATAAAAACCAACCTCACCGGCGCTTGCACTCACACCCCGGTATAACTCACCATTAATTACGATACCTGCGCCTATACCATCGCCTACCCACAGATAAATCATATTGGAATAATCACGCCCGTTGCCAAAACGGGACTCACCAAAAGTTATCGCCTTTACATCGTTTTCGATAAATGTTTCAATGCCAAATTCATTTTCAAACAGCTTTTTTATCAGAACACCTTCCCACTCTTTTAAAGAGTCTGATTCCAAAATGCAGCCTTTACTATAATCAATCAGGCCGGGGATGGCCACACCAATCCCCATCGCTTTTGCAGATTTTACCCACTTCTCTTTGAGATATTTATGGATAAACGGAAACAACATATACAATACATCTGACAATGGTGTGTTTTCGGGGTATTCAATTTGGTCTTGTTTGTAGATAAGTGCATTCAGATCTGTAAGCGCTACCCGCGCGTGGTTTCGTTTTATCTCAATACCGATTGCATAGCCGGCTTTTGGGTTAAACTCAAGGAGGATTGGTTTCCGCCCTCCTATTTTAGTTGATGCGCCCATGCCAATTTCTTTTACAAAATTAACTTTTAGTAATTTCGATATAATCTCGGACACAGTCGCTTTGGAGATTTTATATTTTTTTGATAATTGAGCTCTGGAAAGGGGACCATATAGTTTTATAAAACGCAAAATATTTAATTCATTAAAATCCCGGACAAGTTTTGTACCATAACCAACTTTTCTAAGCATAAAAGTTTACCTATATTTTCCTAAATATTATCTTGAGATTTTTCGATATATACTATTCCACTAAAGGTTTGCTGTTTAGATGTTCCGCGTTCGTATCGGCATGTGCAGATATTTACCCCGATAAATACTTTAAAGGGATTAACAAACATACAAACGAATTAATGAATGCAAATATGAACAGCCAAACCATACCTGTTTGTTTTGCTGTCTATGCATCCAATAAAGCAGTAAATTGAACCTGAAAGTAAAAGGAATATGAAATAAGACTAAAAATGATATTGCGCAATATATACTAATCGACGAATGGTTTGCAAATCAACCTCACAATTAGCGTTTGTAACGACCACGTTTTTGGAAACAAAAAACACAGTATTACCCTAAAAACACAATCTATTAATATTTTTATCCTAAAATTTTAAGGAGTGAAATGCCTCAAGTTAAAATTGGGCCTCTTGAGAGTTTAAGTAAGAATTTTGGAGAGAGGAACCGGCTAGATGGGACGGCAAAGTATCGTCAATTGGATGCCGATGAAATTAAAACCCTTATAGAAAAGAACAACACCGCTGAAGATTGGTCGCAAATATTTGTCTCTCCCAAATTTGATCCCGCCCTTATAAAAAATAGCGCGTTTTGGGGACTCGTCCGTATTGGTAACCTGGAAAAAAAATCTCTCAGCCATGATGGCCTTAAACTGCCATCCGGCATTTCAAATTCAATGATTATTTCATCGGATATTGGCGAGAATGTTGCCATCCACAACGTACGATACTTATCGCACTATCATGTTGGCAAAAATTCAATCCTTTTTAATAGTGATGAAATGGAGACCGGTCCCGATACAAATTTTGGTCAGGGCGGTATCAACCCAAATACAAAGGAGACTGCACGCAACTGGATGGAAGTTTCCAATGAAAACGGTGGGCGGGGTATTTTACCCTTTGACGGGATGATCCCTGCTGATGCCTTTTTATGGTCGCGGTTTGGGGAAGATAAAATCCTGCAAGAAAAGCTTATAAAATTTACAGATAATGTGAGCATTGAATATCCGGATGCATTTGGTCTGATCGGTGATCATTCTGTTATTAAAAATTCCCATTTAATTAAAGATTGCCGGATTGGTCCCAACAGTTACATAAAAGGTGTTAATAAGCTGCAAAACATCACAATACTCTCCAGCCCAAAAGAACCGACAGAAATTGGTGAAGGATGTGAACTGGTGGACGGAATTGTAGGATATGGTAATAAAATTAATTCCGCCGCCAAGTGTTTCCGTTTTCTTACGGGCCGAAATGTAAAAATAACACTTGGGGCGCGGGTAATAAATACGTTGATTGGCGCTAACTCAACCGTATCGTGTTGTGAAGTTTTAAATAATCTGATTTTCCCATTTCATGAACAGCATCATAATAATTCATTTTTAATCGCGTCCACTATTTTAGGACAATCAAATATAGCAGCAGGCGCTACCATAGGGTCTAACCATAATTAACGTGCAGCAGACGGTGAAATTTTTGCGGGGCGCGGTTTTTGGCCCGGGCTGGACTCGAGCTATAAACATAACTCCATATTTACTTCTTTTACCCTGATTGCCAAAGGCGCGTATGAGAACGAGCTGAACGTTAAACTACCTTTTTCATTGGTCAGCAAAGACCCGGCTTCCGGAAAAGTACAACTTTTTCCCGCATTTTGGTTCCGCTATAATATGTATGCCCTTGCGCGGAACAGCTGGAAATTTAAAAATCGGGACAAGCGCATTATAAAAGATCAAAATATTGAGATTGATTTTTTAGCGCCCGATTCTGCTTATGAAATGTTAGACGGGATTGCGTTGCTGGAAGAAGCAATACTAAAACAGACGGGTAAAGCTGTAAAAACTAACCCGGAGATATTTGATAAAAAAAGTGAATTAACCGGGATTTACATTGAAGATATATGCCCAAAAGAAAAGACCTTAATTATAAAACCTGTACAGGCAATTTGGCTCTTTAAAAAAATGCTCGCTTATTTTGCGGCACGGGAAATTCTTACATTTTTACAATCGCATGACTTTAACGGCATCGCTTCCCTTAAAGGCAATAAAACACTTTCCACAAATTGGATTAATTTTGGCGGACAATTAATTAATGAAAACGATTATTCCGAATTAATCGCAGATATTAAATCTGAAAAACTAGCATCCTGGGATGACATCCATGCACAGTATAGAACCCTATGGAAAAATTATGGTACACAAAAAAGACAGGTGGCCATCGATTACTGGGCAAAATCAATTCATAAAAACGCAGAAGAGATTTCTATTAAAGATATCCTTGAGCTTCTTGTTTTGTCTAAAACCACCAGTGCTCATATTTTGGAATGGACAAAAGAATCACGCTTAAAAGATTATACTAACCCGTTCCGAAAAATGGTCTATAGAAATAAAGAAGAAATGGATGCTGTTTTGGGAAAATATGTCGAAAACTCTTTTATCACTGAAATGGAAACACAGCACTCAAAGTATATTGCAGCAATCAACGAAGTGGTTGCCCAATTAAAAAATAAGTAAAGGATATTCATGGCTACGCCACATAAACCTGAAAAAGCATATAAAAACAACACTTTTCTGAATAGTAAAAATGCCCGTCCTCTGCGAATACAAGCCGAATATTTTGAACCCTTTTATCGATTTAAAGAATTTAACATCAAAGCAACCATTGTCTTTTTTGGCTCTGCGCGGATATTGCCCGAAGATGTTGCAAAAGAAAATTTGGAAGCAGCGGAAAAAATATATTTTAAAACAGCAAATGACAAAACCAAAGCACAGTTTAATAAAGCCCAAATGGATTTAAAGATTTCCCGTTACTACGAGGATGCGATTGAACTATCTCAAAAACTTACATCCTGGACAATGAACGAGAAGACCAGGAAACAAAAATACTATGTATGTTCCGGTGGTGGGCCCGGTATTATGGAAGCTGCCAATAAGGGCGCAGGGCTTGCAGGAGGAAGATCGATCGGCCTTAATGTTTCATTGCCGATGGAGCAGTACCCAAACCCTTATATTACCGAAGAATTAAGCTTTGAATTTCATTATTTTTTTATGCGCAAATATTGGTTTATATATTTTGCAAAGGCAATTATTATATTCCCCGGCGGGTTTGGTACACTCGATGAATTTATGGAAGCGTTGACTCTAATCCAGACAAAGAAAGTAAATAAACACATGTCGATTATCCTTTTTGGGCGAGAGTATTGGAACGATGTAATAAATCTTGATGCTTTGGTAAAGTGGGGAACTATTACAGAGGATGATCTTAAACTTTTTAAATTTGTGGATACGGTAGACGAGGCATTTGAGATTTTACAAGCCGACCTACCACGGTAATAGAATGCCCTATTATCGACCTACAAGTTCCATCGCTTGGTCATAATATTCAAAAAAATCGAGAGATTCTAAAAATTCGTTGATTTTCTCTTCTGTGGAACGTGGTGTCCAAAAGATCATGCCAATCACGTCCCGTTCGACGGCAGCGGCCAGATCGCGCATGATTATTGCCAATAAAAGTGTATGTTTATCGCCCCATTTCTTTTTGATGTCCAACTCTACAACAAATTCCGGCAACACACTTATCTTAATTTCATGGATAATTTTAAAATATGCTTCAAAATTATGATAGCAGCGATTAATGGCCCGTTGAGTAATCCGTGCGCCTGCAAAATGGATAAAATCAGAAAGCTTCTCGTGTAGGTAAGCTACGACCAACTCTTCGTTGGAGTCTTTTGGCTTATCTTCTTCCTCCGCAAACTCCTTGCCAATTTGTTCTTCCGGCTTGGATAAATTGGGCTCTACTTTATAACTGCCCGTCTCCCACTCCAAAATAATATCCATCGCTTCATCTTCTTCTTTTCCCTCAAACTCAAGCTGTAACAACTGCCCTTTTTGATAAATAAATTGAGCATTGGCATCATTATTTTCTAATACAATTGTTCCTGTAAGCGAGTTATCTTCCGCATATTTCAACAACTGCACCACATGAATTTAGCTCAAATTACCATGAGGCATAAACTTTTTCTCATAATATTCTTCCGATTCTTTTCGGGCGATATTGGCTTCTTTAAGACGTTGGGTTAAAAGATGGGTTAAGGTAAGTGTAATATTGGGGTTGTTCATTATCAAGGAGTCAAAAACCGAACGGCTCAATTCCCACACTTCAATATCGGTAACAGAAACAACGCTTGCAGAACGCGGTTCACCGGATATAAGTGACATCTCTCCAAAATGGTCACCCGCATCCAAATATGACAGAATGATCTCTTGTTTCAGGTCTTCATGCTTGGCAAAAACTTTTACCCTGCCAGTTTTTATCAGATATAAACAATCGCCTGGATCACCTTCTTCGATCAATTGAGTATTGGCGGGGAAAGACCTTAATTCTAATTTTTCAGCGATGAGTTCAAGGTCTTCATCGGAGACAAAACTAAATAGCGGAATATTTTTAAGTTGCTCTAAGGATGTTTTATACATTTAAAGGAGTGTATTTTCAACTATTTTTACTATTTCACTAACTTCGTGTGTTTTAGTCAGCTCGGCATTTCCGAGTTGTTTTAACTCTTCTTCAAACTCAGGCTTGATAGAATCATCCGTAATAAAAATAAACGGCAAGTCATTTTCCTCTCTAATTTTATTAATAAAATCCACGCCATTGCCGTCCGAAAGTTTTACATCTGAAATGATCAGGTCTGTTTTTTGACTGGCTGTTTTAGTGATCGAGTCGGCAATATTCGTTGCGGTGTCCACGATATACCCCAAACCTTTAAAGGCGCGTTCTATCACCCTACGCACAACAAGGGAGTTATTGACAATTAGGATGCTTTTAACTTCGTCTTCTTCACTTTCTTCGGTTTCAATTCCAAGGCTAAGTGGGCTTACGGTAATATCAAATTTACCCTCATTCCAGCCAAGCATTGTATCCAGGGCGGCATCTTCTGTAACATCGCCCATTTTAATTGAAAGCAAATTGCCACGTTCAAAAGTAAAAATACCTTCATCACTCCCCTTAACCAAATTCATTGTACCGGTAAGGGAATTGCTTTCACAAAAACTGATCAGATCAACCAAAGCAATATCTTTTAAATCACCTTGCGGGCCTTTCCCACCTTTTGCGTCGATATCTTCCGGCTTAGGCATCTTCGCCGCTTTTTTATTGGTGTCGCTTAAACGCTGGCTTACAATCTTGGTCATGCTCAAGGCAATGGATGGAAAACGTTCCAGGATTACATCAAAATCATTTTTATAAAGGGCAAAGGTTTCGCACCCTGCTTTGGAGAGTACAGTTGCTGAACGCGGTTCATCGGTTAACAAAGACATTTCGCCAAAATAATCACCTGATTTTAACGTGGCGACAACAACCTCTTTCCCTGGTTCCCCAACCAGAACATCCGTTTCGCCACTGATGATAATATACATCTCTTCGCCCTTGTCCCCGGTTTTACAAATAGCTTCACCCGGGCTAAAGGTTTTAAACTTCAGTCGCTCTACAATAAAATCGATGCTCTCTTTTCCCAACATTCTAAATATGGGGACTTTTTTTATGATTTTTCCAATTTGGATCATTTGCTCTATTCTCCAATCCCTGAAAGTGCTAATAATTTATTAAATAAAAGAAAAAATATAAAACAGCGGCAAAACCAATCACTAAATACCAGACGGGCTTATGCCTGCCTTTTGGTAAACGGTCAAATTTAATTCGGGCATTATCTTCCGGCTTAAGATACGAAAAATCTCCCAGCCTTTTTTGTAGATCGAACGTTTTATACTTTTTTGTAGGTTTGAACACAATTACTTCATCTTTTCCAGAAATAATATTTATACGGCTTATTAGCCTGAATATACTTAATCCCCTAAATTGAGTCAATTGGATAAACTGCTATAAATTGGTGAATACCGGTAACAGTTGGCTGCTTGAACCAAATGTATTGACCCTAAGAAATTACACTGGAAGTTACAGTTGATTCGGATGCAGGAAGAAGAATCTTGAAAGTTGTCCCTTTTCCCTGTTCACTCTCAACATCTATCTGGCCACCGTGTTCCCGTACAATTTGATAAACTATGGCCAATCCTAAACCTGTTCCCGCAGATTTAGTCGTAAAAAACGGGTTAAAAATCTTCTCTTTGAGGTGATCGTCAAAACCAGAACCTGTATCACTGATTGATATTTCGATAAATTTGTCGGATAAAAGCCCCGGGGAGCGTTTTCTACGATCGATTGTAGGCACCTGTGTCTGTGCATTATCAGCCGATATGTTAAGTTCGCCATTACTATCCATCGCCTGGATACTATTTAAAATAACATTTATTAAGACCTGTTGAATCTGGTTGGCATCTACAAAAACATGCGCCAGCTCTTTGGCGTAATATTGAGAAACTTTGATATTCTTCTCACGCAATTTTCGTGTAAATAAGCCAAGG
This sequence comes from Calditrichota bacterium, assembly GCA_024277115.1. Classification (GTDB taxonomy): domain Bacteria; phylum Calditrichota; class Calditrichia; order Calditrichales; family J004; genus JABFGF01. The sequence goes on from JAJRVW010000134.1 coordinate 48,172, forward strand.
GCCTCATCCACGATTATTTTAATATGCCGGTCTTTGGGATCAGGACGGGTTGGTTTGGCATAACTAAAAAATGATCGTAACAAAGTGTCGAGCCGGTCGACCTGCCTTAAAATGCGGTAAACATATTCTAAAGTATGCGAACCCTTTGGCAATTCTTCTTCCATATTCTCGGCCATGGCCTTTATGCCTGCCAACGGATTGCGAATCTCATGGGCAATCCCGGAACTTAAAATACCGAGAGAGGCCATTCGGTCCATTCGGATTATTTCGGCCTGGATTCGTTTTGTCTGGGATATTTCTGAAAAGACCAGGATATAATATTTTTTGTTATAATCCCACTCCATGGTATAAATGGAATAACCCACATAAAAATCTGTTTCACGATTAAGATGGATATGAATTTCTTTGCGTACAACCGGAAAATCGCCAAGTTCAATCGAGTTGTTTATCTGTTCAAAAGCGACTTCGTCAAACATTTCTTTTAAGGTTGCCGGTTTCCTGTCGGAGCGCAGTATTGTGTTTGATGCCGGATTATAATAATGGATATTTAAAATATCATCGAAAATGACTAATCCAAAGTCAACGGCGGAAAGGACCTTTTCAAGTAACAAAGAGCTCTTGGCAACAGAATCGATCGGCATTTTTTGTAAGAATTTATTGGCATTTTCTTTACCGATTATTTCTAACATTTCTAAATGATAAATTATTTTTTGAGCTGCAATTGTGGTGAAGGCCAAATCATTTTCTGAGAAATCGTTACGATAGAGTTTGTTGATTAAAATAAAACAGGCAACAGGTTGGTGCAGCAAAACGAGCGGTGTCACAAGCATACCGGAAATTTTATACCCCAAAACTTCTTCAATTTCCTGCACAAACGAGTCTGCAAGTAATTCATTTTCAAAAATTAGTGGATAGTTTCGGGTGAGTAATTCCTTGATTTTTGATGCCGTAACAGATATTGATAACTCCCGGCTGACTTCTTTCCCGTCCTGGCTATAGATTTTAATTGTGAACGTTTGTTTTTCTTCGCTGTAAATGCCAACTACACACATCTCTACAGCAAGGGCGAGCTCCAGTTTTTTTACAAAACCTGTCTGGAGATAATTTAAAAGTTCATCTTTATTTTTAATCTCGGTAACCCGGCTGAACTCTAAAAGCTCATCCATATAAGAGATAAGTTTCTTCTCGCCATCAACAATATCTTTATATAAATTTACACGGCGTTCCAAACTGTTTAGATGGATCGAATTATTTATTTCGGAAATCAACAAATACTTATTAACGGGCTCGATAAGCACCCTGTTCAAAGGGATTTTATAAAGTTGCTGGATGAGGGCTTGCTGGGTATTGGAAATTAAAAAAATAAAAGGCAGGTTTTGATATTTTTTCTGAGACCTGAGCGGTTCAATGATCCGATAATCAAAATTATCGTACGACGAGGCATCGATTATCAGAAGGTCAGGATTCTCTTCAATAAAGATTTCCTGAAATGCCTGATTAAATGTTCCTGCTATAACTTTATTGGTAGGGTCTACAAGGAGGCCTAAATATTTATTAAGCCGTTCCTCATTATTCGAAATCAGGCAAATTGAAATTTGTCGCGTATCCATATGTTAGTTATGAAAAATCCTGTCTGAACCGGTCGTATTCTAAAATGATTAATTTGCTTCCTTCTTTTTTAACATACCCTAACTGGCTTAAAGATTTGATTACCCGGGCAATAGTTTCGCGGCTTGTACCGGCCATATTTGCCAGGTCTTGCTGTGGCGGCAGGCTGGATATTTCTACCTGGCCATGCTTAATTGTGCCCGAATCATCCGCAATCCGCAAGATTGTAGAAGCCACCCTGCCCAATGCATTTTGCAGGGAAAGGCTTTTAATTTGAGAGTCGCTGCGCCTAAGCCTGTGTGCAAGTTCTTTTAAAAGATTAATTGCCACCTGTGGATAATCGTATAGCATTTGTAAAAAGTTTTCGCGGCGAACAATGAGCATTTGTGTATCCTCAAGTGTAACAGCGTTGGCGCTACGGGTTTGCCCATCCAAAATAGACATCTCACCAAAAAAATCACCGTCACATAAAATGGATAAAATAACTTCTCTTCCTTCATCACTAATCCGCGATATCTTAACCCGCCCGTCAAGAATTACAAACATGGTAGAACCGATTTCTTCTTCGATTAAAACCATGTTGTCTTTTTTATAAACTTGTCTAACCGTTTGCTTCGAAATGTTTATCAGCTCTTCCTCACTAAGCTCCGAAAACAAGGGTATAGAACTTAAAAGCTCAATATCCATTTATATCCTCATTCTTTTATTATTTTATAATCAAGGTGATAGGTGTGTTTTAGTTCGTCAGCAAATTTTAATGTCTGTTTAAAATTTTGCTTACCAATAACCCAAACACAAAACAATTCTTTATTTTTTACATGTCTTATTTTAATTATGGATGCCACTTTTTGTGTCGACAGCATTTTGCGCATCTGTTCGGCATTTTCTTTTAACCCAAAGGCACCCACCTGTATAAATAACTTTTCGGTATCAACAACTTCCGGTCGAAAGGGTTGTTTTGTGCTGCCGATTGTTTCAATCAGCTGGCGATTTTCTACCAGGTACTTTTCATAATCTGAAGCAGTGCTGTAATATCCACGGGCATAATAATAATCTTTAAGCCTTTCTCCACTAAAATATTTTAACTTGCCATTGTAATTCTGGAAGAGGTCTTTATACGTCGCAAACGCTTTTTCGGCATCCTTATTATATAAAGCGCTAAAAAATAATTGATCGGCTTTTGATAACTTAGCTTTAACCTTTAGATAGTTTTCTTTAAGGGCAATAAAATCTTTGTCTTGATATAACCGGAACAAGCGCGCGGCATCCTGTCCAAAAGAGGGTATGGAAAACATGATAGAAATTATTAAAACCTTAGATATTATCATCTTAATAAACATATTTTATTTCTCTTTAGGCAAGCTAAAAACTATTTTTCAGTAATTGGATTATCTGAAGTATTGTCATCAGACGATTCTATCGACTTAATATCGTTAGATTTACTTTTTAATTCTGATAGTTCTGCTAATAGGGCGTTAATCTGCTTCTTCAATTGAAAGTGTTCTTTTTTAGATTTGGCCAATTGGATCAGAAAAAAAAGTATCCCAAAGGCAAAACCAATAAACAGTAAAGCGAATGTTACGGTTATCAGGTTCACTTGTTCAAATTTTGTAAAAAACAAATCAATCTGAACAGTTTGCCCAACATTTAAAGAAAAAACCCACAGCACAAAAAAGGCCAAAATTATCCAAAAAATCGTGATAACTAAACGCATAATTATTTACTTATTTTTTATTGAATGGATGATTGAACTTAAAAACAATTGGCAATATTTACAAGCCAATTTTATTATAAGAATCGATTGGTGAGGGAAAATTCGTAGAAACTATTTTATTAAACAAGCTCGGCAAATTCCATATCTTCCACTAGCTCTAAAAACTTATTAAAAAGAAATGGGTCCCATTTACCTTTTATTGTTTCATTGTCCATAATACCAAGTGTTCTGTCGACTGACATAGACGGGCGATAGGAACGGGTTGTGGTTAAGGCATCATAACAATCAACAATACCCATAATACGTGCGTGGATAGGGATGTCACTCCCTTTAAGGCCTGCCGGATATCCGCTGCCATTATATTTTTCGTGATGATGTAGAATTACCGGTAGAATGGGTTTTAAGCTTTTTAGTGGGGCACAAATACGTTCGCCTTCTGCAGGGTGTGTTTTAATAATCTCAAATTCTTCGTCAGATAAAGGGCCTTCTTTTTGTAAAATTGAATCCTGAATGGCAATTTTACCTATATCATGTAAAATACCGCCACGTCTTAATATCACCAAATCACTTTCGGACATACTTATCTTACGCCCCAATTTAGTGCTCATTATCGAAAGCCGCTCCGAATGCCCCTCGGTATATTTGTCTTTTGCTTCTACTGTGCGTGCAAGGCTAAAAATAATCTGTTCGGCATGGTCGAGCTCGCTGATGTAGGTGTGTAATTGCAGCAAATTTCGCACACGGGCACGTAATTCAAAAATATTAAACGGCTTTGAGATAAAATCATCCACACCAATCTGATAGCCGCGCAAACGTTCATCCTGGCCATCCAGAGCAGTAAGCATAATAATGGGAATCAGGCGGGTTTTCTCATTTTGTTTTAATATTTCAGCAACTTCAAATCCATTTTTGCCTGGCATCATCACATCCAGTAAAATGATATTTGGATCAATTTTCTCAATTAATTCTAACGCATCATCACCATTAAGCGCTTTGAATATTTCATACTTAAAATCTTCAAGAATTTGCTCAACCGTCTCAATGTTTTCTGGCGAATCATCAACAATAAGTATTTTTGAGTTTGGGTTTATGAGCGCTGATTGTGCAAATTTGTTTATCATTTTTTTGGGTGTCACATATAATGTGTAATTATTTAATTTCCCATGTATTTCCAGAGCTTAACAACTTCTCTAAATCGCCTGATCCGAGCTTTTCTTTTACATTTTCTACTTGTTTGGTCAATAACCCGTCATAAGTGTTTTTATTAATTTTTCTAAAAACGCCAATCGGTGTTGGCTTATGTTCATCCATGGTCAATTCGGCCAGCGCAAACTCGACAGAAGAGTTGGAATTTGCCAGACTATGCACGAGTGATGAAGATGCTTCGTCATGCATATTAACAGAAAAGCTACCGTCTTCCCAAGCTAATACCCGGTCACTTTCTTTACCGAAAATATAAGGTTTGCCCTCTTCCATCACGACTATATTATCTTTTTTTATCTTTGGATCCGTCAACGATTCAAAAGTCCCATCATTAAAAATATTACAGTTTTGATAAATCTCGACAAAAGATGTCCCGACGTGTTCCGCCGCCATTTTTATGGTTTCGGCAAGATGCTTCGGTTCGCGGTCCACACTGCGTGCCACAAATGTTGCCCCGGAAGCCAAAGCCATTTTAATGGGATCAAATGGATTTTCAAGAGAGCCAAACGGCGAAGATTTTGTGATCTTCCCTCGCTCGCTTGTGGGCGAATACTGCCCTTTTGTTAAGCCGTAAATACGGTTATTAAAAAGTAAAACCGTCACATCAATATTACGGCGAAACAGATGAATTAGGTGATTGCCACCAATGGAAAGCCCGTCGCCATCACCGGTAACAATAAATACTTTTAAATCCGGGTTGGCCAGTTTTATGCCCGATGCAATTGCCGGCGCACGCCCATGAATCCCATGAATCCCAAAAGAATCGATGTAATATGGGAAACGGCTGGAGCAACCAATCCCGGAGACAAAAACGATGTTTTCTTTAGGAATTCCAAGCTGAGGCAAAACCTTACGCGTTTGTGCAAGGATCGAGTAATCGCCGCATCCCGGGCACCAGCGTACTTCCTGGTCGGATGTAAAATCTTCTTTTGTTAAAACCTGGTCAGACATTTTTAACCTTTCTTAATCGCGTAGATTGCGTCGATCACATCTTGTGTGTTAAATGGCAGCCCTTTTACCTGGTTAACAGGCTTGGCATCCACTAGATATTCTGCGCGTAAAATTTTTATTAATTGGCCCATATTTATTTCGGGCACGATTACATGTTTGAAGTTTTTGATAATTTTACCAAGACTTTTTGGCAATGGGTTTATCCAACGCAAATGAAACCATGAAACCGCATCACCATTTGCACGCATTTCTTCGACAACATTGCACATTGTACCGTAGGTGCTGCCCCAAGTCACGATCAAAACATCGCCACTCTCGTCACCATCAATCTTGGGTTCATTAATATAATTTACCAGGCGTTCCACTTTTTCCGCCCGCAACCGGATCATTTTGTCATGGTTGTCCGGATCGTACGAAACATTTCCGGTAATATCTTCTTTTTCTAAACCGCCCAGACGGTGCTCATGGCCTTTTGTTCCCGGCAAAGACAGTTCACGGGAAAGCGTTTCAGGGTTGCGTGCATAAGGCTGATAGCTTTCTTTGGGGTCGGCATATTTTACATTTATTTCAGGGATTTTATCCGTATCCGGGATTAACCAAGGTTCCGCCCCGTTAGCAATGTATCCATCAGAAAGCAAAAAAACCGGCGTTGTAAACTGTAAGGCAATTTTGGCCGCTTCATAAGCCGCTTCAAAACAATCTGCCGGGCTTTGTGCGGCAATCACCGGGATAGGCGCTTCACCGTTTCGGCCATACATGGCCTGTAATAAATCGGCCTGCTCTGTTTTTGTTGGCAACCCTGTACTTGGCCCGCCTCGCTGAATATTAATCACAACCAGAGGCAGCTCCATCATAACGGCATAACCAAGAAATTCCCCTTTTAAAGCAATGCCCGGCCCGCTGGATGCCGTGACACCCAATGCACCCGCATATGAAGCGCCAATCGCCGCACCAACTCCGGCAATTTCATCTTCGGCCTGAAAAGTTTTAACATCATAGTTGCGGTACTTTGAAAGATAATGGAGAATATCGCTGGCAGGCGTAATGGGGTAACCTCCCATAAACAATTCCATTTTGGCTTTTTGAGATGCCGTAATCAACCCCAATACAATGGCCTCGTTGCCTGTAATATTTCGGTAAAGTCCCGGTTCAACTTTGGCCTGATCAATTTGATAGGACGTTGTAAAAATCTCCGTAGACAAAGCATACGAGTAGCCGGCATTAAGCGCCAAAGAGTTTGCCTCGATGATATCCGGTTTATTTTTAAACTTATTTTTAATCCAGTCCAACGTCGTATCCAATGGACGGGTGAACATCCAATAAGCAATCCCCAATGCAAAGAAATTTTTACAACGGTCTTTTTCCTTACTTTTCAGGGGCGAATCAATCAACGCCTCACGCGTTAATTTTGTGATTGGAACGTCAAAAAGCTGGTAGCCATCCAAAGTACGGTCTTCCAATGGGTTTTCGTCATAGCCGGCCAGTTTAAGGTTTCGATCGCTAAAAGCATCTTTGTTGACAATGATGATACCATTTTCTTTTAGCAAACCAAGGCTCACTTTTAAGGCTGCCGGGTTCATGGCAATCAATACATCGCTGTCGTCGCCTGGCGTGTGGACATTATCGCTGCTAAACTGGATTTGAAAACCGGAAACACCAAAAAGGGTCCCGGCAGGTGCGCGGATTTCCGCCGGGTAATCCGGAAAAGTAGACAAATCATTTCCAAAAATGGCTGTGGTGCTTGTAAACTGATTGCCTGTTAGCTGGATGCCATCACCTGAATCGCCTGCGAAACGGATGGTGATACGTTTTTTTGTTTTTTGTGCTTTTTGAATTTTCTCGCTTGTCTGCGTACTCATTTATTCTCGGCCTTTTTATAATAGATCATTTTTTGGGATTCATCATATTTTGATTTGCGTAAAAGAACTCTATAACTTCATCATAATCGTTTTCATAATCATGACCTTACTCTTACTCGTCTTAAAGCGGCAAAATCTAATTATCCTGCTTTTTTAAAACAAATAGATGTTTGAGATTTATTCTGCTTACTGGTTAATGAGAGGAAAACTAAAAATTGGGATTAAAGATTCCATCTTTCTTAGAAAAATAATAATCAGCTCCAAATATCTCTATCAAGGCTGCGGTATTGGATGGCCTCGCTGATATGTTCCGGTAAAATAGATTCTTCTTTGGCCAAATCGGCAATCGTTCGGGAAACTTTTAAAATGCGGTCGTAGGCACGGGCGGAGAGCCCCAGTTTATTGATGGCTGTTTTAAGTAACTCCTGCCCGACTTCGTCGATTTTACAAAACTTCCGGATTTCCGCAGCTTGCATATCGGCGTTGCTGAACAAATCCGTTTCACTTTCAAATCGTTTTTGCTGCACGTTCCGGGCCTGCTCCACACGTTCCCGTATTTTTGCAGACGGTTCGCCTTTTCGATCCGAGGAAAGCTCTTTAAACTTGACGGCGGGCACCTCAATATGAATATCGATCCGGTCTAATAAAGGCCCGGACACTTTTGCCAGGTAACGCTGAATTTGTGGCGGCGGACAGGTACAACTACGGGTCGGGTCACCAAAATAGCCACAGGGACAAGGGTTCATTGCAGCGGCCAAGAGAAAGTTGGCAGGATAAGTTAATGACATTGACGCCCGGGAAATAGTGACATAACCATCTTCCATGGGTTGGCGCATCACTTCCAATACATTTTTTTTAAATTCTGGTAATTCATCTAAAAATAAAACCCCATGATGGGACAGGCTCACCTCGCCCGGTTTGGGATATTTGCCGCCGCCCACAAGCGCTGCATCGGAAATTGTGTGGTGCGGTGAACGAAAGGGGCGTGTTGCCACAAGGCCATGATTATTTTTTAGCAAGCCGGAAATAGAGTGGATTTTAGTTGTCTGGATGGCCTCTTCTAAGGAAAGCGGTGGCAAAATGGTTGCAAAGCGTTTGGCCAACATGGTTTTGCCCGATCCCGGCGGGCCGACCATGATTATATTATGACCACCGGCCGCGGCAACTTCAAGGGCGCGTTTTACATGCTCCTGCCCTTTTACATCGGCAAAATCAAATTTGGATTTCTGCCCTTCCCTGAACAGCTCATGAATATCTGTTTTAAATGGGTCGATTTGAAGCTGCCCATTAAGAAAATTTACCACATCCGTTAAATGCGCAGCAGGGATCACATCCAATTCCGGGCTGCCCATTGAGGCTTCGCGCGCATTTTCTTCCGGCAAGATAATACCTTTGTAACCCATTTTTTCAGCTGCGATGGCAATGGATAAACTACCATGTACCGGGCGGATGGAACCATCTAAGGCCAGTTCACCCAAAATAATATAATCATTTAGTTTGCCAGGCTCGATCATTTCCTGTGTGGTCATAATCCCAACTGCTATGGGCAGGTCGTATGACGAGCCTTCTTTTTTTATATCGGCCGGGGCAAGGTTGATGGTGATACGTTTTTGATAAACAAATTTATAGCCGGAATTTTTTATGGCTGATACAACACGCTCGCGGCTCTCTTTTACAGCATTATCCGGTAAGCCTACAATTGTAAAGAACGGGACATTTCCTTCTGCGTGGGTTTCAACTTCAACTTTATAGGCATCAATGCCCATTAACGCGGCGGTGTATACTTTGGAGATCATAGGAAGATTTTCTGTAAATGTTATCTATTTAGTTTTGGTCAAGCTTTAAAAGACTATTCTAAAAGATATTTCTATTTAAGTTTATCAATCTCAATACCTTCATTCTTTTGATGACAATTGTCATCAAAATATTTTTTAAAATTTTCATCAAAATTACAATTTTCAAATTTAGCCGTACAAACTAACTGGTTATAACCATTCCAACCTACGAGGTCACAATCTTTTAATATTGCCCCATTCATAAAAATTGCTCGTCCACTAAATTTAATATTTATAAATTTTACTTTTTCAAATGATGCTTGCAAGCTACCTTGATTAAAATCACAATTCTGGAAAGCACTAAGATAAGCTTTAGAATGATTAAAATACGTTTTTAGAAAATTACAGTCATCAAAATTACAATTAATAAAAATGCAATTGTGAAACCATAACTCTTCAAAAAGAACACTTTCAAAATTCACATTAATAAAAAATGAGTTACTAAAATTTATATTATTAAAAACTCCATTATTAAAAGTTCCCGTAATAATAATTTTTCGAATATCTAGTGGATATCTTGATTCAGTATTCTTTGAAACCGATAAGAGAATATTTAAAGCCTTTGTAATATGTTGAAATTCATCCAAATTTGCATTCTCTAAAAGATTGTTATTTGGATTTTCATAAAAGCCTGAAATAAATTTATCATTCAATATGATTCTATTTGGATCCCAGGTATTTCTTGAAAGATATGTTGATATAATCCTTAAAACTTTTTCATTAAAATACTCAATTCGTGATAACTCACCCAGTAAATATAACCCTGCAATTCTAATTTCAGATTTTTTAGATGCAAGTTGTTCTATCGCTTTTGAGAATACTTCTAATTGTTGATTTTTCTTAAGGATGTCTGTCTGCTGTTCAGAGTTATAAATCCGTCTATATGTTAGATATAACCCAAAGATTATTGTAATCCCTGCTATCAATTGTAAAACTAAAATGCGATATTTATAGACAAATTCTCTATACGCATTATTATAATCAGCAATAGCATAAGAATTTGCGATCATAACAGGGATAACCCAAATACAGAAAATTAAAAATATTAATAAAATAACCCCAACAATAATTTTTTTTATTAGCGTAGATGTTTTATTTTCAAAAATTTCATTCACTAAAGTTTTCCAGATTTCGGGAAGATAAAAGGCTTAAATACTTATTATAAAATATTTAATTCAATATATTCTATTACCGTTACTTTGTCAATTATGCGAATTTCATAAAAGAGTCAACCTTTTGCTTTTGAACTTGAGTTTTGAACGGATTGTGGAAAAAGGCGATGGCCTTCAAAAACGGTGAGTATTTCTATTGAGTTCGCTTTAACTAAATAAACAATACGATAACTTTTAACAAAAACTTCTCTTATGTCATCACGCCCAATTTCAGGAACCTTTCTTCCAGCCATGGGCATTTCTTTAGCTACCCGAGCCTGATCCCTAATTTTTTCAACCCATTTTCTTGCAGCGGCCGGCTTATCTTTTGATATAAATTCCCCGATTTCAACAAGGTCGTTTTGGGAACGTAACGTCCAGACAAGTTTCATTATTTTCCTATGTTCCCAAATTTTTCATCGAGAATGAGTGTTACCTTATCATCATCAACAACCCTTCCTGCTTTTGAATCGTCAATCCCTTCCCTTACAGCCTGTATAAACTTCTTTTCTTCCATCAAGGAGTCATAAGTCTCAGGTGTAATTAGTACCGCTGTTGGATTTCCGTTTTGAGTAATTACGACCGGGCGTTGTGATTGATGAAGTTGTTTGAGTATGTTTGATGCTTTCGTTTTAAAAACACCCAATGGAAAAATATCTTTTGAAATTTGAAGTTGTTTCATCATGATCCTTTATTATTTGGCTCCAAATATAGACCTGAATATAAATATTCCAAAATATATTTCACGTCAAACCGCATCATACCTAAAACAATCCACAATATGGTCATTCACCATGCCGGTGGCCTGCATGTGCGCATAGACAACGGTGGAGCCCACAAATTTAAAACCGCGTTTTTTAAGATCGGCGCTAAGTTTATCGGAAAGCTCCGTTTTGGCGGGAATTTCACTTAGGCTTTTCCAGCTATTAACAATCGGCTTATGGTTTACAAATCCCCAAATATAATTATCGAAACTGCCAAACTCTTCGGCTACTTTTAGAAAAGCCTGTGCATTGGAGATGGCCGCTTTAATTTTTAGTTTATTACGAATAATGCCGGCATCCTGCAATAAACGCGCCTGATCGTCCTCGGTATAATTAGCAACTTTGTTTATATTAAATCCGGCAAAAGCTTTACGGAAATTTTCCCGTTTATACAAAACAGTCCGCCAGCTAAGCCCGGCCTGAAATGTTTCCAGTATCAAAAATTCAAATAAAAGCTGCTCGTCATGGACGGGAACGCCCCACTCTTCATCATGGTACTTGCAATACAAATCATCGTTTTCAGGAACCCATCCGCAACGTTTCATAATTGTCTCCATTTTTTTCCATAAGTTTTGACTTATTCTTAGGCGCCAATAAAGGCAGCTCAATCTTTTTGTGCTTATTAATTATGCCAAATTATTCTTTTTGCGAATTATCCATTCCATGGCTGCAATAAATATAATCACATATAAAAGCCAGTTTTTATAACGTAGCGCAACCTCATTTGTATGCATAATTTGTGTGTCTGCCAAATCCAAATAATTAAAAATTTTCTCTGCATTTTGAGCCCTAAAAAACATACCGTCACTTTCTTCGGCAAGTTGTTTTAAGAACAGCGTATCAAGATTTGTTTGTACAAACTCCCTGTTGTACGGTAAAACCTGGACTATTTGCCGGTCTTTGCCAATTTTATCACTCCCGATAAAACCATCCACTTTAAAAGTATAAGCGCCTTCACCAATGGGTTTATAGCGCGCGATAAATACGCCGCTTCTATCCTTTTCCATTTGGATCGTAAAATTTTTTCCTTGCCACTCGGCAGCAAGTTCCATCCGGCCTGTTTTTACCAGGGCATTTTGTGCCGAATAGATAAATCCTTTTAAAATTATTTCCTGCCCCGGATTTGCACTGTTTTTATTGACCTCTAAAACAACCGGTTTAAATTTTTCATTATTTGCCGACCACCTAACCAGGTTTACGAGAAGGTTTTTATATCCATTTTTATAGTCCGGGTTGTCACGCAATAAAAAATGCCATTTCCACAAACCCGTCCCGTTAATTAATGCCGACTTAAGACCATTGTTCTCTAAAACAATCAGCCCATTGGCGGCAAGCGCACGTTTGTTGGCTTCCAATAATACCGTTGATTTCTCCTTTGCAACCGTTGAAAAATTTATCGTGACAGGTGGCAGGTTATTCCAGTAAGAAGTATTAAGCTGTGCATCATTAAATAAATTTAACAGCGGGTGGATACTCGTTTTAGCGAGAGGAAGAAATAACTCATTTTCTAATCTACTTCGGGGCATTATGCTTTTAATAGGCATAAAATCGTAAAACATTTCTAACTTGGCCAGATTAATTTTTCGTCCCGGCAGCACTAAAAAGCCCGGGTGATTTTTAATCAAGCTATTTTTAATTTTTGATAATTCAGCCGGTGTAGAATTATTTGCAGGATAATCCTGAAATATAATGACATCGAGACTATCGGTGCTATAATCAGCTAAGTTTTTATTCTTAATCTTTATAAAGGAGCGGGCCTCAATATTCTCCGTTTGATTCAGGACAAACTTGATAAACTTATGTTCATAATTTGGCGTGGCGGAAAAAATCCCTACCCTGATTTTATTTTTAATCACCTTTTGCGTAAAAACATACATATTGTTTTTTGAATTTGCATCAGGCACTTCGGGCAACAGTTTTACTGTAAATTTTTGCAACCCCGTTTTCTCAGGTTTATAAATAAATGTTATTTCCTGTTCCGTATCA
>JAJRVW010000135.1 GCA_024277115.1 Calditrichota bacterium
GATCTTCAGCTTGGACAGTTTTCCTTTTGTCCGGCTTAGTGCTTAAGCTTTTTCGTTTCTTCCTTTCAAATCATTCTCTTTCTATCTCATTTTGTGGAAATTGCGCCACAACATCCCGATACACGCATTGCGTTTATCGCGGATATACATTGTTTTAGGTTTCTTTTATCACGAAATATAGCCTGCTAATAATGAAGAAACAAATCATACTTACCAAGTTTGAAAACAAGCTTATTGGGATAATATAATCCTGCCGGGTTTCAAAAACCGTAGCTTTAATGGACTAATTGCGAAACGGTTTGTGCCAACTCGGTTATGGTGAAAGGCTTTTTTAAGAATGTATGGGGGCAAGGGAGGTTCATTGCTTTTAGCTCGTTGCTTAAATCATAGCCGGACATAAAAACCAGGGGTATTTTAGGATATTTATCTTTGAGGTGATTATAGGTTTCTTCGCCTGTCATTCCCGGCATGTTCATATCAATAATAAATAAATCAAACGGATCGTTTTGCGCCGCTATATCCAGGGCCTCTTCCCCGCTTAATGCCGCTTTGCATTCAATATCCAGGGTTTTTAAGACCTCTGTAATAATCTCGCATAATCCATCTTCATCATCTACAACAAGTGTTTTAAAAGGCATAGTTGGGGACTTTCCTTTATAAATTAGATTCTTTTATTCGTCAGTGTAGGTGGAATATTAAAAAAGTTTTATCTTTTTTTAAAGAAAGATCATCACAGCCCCTGATAATTTTTTTTTTAATCGCTCTGAAATATATATTGTCCCTTTCTGAAAATTATGGAGACAATATGTCGATTTCATTGATAGATATTTTTATAATAATTGTTTACCTCATCGTTATTGCCCTGGTTGGATCCTTAACCGGCGGCAAGCAAAAAACAACTAAAGATTATTTTATGGGCGGCAGCAATGTGCCCTGGTGGGCGGTTTCTTTTTCCATTGTAGCGGCGGAGACAAGCAGCCTCACATTTATCAGCATTCCCGGCCTGGCCTATCTTACAAACTTAAATTTTCTTCAGCTGACCATTGGTTATTTGGTGGCGCGAATTATAGTCGCAATTTATTTTCTGCCTGCTTATAAAACAGGGCAACTTAGTACAGCCTATGCTTTTCTGGAGCAGCGATTCGGGCCTACGACACGGCGTTATTCATCACTCGTTTTTTTATTGACCCGCATTGCTGCCGATGGCGTGCGTCTTTTTTCCACGGCCATTCCTCTCGCATTAATTTTTAAAACCACACCCTATTTTGCCGATTGGTCAAATTTTCAAATCTATGTTGTGGCCATCATAATTATTGGGATTGTATCGCTGGTTTACACCTATACCGGTGGCGTAAAAGGGGTAATCTGGGCCGATGTTGTGCAGATGGGGATTTATGTTGGCGGCGCTTTAATGGCCCTGTGGATTTTATTGGGCATGGATGCGGTTTCCCTGGCACCGGCGGCAGAGGCCGGAAAGCTTTCGGTTTTCAATTTTGATTTTGGCTCCACCTTCTCCGATTTTTTTAGTAAACCGTATACATTTGTCGGCGCTGTGATCGGAGGCCTTTTTCTATCAATGGCCTCGCATGGTACGGATCAGTTGATTGTCCAGCGTTTACTTACCACCAAAACTTTACGGGACAGCCAAAAAGCAATTATCGCCAGCGGGATAATCGTATTTTTACAATTTGCTTTGTTCCTTTTTATTGGCATGTTGTTGTTCTCATTTTATAATGGCGTGCCCATTGGCGATCCATCTGCGCCGTTTACAAAGCCGGATGAAATATTTCCGCTTTTTATAATCCAGCACTTGCCCATCGGTGTAAAAGGGATAATCATCGCCGGGCTATTTGCCGCCGCCATGTCCACCCTTGCCGGATCGATGAGTTCGCTTTCCAGTTCGGTTATTTTGGATTTGTACAAACCCTTAACAAAAAAAATCTTATCCGATAAACAGGAATTAAAAATTTCCCGCATGGTTACAATTATCGCCGCCGCGGTTCTAATTATTGTCGCCTTCGCCTTTATTGCCTTAAACCACTCTGTTGTGGAGATTGCTTTGGGCATCGCCTCCATTACCTACGGTGGTTTGCTTGGTACATTTTTGTTGGGATTGATCTCGAAAAAAGCGACGGAAAAAGGCGCCATCGCGGGATTTACCGCGGGGATTATCGTGATGGTCCTGGTCAGCCTTTATCCACTTTATACAGGGCTAGAGCCATTGATGCACTGGACCTGGTTTGTTTTATTGGGGACAGTTGTTACCATAATTGTCGGGAAAATTGTTTCGGCAGGTAAACAAGGTGTGGAGTAAATCGACTGTGTCGAATTCACTCTGAAACAACGGCATAGTCCAGATAGAATTTAATATTTTTGTGGTACAAACGTCTGCTCCTGCATCGGTGGCCGGATGTATGGCACTTCTTCGCGATCGGGCAATTCAACTGGTTCGGGCACAACATTTTTGTAAGGGATTTGTTCTAAAATATGGCTGATACAGTTTAGCCGGGCGCGCTTTTTATCATCGGATGGAACAACATACCAGGGCGCTTGCTTAATATCGGTAAACTCAAATGTACGGTCTTTTGCTTTGGAGTATTGGGTAAAAAGGCGGTGCTCCTCCAAATCCATCTCGCTCAGTTTCCATCTTTTTAAGGGTGTTTGGTTGCGGCTTTCAAAGCGGCGGCGTTGTTCCTCAAAACTCACTGAAAACCAATATTTTAAGAGGATCACGCCGGAACGTACCAACATGCGTTCAAATTCCGGGCAAGACCTGAAAAATTCTTCAACCTGTCTGTCGGTGGAAAATTTCATCACCCACTCCACGTTGCTGCGGTTATACCAACTGCGATCAAAAAGTACAATCTCTCCGGCAGCCGGCAAATGGGCCACATAGCGTTGAAACCACCATTGTGTTTTTTCGCGTTCGGTGGGTTTAGGCAAAGCAACAACCCGCGCTATCCGTGAGTTCATTCGCTCGGTGATGCGCTTGATTACGCCGCCCTTTCCTGCAGAGCCGCGCCCTTCAAAAACGATGGCAACTTTTAGCCCTCTTTCTTTTACCCAATATTGCAGTTTTACCAACTCCTCTTGCAAATGGGCCAGCTCATGCTCGTAAAATTCTTTTTTCAGGTTCCCGTCTTTTTTATACTTTTTTATTTTTTGGCCATTTTCGTCAACGATAAAGTCGATTTCATTATTGTGGTTGTCCATTCTTTTCTTCCTAAAGTTGGTAATAGACTTTAGTCTATCGGATCATCAAAATAAAAGTATTAAAAATATACAAAAAAAGAGTAACGACGCTTAAACTAAATATATATTTTGCTCTCGACTTCTTTGCAATAATCAGTTAGTTTAGAAACAGAACAAATATGAGAATTAAAAATGTTAAAGCCTATACTCGTTTTTATTCTGGTTGTGTCTTCTCTTCTTGCCCAGGAAAGAAAATCTATCCATCAACTGGATTGGGAAAATCATCAATATTTAAAAAAAGGCAATGCAGATGTTGATATAATCGATGAAAATATTATCCCGTTGCAACAGGTGGCCTCTGCAAATCTAAGCCGTAAAGTTTTTGGTTATTTGCCTGATTGGGAATACCCGGAAGCGATGGCTAACCTGCGTTTTGATTTGTTGACCCATATTGCCGCATTTGATTTTAAAGTTGGCGCAGATGGCTCCATTGGCAATCCATCGGGATGGCCATGGACGGATTTAATCAATAAGGCGCATAATAATGGTGTAAAAGTAATCCTAACAGCGGTCAATTTTAATGGGGATGAAATCCATGCTATTATTACCGATGAAACCGTTAAAAACAATTTTTTTAATAATCTAAAAAGCAAAATTACAAGCTACAAACTGGATGGCGTTAATATTGATTTTGAAAGTTTAAACTACGCGGATCGCTCCTCGGTGATCAATAATTTCATGGCCGAGTTAACAACTTTTATCCATGAAAATTTTCCTGACGGTGAAGTGTCGTTTGCCGGCCCTGCCGTAAATTGGAGCGATCGCTGGGATTTTACAGGCCTGGCCAATGCCTGTGATTATATTTTTATTATGGGCTATTCCTTCGCAGGGAGTTGGAGCTCCAGTTCCGGATCGACCGCGCCCTTGATTGGCGGATCGATAAATATCACCAACACGGTTCAAGAACAATACGCCGAGGTTGTCAGTGCCATGCCGCAAAAACTGATTTTGGGCGTGCCTTATTATGGCGTTAAATTTCAAACTGCAAATAACCAGGCTCACTCGTCGGTAACAAATTATATTAGTTCAACACGTTTCCGCAATTCAAAATCGGGCTTTGAAAATTATGGCACTTTGTGGGACAGTTCTACAGAATCGCCATGGTACCGCTACCAAAATAATGATGATTGGTTTCAGGTATGGTGCGATAATGGCCGTAGCATTGGTGAGAAATTTGACCTTGCCGATAAAAATAATCTGTTGGGCGTGGGCATGTGGGTGCTCAATTATGATGGCAACCAAAGCGATTATTGGAACGAGATAATCAAACATTATGGTGATGACTTGCCATTGCCGGGCGAGCCACAAAATTTTTATGTAAATCCGTATCATAATAGTGCTGTAAAAATCAGTTTTTCAGATGTTGAATATGCTGTTGGATATTGGGTTTACACAAGTGAAGACGGTATTGTTTTTAGTGATTCAACCTATTTTAATTCTACTGAAAACGTCTTAGATGGACTTACAAAAGACATGCTCTATTATTTTAAGGTCCGTGCCCTTAGCAATGCCGGGCTTGGCCCCGAAACAGGCGTTTTGGCCGCAACAACCAACCTTCCTTTTAAAACAACAACGCTAATCGTAGATGGTTTTAACCGACAGACAGGGACGGTGAATAACCGTGATTATATCCGAATGCATGCCCGGACTTTTTTTGGTAAAGGGATAAAGTTTTCTTCGGCAACAAACGAGGCCATTGTTCAGGATAAAATAAGTTTAGTGAATTTTGAAATTGTGGATTGGATGTTGGGCGACGAAAGTACAGCAGATGACACCTTCTCATCTTTAGAACAAACACGGGTTAAAACCTATTTGGAAAGCGGTGGCAATTTATTTGTTTCCGGCGCGGAGATTGGCTGGGATTTAGCGCGTGGCTCGCAGGAAGACAAAGATTTTTATGGCAATTATTTAAAAGCGGCATATATCGATGATGCGCCCAATGGGAGTAAAGGCGCCTATTACAGCTCCGAAGGTATAGCGGGCACTTTTTTTGAAAGTACGCCTAAAATTAATTTTGATGATGGCAGCAACGGCAGTTTTGATGTGGATTGGCCCGATGCGATTATTGGTGCAAACGGCGGTGTTTTGGGATTTAAATTTTCCGGCGTAAATGTATCTAATGGTGGTGCGGGGGTTTATTATTCGGGCAAATTTGGCAATTCGGAAACAGGGGCAAAACTGGTTTATCTCTCTTTCCCTTTTGAGACGGTTTATCCACAGCAATCACGCGATGATGTTTTGGCCATGGTCCTTAATTATTTTGATATTAGCACGGCTATTGAAGAGGACGGGCCTAATACGCCAAAAACTTTTTATCTTTTGCCAAATATGCCCAATCCTTTTAACCCAAGCACAACAATTCGGTTTTATGCGCCACAGCCCGGTACGGCCACTGTTTTTATTTTTGATATAAACGGCAAGCAGGTTGTAAAATCAAAACAAATACATTTTGAAAACGGCCTGCAACATTTGGTTTGGGATGGGCGGAACAAAGCGGGAAATACAGTTGGTTCGGGTACCTATTTTTATAAAATAATTATTTCCACACCTTTAAGCGGTCAAAAAAACCTTACAGGCAAGATGAGCCTGATCCGATAAATATGAGTCCACTAATACAAAGGAAAATTATGAAGAAGTTTTCAATTTTAGCCTTGTTCTTTCTGCTCTTTATTTCATGCCAGAACGAACAAGCAGTTATAGAAAAATTTGATGCCCGGATAGAAAAAATCAAAAAAGAGATTATACCCGATAAGGCCCTTGATGTGTTTAACGCGGATTTAAAAAAGGAAAACAATGCTTGGGTACTTAATGGGGAATCGACGGTGCAAAAAGCCAAAGAGGCCGTGGTTGCCTTAAGCGATTCGCTGCTGGGGACAGGCGCTTATACAAATAATTTTCAGATATTGCCATTGGCCGGGTTAGGCGATAGCACTTTTGGGATCGTGACGGTGAGTGTGGCACACCTTAAACGCAGGGCCAGCCATTCATCGGAGATGGTAGACCAGGCGATAATGGGACGGACGTTAAAATTGCTAAAAAAAGTTGGCGGCTGGTATTTGGCCCAAACAGATTATGGGTATATCGGTTATGTGCATGGCAAGCAAATTGTGCGCACAACTGCGGCAAAGGTAAAGGAGTGGGAAAACTCACCCCGTGTTTTGGTAACCGCGCTGGCCGGCAGGGTTTTTACACGTAAATCGGAAGATTCGACGCCTGTATGTGATGTTGTAATAAACGCGAACCTAAAAAAAATTAAATCCGCTAAAAAATGGACAGAAGTTTCGCTGCCCAATGGCCAGGTTGGTTTTATTCAAAATAACCTGATAAAAGATTTTGATGGCCAGTTTGACAAATCTTTGGCCGGGATTATAAAATCGGCAAAAAGCATGCTTGGCCTGCCGTATTTATGGGGCGGAAATTCCAGCAAGGGCAACGATTGCTCCGGTTTTACCCAGACCGTTTTTAAGGCACATGGCATTGACCTTCCACGCGATGCGCGGCAGATTGCCGAAATAGGCGAAAAGATAATCCCGGATGAAACCTTTTCTAATATAAAACCGGGCGACCTACTTTTCTTTGGTGAAGGCGAACGGGTGACGCATGTGGGCATTAGCCTTGGCGGTGACGAGTTTATCCATCAGGCGGGCAAAGTGCATATCAGCAGCCTGAACCCTGAAAAGGACAATTATAACGCGTACCGAAAAAAATATTTTAAACACATCCGGCGGGTGGTGGAGTAAAAAATTTTCATCGAAACAAAGTTTCTTTGGCAGTCTGTTTCGTTGGAAATGGATGCCATCGCACAAAGCGATGGCATCCGTTTTTGCTAGAATGTTTTCGCCGAGTTGGAAGACCTTCCGGGTTTTCAAAACCCGGAAGGTCAGATCACCCCACTCTCAATGAGAGGGATGCTTCGGAACAGCACCTTAGCATGACGGGTTCCGTGTCATTCTGAACGAAATGCAATGCAGTGAAGAATCCCAATATTTTACAAGATACAAAAAAAGGTGTTAGCTATCGCTGATAGGATGCTTCCTTCCTCAGTTGTAAATCCCCCGTAAAGTACACGGGATTTACAACCGATGTTCTTGATCGGGGCATGACAGGTTCCGTGTTATTCTGAGCGGAACGCAGTGGAGAGAAGAATCTCCTTGTAGTGAAAAAGAATTTGCAGGCTTTTGCACAAGGGATGCTTCGACTGCCTGAGGAAACGGCGCATAACAAGACAACTTGGTGCAGTATGCAAAATGAAGTGCAGTGAGTTATCTCCGTAATTAAAAGAAAACAAAATATTTGACAGGAACCTTAACTATGTTAAATGTAAAAACACAAAAATTACACCTGGCGCATACCTGGACAATCGCCCGCAACTCCAGCGATTATAAAGAAAATGTTTTTGTAGAGATCAATAAAGAGGGCATTACAGGTATTGGCGAGGCAGCGCCCAATGTACGTTATGACGAAGATGCCGTACGCACGACACAAAGACTGAACGAATGTTCGCAAACCGTGGAAGAAAAAAACCTGCTGCATTTTCAGGATTTAAAACAGGAAATTGACCGCACAGTTACCGACCAGAGTTGTGCCAAAGCAGCCATCGATATGGCCATTTTGGATTGGGCCGGTAAAAAACTGGGCGCGCCGCTTTATAAAATGTTTGGCTTAAACCCGGATAAATCGCCATTAACGTCTTATTCCATTGGGATCGATAGCCCGGAGAATATGCAGGAACGTGTCCGTGAAAATGCCGATATGCCCATTTTTAAGATCAAATTGGGCAAAGAAAATGACCGTGAAATTATTGAGGCCATTCGCGAGGTTACTGATCATGTAATCCGTGTGGATGCCAACGAGGGCTGGCATGATAAAGAGTTTGCCCTTGCCCAAATAAAGTGGCTGGCCGATAAAGGCGTTGAGTTTGTAGAACAGCCCATGCCGGCGGAGATGATGGATGAAACAGCCTGGCTAAAGGAACGCTCGCCATTGCCCCTTATTGCAGACGAGGCCGTTAAAAAGACTTCGGATATAATTAAACTGGCTGATGCTTATCACGGCATTAATATTAAATTGATGAAATCCGGCGGTATTTTGGAAGCCCTTTCCATGATCCACCTGGCGCGGGCAACCGGGATGAAAATCATGCTTGGCTGTATGGTAGAAAGTTCGGTGGCCATTTCTGCCGCTGCGCAAATTGCCCCTTTTGTTGATTATGTCGACCTGGATGGAAACTTACTTTTAGCGGACGATCCTTATCTCGGTGTGACGGTAAAGGAAGGGAAATTGATTTATAACGATCTGCCGGGCTTGGGTGTTATCGCACGATAAATATTCTTAAATCGCGGCCAACAAGAAACCGGTCAAAAAATAATTTTTATAAAACAGCCGCTTAGATGGCATTTCTAAATTCTTCAATTTCCGCTACATTTCTAAAAATTAATTCCGTATATTTAGCAACGCCGAACTGGAATAAATAAAATTCAAATTTTGGAGTATCATGGAAAAAGCACAAATTAATTGGTCAGATTTATCTTTTACCTACATGGAAACCGACAGCCATCTGGAATATTATTTTCGTGATGGCAAATGGGACGAAGGCGCTGTTGTAAAGGGTGATCAAGTCTCGTTAAGCATTGCCGCAACATGCCTGCATTATGGCCAGGAGTGTTTTGAGGGTTTAAAAGTTTTTGAAGATAAAAATGGCGATGCCCTTGTTTTTCGTATTGATGAAAATGCCAAACGGTTAAAACATTCTGCTGAAACATTGATGATGGAGCCTTTCCCTGAAGAAAAATTTATTGAGGCCATTTATCGTTTGGTACGTGAAAATAAGCGATTTATCCCGCCTTATGGCAGTGGCGCCAGTTTATATATCCGGCCCGTTATGTTGGGGGTTTCCGGTTTAGTTGGTGTGAAACCGTCCGACGATTATTTGTTTTTGGCATTTTGCACACCCGTTGGGCCATATTTTCCCACAGGTCTAAAACCTATAAAATTATTGGTTGAAGAAACCTGGGACCGTGCCGCGCCAGAAGGTGTTGGCCATGCCAAAGCAGGGGGCAATTATGCAGCCGGTTTACGTGTATCTAAAAAAGTAAAATCGCTCGGCTATCAGGAAGCGCTTTATCTCGATGCCAAACAAAAAAAATACATTGATGAATCCGGCCCGGCCAATTTTTTTGCCATTACCAAAGACGGTAAATATGTAACGCCCAAATCAAATTCAATTTTAGCCAGCATTACCAATAAAAGTTTAATGACCCTCGCCCGCGAAATGGGCATGGAGGTTGAGCAACGCCCGGTTGACATCGCGGAAATGGACACTTTTAAAGAAGCAGGATGTTGTGGTACCGCAGCGGTTATTACACCCGTAAAAACAATCACCTATAAAGATAAAAGTGTTACCCTGGCCGAGGGCGATGAAGTTGGCCCCGTGGTTACAAGCCTGTATAATAAATTAACGGGCATCCAATGCGGCGATGAAGAAGATACGCATGGCTGGGTACGCAAGATTGAGTTGGATTAATTCTACGGCGGGTTGGTGGGTATTTTGATACCCGCCTTTTTTATGGTCTTTTTAGATGTGCTTATCGTGTAGTCCGATATTTTTCCAGCGAGGGATTATCACAATCGATTGTTTTAATGAAGATATTTCGTTCTGCCCACATGACCTCCATATCATATGCACAGAATGAATATTTTTTAGGGTCTTCTTCCCAACCCTCTCCAACTTTCACAGAGACCGATGTAAACAACTCATTATCATTTCCCCACCAAACCAAAACCAGGTACTTACAATTTTCTCCATCATGGAAAATTGCAAAAGCAGCCGTTTGATCCCAATTGATGATACGCGCGTTTTTTACACTTTTTAATCTGTGGATGTACGTGGTTTGTTCAACAGGATTAAAAGTTGCGGAGATGGTATAAATTTTTATGCCACTTTCATCAAGCCAATCGATATTACTTTCTATTTTACGGGATTTGTACATCGGTTTCTCAGTATTGTTTTGTTCAGTTTTTAATCCGTTTTAAGGAATGTTGGTGGTTTTCTATGTTGCGTACCTTGTTCGTAAGCATAGGCAACTTCAAGTAAAACAGGTTCGCTCCATGCCCTTCCATAAAAGGAAAGCCCAACAGGCACTTCCCCGATAAAGCCCATTGGTACGCTAATATTTGGGTAGCCGGAAAGCGCTGCATTTACAGAAGTAGAAAGCACAAAATTGTCCCCGTTAATCAGGTCTGTTTTCCATGCCGGGCCACCGGTGGGCGATACGATAGCATCCAAGCCGTGTTCATCCATTACTCTGTCAATGCCATTATCCCGAAAAGCTTTAAGCATTTTTCTAAGGGCCTCTTTGTATTCTTTTGATTCCAGATTTTCTTTTGATTGCGCATTTTTCATTCTGCCAACATCAAAATACGCCATCTCGACACTGTCGGCCAGGGTAGATTTTATTACTTCTTCAAGATTTGCCACGGGTGCCTTTTTTCCCAAGCGTGCAAAATATTTTTTTAATCCGTCTTTAAATTCATAAGCCAAAACTTTACCGGAGTTTGCGGCGGCGCCTAGTTCAACCAATTTATCCAACTCAATAATTTCTGTACCCTGGCTTTTAAGAAAGCGAATGGCACGGTGCATCAGCGTATCCACCTTAAAATGTTTGCCTTCTTCTGTTTTAAGGAAACCGATTCGTTTGCCGGTTAATCCATCTTTGTTAAGAAACGCGGTATAATCGGTGTAGAAGTTTCCCTCACTGGCCAGCGTTTTATCATCGGTGGGGTCAATACCTGTGGCGATGCCTAATAAAATGGCAGCGTCTCTTACAGTGCGGGTCATCGGGCCGGCGGTGTCCTGCGTGTAGCTGATGGGCACAATACCGGATCGGCTCCACAGGCCAACTGTTGGTTTAATCCCGACTATGCCATTGGCATTGGAAGGGCACATAATTGAACCCCAGGTTTCTGTTCCCACGGCAACGGCGCATAAATTTGCAGAAACGGCCACCGCCGGGCCGGAACTTGACCCACAAGGATTGCGGTCCAGCACATAAGGATTGTTTGTCTGCCCGCCCACTGCGCTCCAACCGCTGGAGGAAAATGAAGCCCGGTAATTGGCCCATTCGCTTAAATTGGCTTTGGCCAGAATTATAGCGCCGGCATCCTTTAATCTTTTTGCAACCCAGCTATCTTGTGGCGGAAAGGAATTTTGTAATATGCGTGAACCAGCAGTCGTAGGCATTTTATCATGTGTGTCGATATTGTCCTTCAAAATGACCGGAATACCAAAGAGTGGCCCCTGCTTCTGATCCGTACCACGGATTTTATCCAATGAGTCTGCGATTTGTAAAGCATCGGGGTTTACAATAATAATGGAATTAAGCTTGGGCCCATTTTGGTCAACCGCTTCGATTCGATCCAAATAAAGCTGCACAATTTGCCGGATGGAATATGTGCCGTCTTTATAGGCCTGTTGAATTTCAGGGATGGTGATTTCATTGAGAGGGAAAGACTGGGCTGTGTTTGGTTCTTCTTTAGGTTGGCAGGAAAAAAGAATCGTTATTAATAGAAGAAATGCACAGAGAGGTCTAAGGGTATTCATGTCGTCCCTTTCGTAAAGGTTAAAATTAAACTTTGGATTGGTTGCCCTACTTAACACGAACAAACTGAGAAATCCAACTAATTTTTTTCTTTTTCTATTTCCTCAAACGAGATATCCATTATTTCATAATCTTGCCAACCTTTTAAATCGTAGTGCCACCATTCGGTTTGCAGGGCCGTAAAACCATATTTTTCCATGATAGTTTTTAATATCCAGCGGTTGCGCATGATCGTTTTGTTTGGGGTGATAAAACTGTGGTGGGCCTTTTCCGAGAAGCTGTCATATTCTGTCGGCATTTCCAGTGCATTGCCGAGCGAATCGACCAAAGTTAAATCCACTGCTGCGCCACGGTTATGGCGGGAACCGTTTTTAGGGTTGGCCACATAACGGCTATCCGGGAAAACGTCCCACATTTTTTTCTGGACGCTTAACGGCCGGTAACCATCAAAAATCTTTAAGCCCAAGCCGATTAATTCCAATTCTTTTTGGATGGAATCCAGTTTAACTGCCGCGGTGTATCGCAGAAAACAACGGGCCTCCGGGTAAACAATCTCATTTAAAAAATTATTTTTGGTGGCGTAACGAATGTCTAATTTTATGTGTGGGTTAAGCGTGGTAACTTCTATGAAACGGTTGTTGGGCCGGGCAAAGCCGGATGAAAAAATTAAAAGAAAAAAAAGGATACAGTAAATGGTTTTTATTTTAGGCTGGCTCATTAACATACTTACGAATGTCATTCTGCAAGGATTCTTTTTTTATACGCCAGAGATACGGCAAATAAGGAAAGGTTCCTTTCAGGATGACAATTCGTTCAAGATTTGTTCTTGTTGGCAAAACCCGACAATTGACGGAATAAAACGATTGGTTGCTGAAATCAACGCTTCTTCCGGCCAACCAAGGTGGTCAATAATTTTAACAGGGTAGAAATTATATTGGCGATTGTTTTAAGCGGCACCTTAATTTGCTCGGTAACTATTTTTTCCAACTCGGAGAAACCATCAACGGCATTTTCAATTTTTACGGTGGCCACACTTAACGATTTTGACACTTCCGTAAAATTATTCATCATTTGCGGCAGGTCTTTATTAACCGTATCCAGCGTCTGGTTGAGTTTTGTAAGTGAATCCCTGAATTGTAAAACGATTGGGATAAGAAGGATTATTAACACTATTAACGCTACAAAAAACAGGGTAAGAACAATTTCCCAAATCATATTAATCTCCACGATTGCTCCATTTAATCAGCCGCACACCCGTTTGATGAGCGGCTGAAACTTATCTTTAAACCTGGCTTAGGTTTGGATTATTTTGTTTTCTTTTTACCTTTTTCGGCAGATGTGTCTTCATCTATCGAGCTAAGGCTTTCCTCGTACTCACGCTCTTCTTCAGTCTCGGCGGGCTTGGTTGCCGTTTTGTTACGATCCATTGTTTTGGAAAGTTTATCTTTAAGGTCGCCCAGTTCGTTGCGCATTTTATCCAGTTCGGATTTTGCTTTGTTGATTATGTCTTCGTTGTCGGTCATCAGTCCCTCACGGAAATCACGTCCGGATTTTGGGGCAAAAAGAACGCCGGCGATAACGCCAATTGCGCCGCCAACAAGTAATCCACTAAAAAAACTGCCATTATCTGAAGCCATTTTATACCTCCGGTTTTTTCTATCAATTTTTATTTTAGAACGGTAGATCGAATATACGAAAAAAAAGAAATCATTTTCATTATTATGAATTAATCAGGTTAATATATTTTTTTAGAAATTCTTTCTTTTCCAGTTTTAAGCGGTTCATTTCATCTTCGTCAAATCCGGAAATTATTTTACCCTTATTAATTATAAAAACTTGCTGGCACCAATCGCGGATTAAATCGACATTATGCGAGGAAATAATGATCAAAGAACCATTCTCTGCCTCTGTTTTTAAATAATCAAATATCCGGGAAAGGGAAGGTGCGTCCATCCCGTTTAAGGATTCGTCAAGAAAAATATATTTTGGCTTTGATAGCAATGCTGCTGCTGCCGAAAGTTTCTGTTTCATGCCATGGGAATAATTCACGGTCAATTCATCTTTTTTTTCTTCAAGGCCCATCAGGTTTATAAAAAAGTTCACGGTCGCATTAATCTCGGGCAGCTTATGAATCCGCGCAATGAGCTTTAAAAATTCCTCGCCGGTTAAGTAGGGAAGGAGTTCGGCATTTTCGGCGGCATAACATGCATTTTGTTTTATCCGGAACCGGTTTTTTTTAAGGTTGGTTTCTCCAAAAAATATGTCACCGGAATACGCGCTCAGCAAGCCAATGCATGTTTTTAGCAAGGTGCTTTTTCCTGCGCCATTAGGGCCAATCAGTCCTATTATTTGTCCTGAATTAAATTCCACCGAGAGGTTGTCAACGGCAATTTTGTGATCATAACTGACGCTTAGGTTTTTTATTTGCAGCATTTTTTACTCATTAAAATATTTTACATTTTTATACACAAAGAATACAAGCAAGGTAAGGCCGATAAGCGGGCCTACCAGATGAAAATTTAAAACCATGATGGCAATAAAAAACATGGCAAAATTATAAGCGTAACCGGCCAGCCTCGGATCATTGAAAAACATAATCCGGAAATTGAGCATAGTAAACAAAACGACATTGGCAAAAATAAAAAGCCCGCCCAACCATAGAACCTGATCGCCGGCGTTTAAATCAATAAACTGAAAAAAAATAATTGTACAAAGTGTGAGTAAAAAAACATAGCCAATTTCCGCTACATATTTTGCAACAAACACATGCCTGAAACGCATGGGCAACGTTTTTATAAACCAGGTTGGATCGGCAAAGACATATTTTTCATTAAAACTATTGTTGTAATGTCCCCAAATCAGCAGGGCTGTAATAATGCTGATCCAAATTTCCTTGTACTCAAAATGGAACAAAACGATGACTGAATTGAGAATTAAAAAAGTAGCCAGACTCTTTATTTTTAGTTTTTTATAATCGGGGTTGCGCCAAAAGCCAACGATTTCTTTTTCAAAAAGGGGTTGTATAATTTCCGGTAAAAAGTGTGGAATTTTTTTTAATCCCGTTTTAGTAATATTTGGTTTGGAATAGGTTTTTTCAATATAAGGGATAAATTTTTCCAACTCTATGGAGGCGGCGCTAAAATAAATTTTAAAAATCAACCCCCCTGCAACAAGGGCCGCAACAATCTGAAAAATAAAAAAAGTATTTTCAAAATAATATGCTGCCGCAAAAAGGGCGTAATAAAATAACAACGAAGACAGGGCCTTGACTATAAAGAGAGTTGTGGAAGGGCTGTTTTGTTTTTGACGGAAGAACAGGATTGAAAAGAACAGAGAAAAAATCATAACAATAATAATTGCCCCTACGCTTGTCCAAAACCCGGTTACCGAAAAAAGCGCTGCTGTTGCCGGTAAAAATAGAAGTAAATAAAGGGAGGCATATTTAAATCCGTAGAACCCGAGTAATTTTATACAATCGCTTTTTGCCAGAGGCCATGTTAAAAAATACCGCAGGGAATTTTGACGGGGCAAAAGCCAGCTGATTATAAAAACCATCGAAAGGCTAATCTGTAAAACAAAGGCGTTGGCAACTAAAACGACCAAGTCGTAATGCGAAAATGTTTTTTCTATCCAGCTTAAAAAAACACTTTCCAGCCGTGTGCCCACAAATGCGAAAACCAGGATAAACAGCAGGATGGCTTCAATTTTATAACGGGTCTCGAGTGTTTGCCAAATATGTACAGGTTGCCGCAATAATAATCGTAACATAAAAAAAAGTTACCTAAAGATTAGTTTAATTTAAAATAAATCGATATTACCAATCATTGCAGAATATTGAGGGAATGCCTATTTTGCAGTTTCACAATTTTAAAAAAATCACAAATATTCTTTTGTACCGAGGAGACCGATGCGCATTATACAAAAAATAAATGGTTTTGTTGCACAAACCGAAACCTATATCCTGGTTTTTGTTGTGCTGGTAATGGTTGTCTTTTCTTTTGCCCAGGTTGTGCTGCGCAATGTTTTTGACCAGGGCATTTTATGGGGAGATATTATGCTGCGTCACTTGGTTTTGTGGGTGGGGTTTGTCGGCGCGTCGCTTGCCAGTAAAGAGGAAAAACATATTAATATCGATGTTTTCAGCCGACTGATGAAAGGGCGTTACAAGCCTATTGCCCAGGCTGTGGTTTACATTTTTGCCACCTATATCACCTATCTTTTAATGTGGGCCTCCTGGGCCTTTGTGATGGACGAGAAGGAATATGAAACCATACTTTTTGGCAATGTGGCCTCCTGGTATTTTCAGATTATTATTCCCATCGGATTCGGTTTAATGGCCATTCGTTTTGCCTTACACGCCCTGGAAAAAAGTATCGCCGGCATTATTTTTAAAACAGGGGAGGCAAAATGACCGGACTTATAATTGCCTTTATCCTGATTGTACTTGCTTTGTATGGCACGCCCCTTTTTGTGATTATCGCGTCGGTGGCATTGATTGGTTTTCATTATGCCGACATAGATTCCATGGCGATAATTATTGAGCTTTACCGCATGGCGCAGCAACCTGTTTTGCTGGCCATCCCTTTGTTTACATTTGCCGGATATTTGTTGGCCGAAAGCAAAACACCGGAGCGGCTGGTTAATTTTTCCCAGGCTTTGTTGGGATGGATGCCGGGCAGCCTGGCCATTATTACCTTGGTTTCCTGTGCTGTTTTTACGGCATTCACCGGGGCGTCGGGTGTTACGATTGTGGCATTGGGCGGCCTGTTGTATCCGGCCTTGATAAAAGACAATTATCCCAAACAATTTAGCCTGGGCATGCTTACTGTCTCGGGCAACCTTGGTCTCCTTTTCCCGCCCAGTTTACCGATTATTTTATACGGCCTTGTGGCATCTACAAGTATTGATAAGCTTTTTGTGGCCGGGATTTTACCGGGTATTTTAATGGTTGGGATGCTGGCCATTTATAGTATTTTTGCTGTTAAAAAGGATGTCTCCATGGCGCCATCAATTCGTTTTGACAAAGCCAAATTATGGAAAGCAACCAAGGAGGCCATTTGGGAAATCCCAATCCCGTTTTTAATTTTGGGCGGTATTTACGGTGGTTTTTTTACGGCGACCGAAGCGGCGGCGGTAATGGCTTTTTATGTGTTTATTATCGAGGTTTTTATCTATCGCGATATTTCCCTCACCAAAGACCTTGTCCGCGTTACAAAAGAAAGCATGGTGATGGTCGGTGGGATTTTGGTTATCCTGGCTGCAGCGCTTGGCCTGGCAAATTATTTTATCGATGCGGAAATCCCGACTCAGATCCTTGAGGCGATGAAAGGTTTTATTGATACGAAGTTTGGATTTCTCATGGTACTCAATATTTTCCTTCTGGTGGTCGGTGCGATGATGGACATTTTCTCGGCGATACTTGTTGTTGTTCCACTTATTTTGCCCATAGCTCAACAATTTGGTGTCGATCCGGTTCATCTGGGCGTGATCTTTTTAGCTAACCTGGGCATTGGTTATTCCACGCCGCCGGTCGGGATGAATTTGTTTATTGCTTCATTCCGCTTTAATGAGCCGGTGTTAAAATTGTACCGGGCTACTTTACCGTTTTTGGCAATCCTGCTTATAACTTTGGTAATAATCACCTATTGGCCGGATTTAAGTTTGGTGTTGGTGAAGTGGTTGAATATTTAGTTAAAATGTGCAATGGTTTATAAAGTATACAAGGTAAAAAAGCTAATGGCGGCGCGGTAGGCAAAAATCAAAACGAGTATAACCAGAAACATATAAACCCCTTTAATTATGGCTTTTGGCCAGCTTTCGTTAAAGATTCGTTTAATGCCGAGTGTTATGTGTGTGGGGTACAAAATAAATATCAGGCCAATAAGAACAAATCGACGTATATCAGTAAAATCCGGATAATAATTTGTGATAAGAGAATTTACATTGTCAACAATTTGTGTGAGGACGACGAGAATGATCAGAAAAAAGGCCAGGCTATGCAAATTAATGATAATGTGCTTGCCTATTTCCGGTAGTTTTTTATAGCCAACAAGAAAAAGTGCAAAGGCCATAAATATGATCAGTGTAATGATGTATAACTTGGCGTTGGCTGCAACTTGTGTGTCATATAAAAGCTTCAGTTCATCAAAGGAAAGTCCCTTTTCTTTAGCAATCTCCTCCCCAACAGATTGAACATTTTGACCAAATTGAATTTGTTGGGTAAAAAACCACTTTGCCGGAATAAGAAAAAAATCTGTTGAGCTAAGGAATAGAAAAAAAATAACATTGGCCACAAGGAAAATCTGAAACAGTTTCATGTAAAGTTTGCGGCGGCCTGCAAAATATTCTGCTGAAAGAAATCCCGGCTTAATCAAAAGGTATTTAAAACTCTGGTAAACTTTTGAATCGAAATTGGTTATATGCCCAATCCCATCTTTAATAATTCTTTTAAGTGTAAAATCATTTTTATGCGGCTTTTTTTCACCACAATTATAGCAATACCCACCTACAAATTCTTAAGCGCAAGAAGGGCAATGTGTAGGATTTTCCATAAAGCCTTATGCTCCCGGGGATAATTCTTTTGGCACGCGAATGTTTTCAACCAGATGTTGAATATTTTCCGGTGGTGCGGGTGTAAAATGTGATACAACCAGCGTAACAACAAAATTTAGGAACATACCAATGGCCCCGATCCCTTCCGGGGATATTCCGAACAACCAGTTTTCGGGAATATTGGATGCAAAGGGTTCGATAAAAACCCCTTTAAAATAAATAATGTAACTCATTGTAAAAATCAGGCCTGTAACCATCCCGGCGATGGCGCCTTCCTTATTTACCCGTTTGGAGAAAATCCCCAAAATAATAATCGGAAAAAATGAAGAGGCGGCCAGCCCAAAGGCAAAAGCCACAACCTGGGCAACAAACCCGGGCGGATTAATGCCAAACCAGCCTGCCAGCAATACGGCAAAAGCAGCAGCTATCCGGGCGTAAAGCAACTCCACCCGGTCATTCATTTTTTTAATGATGATTTTTTTTAACAGGTCGTGGGAAATAGAAGTGGAAATGACCATCATCAAGCCCGCGGCGGTGGAGAGGGCAGCGGCCAGGCCACCCGCGGCAATTAGCGCAACGACCCAATTGGGTAATTTTGCAATTTCGGGGTTGGCCAAAACCATAATATCCCGGTCAATTTTTAGCTCGTTTAAGTCTTTGTCGCCCCGCAACTGCATCACACCATCGCCATTTTTATCCTCAAAGGCGATTAATTTTGTCTCTTCCCAGTTTTTAAACCAACCGGGCGCTTGTTGATAGGGTGTTTCATTTAATGTTTCGATCATGTTAATCCGTGCAAAGGCTGCGACTGCCGGCGCTGTTGTGTATAAAATGGCGATAAAAAGTAAAGCCCACCCGGCCGATTTACGTGCATCGGCCACTCGTTTTACGGTAAAAAAACGAACAATAACGTGGGGTAATCCAGCCGTCCCGACCATTAAGGCCAAAGTGATGGCAAAGACATCAATGGTGGATTTTGAACCGTTGGTATAAGTGGCAAATCCGAGGGCTTCATTTAACCCGTCCAATTTATCCAATAGAAATTCACCGGAACCGGAGACTGTGTCACCAAAGCCAAACTGAGGTACAGGATTGCCAGTAATCAAAATGGAAATAAAAATAGCCGGGATAAGGTAAGCTACAATCAATACACAGTATTGGGCAACTTGTGTGTAGGTAATCCCTTTCATCCCACCCAGTACAGCATAGAAAAAAACAATCCCCATGCCGATGTATACGCCCGTGTTAATATCGACTTCTAAAAAGCGCGAAAATACAATGCCAACCCCGCGCATTTGACCGGCCACATAAGTAAGCGATACGAAGATGGTACATATTACGGCAACCACGCGCGCCACATCGGAGTAGTAACGTTCTCCAACAAAATCAGGAACGGTAAAACGGCCAAATTTTCTTAGATAGGGTGCTAGTAGCAACGCCAATAGAACATAACCGCCCGTCCAGCCCATCATGTAAACAGAGCCATCGCGTCCCATAAAAGATATAAGCCCGGCCATAGAGATAAAGGATGCAGCCGACATCCAATCGGCGCCTGTGGCCATCCCGTTGGCAATTGGATGCACAGATTTTGCGGCAATGTAAAACTCACCGGTGTTTTTTGCTTTGGTATAAAAGGCGATTCCGATATAAAGGGCGAAAGTTAAACCGACTAGTAGCCAGGTCCATTCAGTTATAGTCATAGTTATTCCTGTTTGTTTTAACAATGGTTTTTGGCAAACTCAGGTTGACTAAACAGTGTCGTGATGAGCTTACCAAAACACTAATCCTCGTGTACGTCGTATTTATTATCCAGGCGGTTCATCAAAAAGACATAAACAAAAATCAGGATTACAAATATGATTTCCGAGCCTTGTTGGGCAAACCAAAAGCCTAGTTTAAAACCAAAAAAACGAAACTGGTCTAAAGTATCAACAAATATAATGCCCGCCCCAAAAGAGACAATAAACCAGATTGACAATAAAATGGCCAGGTATTTGATATTCGTTTTCCAATAGGCTTTCAATGCAGCTTTATCAGCCATAAAAATCCTTTTTTTATGTGATTCTTTTAAAAATTTAAAGGGAGGATTACTTAAAAAATATGGGGCAAAATATAATCGAACCGAAGAAAGGTGCAAATATTTTTAGATTTGAGGCCTTATAGAGGAATATGTGGTCGTAGATATTTTTGAATTATAAAATCGTAAACTGAGAAAATTTTGAGATTTTTTGTAAAAACGGTGTACCGGTTAAAATCATTGGGGAGCTTCGATATGGGTACGATCATGATAAAGAATTATTCTGCTTACCCTAATCAAGACAAAACGAAATCTAAAAGCTACACACTAAAAATTTTAGACATGATCATTTTGGCCATACGAGGATTTTCCTTTAAACGGCGGATTGAGTACTGATACCAATCTTGCCCATAGGGAACATAAACACGTAGCCGATGTCCTTTTGCGGTAATTTTATCACGCAACTCTTCGGTTACACCCAGCAGCATTTGGAACTCATATTGATCTTTGTCCAGCTCCAATTTCTCGATGGTTTTGAATGCGTGCAACACCAGTTCTTCATCGTGCGTGGCTATGCCGGTATAGATTTTATTTTCTAAAAGTGTGTCAATACAGGCATTATAATTTTTGTTAATATCGGGCATATTTTTAAAGACAATTTCTTCCGGTTCAACATAAATTCCTTTACACAGTCGCAGGTTGGCGTTGTGCTTAAGCAAGTTTTGGATGTCATCGGCCGTGCGCTTTAAGTAAGCCTGCAAAACCGTGCCGACGTGCCCCTCAAATTCATTTTTAAGCTTCAGGTACATCTCGATGGTTGTGCTGGTTACCGTATGGTCTTCCATGTCTATCCTGACAAAATTACCAAGCTTTGCGGCATGGGCAATAATTCTGTGGATCGTTTCATAGCCAAAATCTTTGTCAAGGTTTAATCCCATGTGGGTGGGTTTTATGGAGATATTGCAATCAAGTTTAAGGCGATCAATTTCATCAAGCATATTTATGTACTGATTCGCTGCATCAATGGATTGTTCTTTATGTCTCACTTCTTCGCCCAGTAAATCCAGCGTGGCCATCATCCCTTTCGCGTTTAAGTCTTTTACAACATTAATTGCATCATCAAGGGTTGACCCGGCAATGTAGTTCCGGGAAAAAAAACCGACAATCGGCTTTGGGATTAAAGGAAGTGTATTCACAATTATTGTATCAAACAAGTTCATTTATTCTCCGGGGACGGCGATTAATTCGTATAAAAAATTCACTTACTAATATACTTCAAGCAAAAAAAATCTGCAATAAGAAAAGCAGGTTCTTAACAGGGTTTAAAAATATAAAAAAGAAGCGATTATGGTAAAGTAGCAATTATCACAAGTTGGGAGAAAACAAACTAAAGTGGGCAAACCAAAGAAAAGAAAATGGGGGCAAAATGCCCCCGGTTTAAAACTATTTTGTGGGCCTATCTTTAATAACTTCCATTGCTGTGGCAATCATTCCCGAAATATCTGAAAGGTTCGAAGGAATAATCAACGTATTGGTGGTCTTTGCCAGCTTGCCAAACTCCCCGATGTATTGCTCGGCCACGCGCAGGTTTACGGCGTTCATACCGCCTTTTTCATTTATGGCCAGTGCGATTTCCCTGATACCTTTGGCTGTCGCATTTGCCACAGCTTCAATTTCGCTGGCCAGGCCTTGCGCTTCATTGATTCGTTTTTGTTTTTCTCCTTCGGAGCGTTGGATAAGTTCGGATTTATCGCCTTCTGCCACATTCATTTTTGCCTGGCGTTCGCCTTCGGATTCGGCAATTGTAGCCCGTTTCTCACGCTCGGCGCGCATGTGTTTTTCCATAGCGTCTTTAATACTTTGCGGTGG
Organism: Calditrichota bacterium; assembly: GCA_024277115.1. Lineage (GTDB taxonomy): Bacteria > Calditrichota > Calditrichia > Calditrichales > J004 > JABFGF01. The sequence continues at coordinate 22,288 of JAJRVW010000135.1, forward strand.
AACAATATTGCGCACTTCGTAGCGGGTCACTTTTACGCCCCAGGGATCGGATGCGCGGTCAACGGCATCTACGATAGCGCCATTCATGGATTCTCTTTCCTCAAAAGTACGGTCCAGCTCCAATTTACCGATTACGCTACGCATGGTTGTTTGGGCAAGCTGCGTAGAGGCAAATTGAAAATCATTGATGCCATACGATGCTTTTTTGGGATCGACTACTTGCAAGTATAAAATGCCGTCTACTTCTACAGAGATATTATCTTTGGTAATACACACTTGTGGCGGAACATCCACGGCCCGCTCTTTGAGGGAGTGCTTATAAGCAATATTGTCAATAAAGGGGATTAAAACATGGAACCCGGCCTCCAGGGTTGTTTTGTATTTGCCCAGGCGTTCTAAAATAAAAGCTGATTTTTGTGGGACGATGGTTACTGTTTTTGCAAAAAGATAAATAACAAAAATGATTAGAAAAATAAGGATAATACTTCCGGGCGTCATGGCAACCTCCTTTGAAAATGGATTAATAAATTAATGAAAATGGATAATTATTTCCGATCTGATATAAAATATGGCAATGAACCAGTATCCATTTATTCACCAATTCGGCAATTGTTTTTAGCTTGGTTTAACAATAAACTTAATGCTCTCACGGGCAATAATCGTAACATGTGCGCCAACATCCAAGTCACTCTCCGCTTCCGCTTCCCAGTCTGCCCCTTTAAATTCAACTTTGCCGGGTTCGGTGGGCGTGATTTTTTTTGTGACAATAGCGTGCTGGCCAATAAAATCATCTTCTTCATTTTGGTTTACAATAGAATCCAACTTAAATATTTTTTTTAAGCCCTTCCTTAAAATAATCAGCGAAAGAATTGAAGAAATTAGAAATATGGCTAATTGTGTAGTGAATGAAATATCGATAAAAAGGCAAGTGCCGGCCACTATCCAGGCGCCTAAACCAAAAAATGCGATGATGAGGCCGGGTGCGGAAAATTCCATTATAAGTAAAACCAGCCCGATGGCAAACCAGATAATTTCGGGTTTTAACCATACGTTGATTGATTCCATAAAGCCCCCTTTTTTTATGATTGAAGAACAATTTATGCTGCTTTGTCAGTTAGTTGCAATTATTTAATACGTTGGAAAAAACAGAAATGTTTTGAGGGAAATCTCGGAGTAGGTTTTTTTAGAAGAACATGTATCTTTAATAAAAAATCATTAGATAGTAATTATCTTAAATAAACTACTGATTTATGAATTTTTATAATACAGCAATTTTCAGTTTTTGTATGATTCCTTGCCGTGCTTGTTAAGTTGAGATTTTTATAAACAACCACGATCTAGAATTTAAAAAATATCTTTCGTCGTTGACGCAAGAGATCGAGGTAGTCCTTTTTGATCGTACTTTTAAGAAAGCTGATTTCGATTAGTTTTAACCATTTCAGATAGATTAAATCAAATTCTTTTAGAACCTGATTAAAAGCCTTAGGGTTTACGCCCAGGGTTTTAGTGGAAAAAGTCTGAGCGTCTTCAATTGATGAGATGTTAATTTCCTGCCCAAGAAACTTAATCTGGTGCCTCTCTTTTTCATCGAGATAAATCGCTGTGTTTGTCAGATTATTTATCGGGACAATTTCTGTCGTTTCTTTTTTTTTGATGATGGCCAGGTCTGTTGGGTTAATTGAATTATTCCCGGTTAAAAAACTAAACAGAACCAGGCGCAATAATTTTAATTTTTCCAACGCCGGGAAGGTGCAGTGGGATTTTAGAAGTACGGAAAGGTTTTCGTCCAAAGGAAGGTTATTTTCTTCCAATAGTCCGGAGAAGCACTTAATGGGCAAAACGGCGTGGCGACCGTAAAACTGAGGACGTTTATACCAAAAAAACATGCCGCCATCTTTGTTGTATGCCAGGCCATGAACAACTGTTTTTATGCCACTTAGCCTTGCAAGCTTTAATGTCAGGTCTCGATTGAAGTTATTTTGCTGCGCCGGATTATTGTCATCTATAAAAATATAACGGTCGGCTTTATCTCCTGTTACAAAACGGCATTCTTTGATAACAAGTCGGGCAAAACATTTTTTAGTTTTGGGGCTAGAGTCTGTTTCTATCTCTGTAGTAAGATCAAGGTTAACAGGGTGGAGCTCTGTAATTTTATTGGAAAAAGAACGCAGTCCTGCACGGCTGTATAGTGTTGATTGAAGTTTTTTATAGGTAATAGGGCAGCGTGGCATGGCTCTAATCTATGATGAAAAAAGGTGTATAAAAAATCAGGTGCAGAATTTTTCATGGGCAAAAAGTAAAGATTCTACATTCTACCCTCGTTTATTTTTCAAAAGGGCTGCGGACGTTCATTTCCAGGTTGAGCGCTTCACAAATTTTTTGGATTGTATCTGTTTGGAATGTGTGCCTGTTCTTCTCGATATCAAAAACGGTTGTTTTGCCAATCCCGGCCAGGTTGGCAAGTTGCAGTTGGCTGAGCCCGCATTTTTTACGGTGAAAACGTACGGTTTCGCCAAAGTTGTCCATATTGACCATCTTGAATCTCCTGATAAATATATTTTTGAGGAATAGTACTCATCGGAATGATTGGAACCACATTTAATAAAAAATATGAGAATAAAGATAATATTCTGCCGTGTGATTTTTTCGTGAATTAATTAACATAATTTATGAACAAAAAAGATCGAAAAGGATTAAAAAGAGCGCTTTGTAAAAAAGTGAAATTTATTCTATATTAGCGGCTCGTTTAAAGTTAAAATTAAAATTAGTATAAAAGGGAAGTATATGAGTGCAAATATGCAACATATGGAAAACATTGAAGAAATTGAATTACAGGAATGGCTGGAATCACTGGACTATGTGATCCAATCAGGTGGGCCGGAACGGGCAAAGAAATTATTGCAGGCCTTGCAGGCACGCGCCTATTACGATGGGATCAAATTACCGTTCTCTGCCAATACGCCTTATATAAATACAATTTTGCGGGATGATGAACCCAAATTCCCCGGCAGCAGGGAAATTGAACGGCGCAATAAAAGTATAATCCGTTGGAATGCCATGGCCATGGTTGTGCGCGCCAATAAACACGAAGAAGGCATTGGCGGGCACATATCCACCTACGCCTCGGCGGCTACTTTGTACGAAGTAGGATTTAATCATTTTTTCCGTGCTCCTTCTGATGGGTTTAATGGCGATATTGTCTTTTTTCAAGGCCATGCTTCACCGGGTATTTATTCCCGCGCCTTTATGGAAGGCCGGTTGTCATCGACTCAGCTAAAAAACTTTCGTCACGAAGCAAGTAAAGACGGTTTGTCGTCATACCCACATCCCTGGCTGATGCCTAATTTTTGGCAGTTTGCGACGGTCTCAATGGGGCTTGGCCCAATTATGGCAATTTATCAGGCACGATTTAACCGCTATATGGAAGACCGTAAATTAAAACCCGTAAATGATGAAAAAGTGTGGGCCTTTGTCGGTGATGGTGAAACAGATGAACCCGAAGCACTGGGTGCGATTTCCCTGGCTGCGCGTGAAAAACTGGATAACCTGATCTTTGTTGTAAACTGTAACCTGCAAAGACTCGATGGTCCGGTTCGTGGTAATGGTAAAATTATCCAGGAGCTGGAACGGAATTTCCGCGGCGCCGGATGGAATGTAATCAAAGTAATTTGGGGCGAAGACTGGGACCCCATTTTAGCGCAAGACAAAGAAGGCTTGCTTGTAAAACGCATGGGCGAGGTGGTTGATGGTGAGTACCAAAATTATATCACCAAAGGCGGGGCTTACCTGCGCCAACATTTTTGGGGCAAATATCCGCAGCTTCTCAAATTGGTTGAACATTTAAGCGACGAGCAGCTCACAAAATTACGCCTGGGTGGGCACGATCCTAAAAAAGTGCATGCCGCCTATGATGCCGCTACCAAGCATAAGGGCGCGCCGACTGTAATCCTTGCACGTACGGTTAAAGGGTATGGCCTCGGCGAAGCCGGCGAAGGCAAAAATATTACCCACTCCCAAAAGAAATTGAACGATGACGAATTACGCCATTTCCGTTCCCGTTTTGGCATTCCGGTTTCCGATGAGGAAATTGATGAAATCCCATTTTATAAACCGGGTGAAAATAGTCCGGAAATCCAATATTTAAAGGATAGGCGCCAGCAACTTGGCGGGGCATTTCCACAGCGGCGCATGGAAAGCACACCACTTAAAACCCCGGATGAATCTTTATTTGAAGAGTTTTATGAAGGAACAGGTGACAGGCCTGCTTCAACAACGATGGTTTTTGTGCGCATGCTCTCCAAATTATTACGTGACAAAGAGTTTGGTAAATATATCGTACCGATTGTACCGGACGAAGCGCGTACCTTTGGGATGGAATCCCTTTTTCGCCAGGTAGGGATTTACGCCCATGCCGGCCAGCTTTACGAGCCGATGGACCGGGAATCGCTCCTTTATTATAAGGAGGCCGAAAACGGCCAGATCCTTGAAGAAGGGTTAACCGAAGCGGGGTCTATGTCATCCTTTATTGCAGCGGGTACTGCGTATTCCACGAATAATATCAACACCATTCCTTTCTTTATTTTCTACTCCATGTTCGGCATTCAGCGTATCGGTGATTTGGCTTGGGCTGCCGGTGATATGCGCTCCCGCGGGTTTATGCTGGGCGCTACGGCAGGGAGAACAACCCTGGCTGGTGAAGGTTTGCAGCATCAGGATGGCAACAGTCATCTTATGTTTTTCCCTTACCCCAATGTAAAAGCTTATGATCCTGCTTTTGCTTACGAACTGGCCGTGATCATCCATAATGGTATCGATAGGATGTATTGCCAAAATATCAATGAATATTATTACATCACTGTGATGAACGAAAATTATGTTCAGCAGGCCATGCCAAAGTCCAAAAATATTAAAGAAAATATTTTAAAAGGGATGTACAAATTCCGTGCGTCGAAAAAGAAGACGGCTAAGATGCAGGTAAACCTTTTTGGAAGCGGTACAATTATGAATTGTGTCATCCGGGCTGCGGATATGCTGGAAAAAAAATACAGTATCGCGGCGGATATTTACAGTGTAACCGGCTATAAAGAATTGCACAACGAAGGCAACCAGGCCGACCGTTGGAATATGTTGCATCCGGATAAAAAGGCAAAAGTGCCGTTTATCTCCCAGCAGTTAAAAGATGCCAAAGGGGTTTTTGTGGCGGCATCGGATTATGTAAAGGCTTTGCCGGAGACTGTTGCAAAATGGGTTCCCGGCCGTTTGGCCGTTTTGGGCACCGATGGTTTTGGTCGCAGTGACGGACGCAACCAGCTAAGAGATTTCTTTGAAGTAGACGAGCGTTATATTGTTTTGGCGGCTTTAACAGAGCTGGCTAAAGATGGCAAAATAAAAACAGCCGAACTCAGCAAAGCCATTAAAGAAATGGACATTGATGCGGATAAAGCCGATCCGTTGGTGAGTTAATGGAATAGACTAAATGGTTATGAAGAACTAATAAACCTTGCTTATGCAACATGCTCATACCTTTATCGCTGTTTTCTTTATTGGAAGCAAATAACAACGAGTATGAGAAAGATCAAAGAGTAAGAAATTTGAGGAAAAAAATTTATGTCAGTAGAAATTAAATTACCGGATTTGGGCGATAATATCGATTCTGGAACAGTTGTAAGTATTTTTGTTTCGGAAGGCGATACAATTGAACAAGAGCAAGGGCTAATCGAGCTTGAAACAGATAAAGCGGTTATTGAAGTCCCTTCGCCCTCTGCCGGTACTGTAAAAAAAATACGTATTAAAAGCGGTGATGAAATAAAAGTAGGCCAGGTGATAATCGAACTGGACGAGACGGGTGTTGCCCCAGCTAAAACCGCGCCGGAACCGATTACAGAGCCGGATAAAAAAAAGGTTGAAGAAACAAAACCGCAAGCTGTCGAAGAAAAAACCATACAAAGCGGGAAGCCAAGCATGGCGGATTTTAAAATTCCAAATATGGGCGATAATGTCGATTCAGGAACGGTTACATCCATCCTGGTAAATGTGGGCGATACCGTCGAGATTGAGCAAGGTCTTGTGGAGCTGGAGACGGATAAAGCGGTTATTGAGGTGCCATCGGATGTGAAGGGCGTTATTAAAGAGATTATTGTAAAAGACGGCGACACGGTTTCAGTCGGCCAAAAAATTATGGTGATTGAATCTACCGGCGAAACACAGGCGACAGCTTCTCCTGCAGAGGTAGCTGTGCCTGCGCAAGATGTGGATCAGAGTGAAACGGAAAAACCAGCCAAGCCGATAACGCAAGAGCTTGTACACGATCCAATTTCGGCAAAGGTATTTGAATCACCGTCCAAGAAAATTGCCCCGGCGTCGCCAAGCGTACGGCGGTTTGCCCGCGAAATTGGTCTGGATATTCACGAAGTGCCCGGAACAGGTCCCGGTGGCCGGATTTCAGTAGAAGATGTAAAATCATTTTCAAAATTACGTCATTCGCAAAAAAATATTGGGCAAGCGGCGGGTGCGCCGGTTCAGGCCATTGCCTTGCCGGATTTCAGCAAATATGGTACAATTGAGAAAGAGGGCCTAAATAAATTACGGCAAACTTCTGCAAAAAACTTAAGCTATGCCTGGTCGTCCATTCCGCATGTAACCCAGTTTGATAAAGCCGACATCACCAACCTTGAAAAGCTGCGCAAGGCCAACGGCAAAAAGGCGGAAACGCGTGGCGGTAAGCTTACCATGACGGCGATTCTCGTAAAAGTGATTGAAGCGGCCTTGAGGAAATTCCCATCGTTTAACGCGAGTATCGATATGGCCAATAACGAAATCATCTATAAAAAATATTTTAATATCGGCATTGCCGTGGATACGCCGCGTGGCCTTCTGGTGCCGGTGATTAAAGATGTGCAGTCCAAAAATATTATTGATATTGCCGTGGAGATGACGGAAATATCGCAAAAGGCACGGGACAAAAAACTGGGAATTGATGACATGCAGGGCGGTAATTTTACCATCTCTAATTTGGGCGGTATTGGCGGCACGGGTTTTACGCCGATAGTTAATTCCCCGGAAGTGGCCATTCTGGGTGTTTCGCGGGCAGAGATGCAGCCAAAATATATCGATGGTACTTTTGAACCGCGTTTGATGATGCCTTTGGTTTTATCCTATGATCACCGCATAATTGATGGTGCGGCCGCGGCCCGATTTCTGCGTTGGGTATGCGAGGTTTTGGAAGAACCGTTTAATGTTTTACTGGAAGGGTAGTTTCAAATCCTAATCTTGATCTTTATCATAATCCTAATCAGTAGAGTATTTTGATATTGCAAAAGGATCATCATTTGAGTGTGCTGCCGCTTTAGATATCCTAGTAGTTCAAAAAGTTGCATCGGCCTCTGAGATTAATTCCGGAAAAGAGATATTAAAAAATATTATAAATATGTTGATCGGGCTAATACGAAATAACTCAGATAGGGTGTGTGAACCGGAAGTAAAAAATGGAACTGATTATGATCACGTTTAAGAAATTTTAAGGAATAAAAATATGTCTGAAGATATAAAAGGAATAAACCTGGTTGTTATCGGCGGTGGGCCGGGCGGTTATGCCGCTGCTTTTTTAGCTGCCGACCTGGGGATGAACGTAACACTGGTTGACCCGGAGAAAAACCCTGGCGGTGTTTGTTTATACCGTGGATGCATTCCATCCAAAGCTTTGTTGCATGTGGCCAAATTGATCGATGAAAGCAAAGAGGCGCACAAACGGGGCGTCACTTTTAAAGAGCCTGAAGTCGATCTGGATAAATTGCGGGCTTATAAAGATGGTGTTGTGGAAAAGTTGACCAATGGCACCGGGCAATTATTAAAGCAGCGTAAAATCAACCACATTCGCGGCCACGCTAAATTTGTAAATGCCACCACTCTGGAGATTGATACCATCGATCGTAAGAAAGAGACTCTAAGTTTTCAGTTTGCGATTATCGCGACAGGTTCGCGCCCGATCCATATTCCCTCGCTTATTCCGGATTCGTCCCGTATTATAAACTCCACCGGAGCGCTTAAATTGGAGGATATTCCAAAATCGATGTTGATTATGGGCGGCGGCGTTATCGGCCTGGAAATGGGCAGCGTTTATTCCACATTAGGCAGCGCGGTATCTGTTGTGGAAATGTTGCCGGGACTGATCCCCGGAGCTGATCGTGATTTAGTACGCATCCTGCAAAAAAGTATCGAGCCGAAGTACAAAAAAATAATGCTCAACACAAAAGTTGTGGCCATGAAAGAAGTAAAAGGTGCGATTAAGGTTTCTTTTGAAACAAAAGACGGGGAAACCTTTGATGAAAAATACGACAAGGTTTTGGTGACCATCGGGCGTACACCAAACTCCGGCAGCCTCGGATTAAAGAACACAAAAGTGGCTGTTGATGAAAAAGGTTTTATCCAAACGGACATTCAACGTCGCACACACGAACCCAACATTTTTGCCATTGGCGATGTAGTGGGCAACCCCATGTTGGCGCACAAAGCCTCGCATGAAGGGCATGTTGCGGTTGAGACCATCGCCGGGCATAAAGCCGCTTTCGAGCCCAACGCCATCCCGGCAGTGGGTTATACGGATCCCGAATTGGCCTGGGCAGGTTTAACCGAAACAGAAGCCAAAGAGCAAGGTCAAAAAGTAGAAGTTTTTCGTTTCCCATGGGCGGCATCCGGGCGGGCCATTACCATGGACCGTATTGATGGAATGACTAAATTGATTGTTGACCCCGAATCGGAACGCATTTTGGGCATGGGGCTTGTGGGCGTTGGCGCCGGAGAACTTATCTCCGAAGGCGTTTTGGCGATTGAGATGGCCACTTTGGCGAGCGATTTAAAAATGAGCATCCATCCGCACCCAACCATTTCGGAAACAATTATGGAATCGGCAGAAATGTTTTTTGGTACGGCCACACACGTTTACCGGCCAAAGAGGAAGTAAACCCATTTGGGCTGGCCTAATTTAACTTCTACGCTTAGAAAAATCATTATGCCTTGTTCATTGATCGCTGTTTAATAAATGATCAAAGTGTATTGGTTTTTGGGGTAAAACTTTATAGATAGGACTGTTTTTAGGTTTTTGTAATTTGCGGCTAAAAACCACATTTGTCCTAAAGGCCGATTCTGTGGGAAACAAAATTAGACTATATTTATGTAGGACAGCAGTGACGGCAAAACTAATTTTTTCTATGCGGATTTTTTTGTTAAATTGTTAAATTGAAAAACTCACAAAACAGTTTAAAAATTTATAAGCGGGAGTCTAAAATGCGTAAAGAAAAAGATGCACTTGGCGAAGTAATGGTGCCGGAAGATAAATATTTTGGCGCACAAACCCAGCGGGCCTCACAAAATTTTAAAATAGGAATGGAATTCTTTCCGAAAGAAATGATACGGGCACATGCCTTGGTTAAAAAAGCTGCCGCGAGGGTAAATGCAGCACTTAGCGGTCTTGATAAAAAAATTGCCAATACAATTGACCAGGCTGCGAACGAAGTAATCGAAGGAAAACTGGATGATCACTTTCCTCTGGTAATATGGCAAAGTGGAAGCGCTACACAGTTTAATATGAATGTTAACGAGGTTATCGCTAACCGGGCAATTGAAATTCTTGGCGGCCAAATGGGCACAAAAGCGCCTGTTCATCCCAACGACCATGTAAACATGTCTCAATCAACAAACGATACGATCCCAACCTCAATGCATGTTGCGACTGTGATTGCGCTTAAGGAAAAATTGCTACCCGCAGTTGAATATCTGCGCAAAGGTTTGGAAAAAAAATCCGCGGACTTTAAAGATATTGTTAAAATTGGCCGGACACATTTGCAAGATGCCACACCTTTAACTTTAGGACAGGAATTTTCCGGCTATGCCGCGCAGCTGGAACAAGCCGAGGAAACAATCACAAATAGTTTAAACCATTTATACGAACTGGCCATCGGCGGCACGGCTGTTGGCTCCGGGTTAAACACAAAGATTGGCTATGACGCTAAAATGGTCGAAGAAATCAGTAAAATATCCGGTCATGATTTTAAGGTAGGGCGAAATAAATTTGCCGGACTTGCGGCACATGACGCGATAGTGGAAACATCGGGTGCATTAAAAACTTTAGGTGCCGCCTTAATGAAAATCGCCAATGACATCCGCTGGTTGGGCAGTGGCCCACGTAGTGGCTTGGGTGAGCTAAACCTTCCTGCAAACGAGCCGGGAAGTTCAATTATGCCGGGCAAAATCAATCCCACTCAAAGTGAAATGGTTACGCAGGTTGTATGCCAGGTATATGGCAATGATACAACAATCTCCATGGCAGGCTCTATGGGTAATTTTGAGCTTAATGTATTTAAACCTTTAATGGCCTTTAACATCATTCAGTCAATTAATATATTAGCAGATGCCTGCAAATCTTTTCAGGATAATGCCATTGCAGGTGTTGAAGCGAATATGAAAAATATTACGGCCCACTTAACAAATTCACTGATGCTTGTTACCTCTTTAAACAGGTATATCGGCTATGACAAAGCAGCCCAGATGGCATTAAAAGCCTGGCGGGAAGATAAAACCCTTAAAGAAGCCGGATTAGAGCTAGGCTTCTTAACTGAAAAAGAATTTGATGCTTGGGTACGTCCGGAAAATATGACAGGCCCAACCAAGTAAAATAAATGTTTTTGCCCGGATCAGGATTAAATCTTCTTGTTCCGGGCTTTTACGGTCAAAACCTTATCTTAAAATTGCTCTTCCTCGTTTTAGAAATTTATATCATTATTATTATAATAAAATAGACAAGCTAAAACTTTATGCAAGAAGTTGTTTTTCTAAAAAAAATGCCCACGATTGGAAACAGGTTGAGTCTTTGATTGAATCCAATTCGCACTTTAACGCGGATGAGTTAACCGATCTTTATATCCGTTTAACAGATGATTTAGCCTACTCAAAAACTTTTTACCCACAAAGCAAAACAACAACATATTTAAATACACTAACTACGCGGATCCATCAACAAATCTATCGAAACAAAAAAGAAAAAACAGCACGTTTCAAAATTTTTTGGCTTCGGGAATTGCCGTTTCTTTTTTATAAACACCGTTATAAACTACTAACGTCATTTATAATATTTTCCTTCGCCGTACTCATAGGTGCCGCTTCTGCGGCAAATGACAATGGTTTTGTACGGACAATTTTAGGTGACCAGTACGTAAACATGACATTGGAAAATATTAAAAACAACGATCCAATGGCGGTATATAAAAAAATGAACGAAATTGATATGTTTCTGGGGATAACTTTTAATAATATCCGGGTATCATTTATGGCATTTATTGCCGGCATATTTCTCTCATTCGGCAGCGGGTTTCTTTTATTACAGAATGGAATAATGTTAGGCTCGTTTCAATATTTTTTTTATGAACAAGGCCTGTTGATGGATTCAATTTTAGCCATCTGGGTTCATGGAACATTGGAAATATCTGCAATTATCATTGCCGGTGGCGCAGGCATCGTAATGGGCAATTCAATTCTGTTTCCGGGTACTTTTAGCCGTAAAGAAGCATTTGCCCGGGGCGCTCGCGAAGGGATGAAAATAGTAGTTGGCCTGGTGCCCATATTTATTATGGCAGGATTTTTAGAGGGCTTTGTTACCAGGCATACAGATATGCCCCTCCTACTAAATATTCTAATAATTTTCGCTTCACTTGGTTTTGTACTCTTTTATTTTTTAGTTTATCCACGTTTGCTTATCAGGAAAGTACATAAACCTGCCTGATTAATAAATCTATTTCATCTTATTTATTTACATATATTTTAACAGATAAAGCAAAACAAGTAATTACTTTTTTGGGAGGCCTAATTATGAACGAATTCGATTTTTACAGGTCACGGAAAATCGGAGAGACCATTAACGCAACATTTGCTTTTATCCGTCAGGAATTTATTCCAATGGGCAAAAGTATTCTTTTTATAGTTGGCCCACTCATGTTAATTGCAGCTATTATTTCCAACTCCAGTTTTAAACAACAGTTTGCACCGGATCAAAACTTTGCATTTTCAAGTGAATACTGGGGCAATTTTGGTCTTTTAATGTTTTTTAGCCTGGCCATTTATGTCCTGCTTTTCCTGGTGATAAATCATTATATCCTGTTCTATATAAATAAGGATGAGAACCGTTTTAATGTTCAGGCGATCTTCAATAAAAGTATAAAAGATTTTTGGAAACTATTTGGTGTGACGGTTCTTTTTTCAGTATTAATAGTCATTGCCTTCATGATTTTTATTCTTCCGGGTATTTATCTTTCCGTTTCATTAAGCCTCGCTTATGCCGTAATTATCCACGAGAGAGCTACGATCGGTACCGCCTTTAACCGAAGCGCATTCCTCATCAAAGAATACTGGTGGTTTACCTTTGGGCTCTTGTTATTGATTTGGATATTGGTGTATGTGCTGCAATTAATTTTTCAGGCACCCTTTCTTATCATTGGCATCCTTTATGGTATCCATGATGCCGACCCCGGAATCCTTACGGATTACAGTTGGTGGATTAGCATAAGCACCATCCTAAGTCAACTCTCCTATTTATTTTATGGGATTTTTGTTGTGGCCACAACGGTACATTATTACAGTCAACGTGAGAAAAAAGAAGCTGCCGGTCTGGCACAAAAAATAGATGCATTAAATCCGAACCCGACAGAAGAATAAATTCTGTTTTAATATGAAAATTTCCTTATTTTTTTTATTTTTGTCATTAAACTGTTTTGCCCTCTCAACAAATCAATCCGGTTTAAGTGCTGATTCTACTTCGATTGAAATACGCAATTTTGAAGCATCCAAAGTTGAAGTATATAAATCGAACCCAATATTTGATTACGATCGACCGGTATTTAGTTCTATTAGTTTTATAGATATTGTCCTGGCCTGGTTGTGGAATAATTTTTTTAAATATCTTCTTCAACCCGGCACTGCTACTTTTTGGGAAATCTTGATTTACATTTTTGCCTTTGCCACAATCATTTACCTGGTCCGGCAGTTTGCAAAGAACAAGCTGGGCAACCTCTTTTATAACCCCGAATCAAACCGTATAAATATCTCTACATTAAGCGCGGATGATATCCATGATACTGATTTAAACAGTCTGCTCGAGAAAGAAATAAAAAATAAAAATTTTCGTAAGGCAGTGCGATTATTATATCTGATCACACTAAAAATATTATCCGATAAAAACTTTATCGCGTGGCGAAAGGGGAAAACGAACCATGAATATTGTACAGAAATAAAAAGAGATCTATTAAAGGAACCATTCTTAAATTTAACATTGCTCTATGAAAATATTTGGTATGGGGATTTTAAAATTTCAGAAACCGGCTTTAAATCCATCTCGGATTATTTTAACAGCTTTAAAAATAAATGCGGACAGGAAAAATGAAGAAAAATTACAAACTTTTTCTCCCGTTAATTTTTGCAATTGGCTTGCTGATGGTTATCGAAGCCGTTAAACCCAAACCGCTTGATTGGCGGCTAAGTTTTTCTGCAAAAGATAAAATCCCATTTGGGAGTTTTGTTCTCTTTGATTTGCTGGGAGATATATTTCCGGAGGGTGGAATTTTAACTTCTACAAAACCTGTTTATAACACTTTGCCGGACACAACAGAGGCTCTTTTCCAAAACTATCTTTTTATCACGGACAATTTTAACCCAGGCCCGCTGGACACAAAAACCCTGCTTTCGTTTATCGATAATGGTGGCAATGTCTTTATATCTTCACAAACATTTGATGATAGTTTTAGCGATTCACTCGGCTTTGTCACGAAACCAAAATTTGATCAAGACAGCCTGATTGCAGAAACCAACCTCCTAAAAACAAGCATTGGCCTCACATGGTATTTCGATAAAATTGATTCTTCACGAACACAGGTTTTAGATTTTGACGCTGACAGCAACATCAATTTTATAAAAATCACCATTGGGGACGGGCAACTATTTGTCCATACCGTACCCCTTTTGTTTACAAATTATAGATTTTTAAAACCAGGAAAAGCACAACAAGCCGCAAAGCTACTTTCCCATCTGCCAAACAAGCCGATTATTTGGGACGAATATTTTAAGCCGGACAATGCAAGGATGATGCAATCATCACCCTTGAAATTTATTTTACGAACGGATTCTTTACGCTGGGCATACTTTCTGGCCATGGCGGGCATACTCCTATTTATTTTTGTGGAAGGGAAACGAAAACAACGGATCATCCCAATTATTAAACCACTCACAAATGATAGTCTAAATTTTGTAGATGTAATTGGCCGCTTGCATTACAACCAGGCCAACCATGCGGATGTGGCCATTAAAATGCGCACCTATTTATTAGAATTTATTCGTACAAATTTCAATCTGGATACATCACTATTGGATGAGCCATTTATACAAAAATTATCTGCAAAGACCGCCATCGAAAAAGATGAGTTGGAAAATTTATTTCAAAAAATTAAGCAAATTAACCAGGGGATTAAGCTTTCATCAAATGAATTGATTGAAATTAACAGGGATGTTGAAGGCTTTTATGAAAAATGTAAAATGCACCCATGACAAATTTTAATATTAATCCCAAAATATAAAGGACTTTAAAAGTGAGCGATGAACAAAACTTCGAGCCACGGATTGAGATTGCGAAGCTCCAGGAAAAAATCCGTACAATAAAAAAAGAGATTGGCACTGTCTTAATCGGTCAGGAAAAAGTTGTGGACCTAATGATTGCCGCCCTGCTTAGCAAAGGCCATATCTTAATTGAAGGCGTGCCCGGTATTGCAAAAACACTGGCAGCAAAATTATTGGCCGGCTGCACATCGTCGCATTTTGCGCGCATACAATTTACACCCGACCTGATGCCATCGGACGTATTAGGCACATCGGTGTTTAATCTAAAAAATTCTGAATTTGTATTTAACAAAGGGCCCATTTTTGCCAACCTTATTTTGATTGACGAGATTAACCGAGCACCGGCCAAAACACAATCAGCACTATTTGAAGTAATGGAAGAAAAGCAAGTAACCATTGATGGTCAAACCTATAAAATGGAACAACCCTTTATCGTAATGGCCACGCAAAACCCGATCGAGCACGAAGGCACCTATAAATTACCCGAAGCGCAGTTGGACCGTTTTCTATTTAAAATTGATGCAGAATACCCAACGCATGAAGAGGAAGTCGCCATCCTGGAACGCTTTAATCAAAACAATTTGGAAAGTGCGTTGCAAAAAATTAAACCGGTTTTAAGCGCCCAGGAATTAACAGACTTACAACAGATTGCAGCACATGTCCATGCCGAGCAAAAACTATTACGATACATCGCCCGGATAATTGAAGAAACACGGCAGCACAACGCCTTTTACCTGGGCGGTTCACCGCGGGCAGGATTGGCCATTTTAAATGGTGCAAAATCCTGGGCAGCCATGCAGGGCAAGGATTTTATTACACCGGACGATATTAAATTTATCGCCCAGCCTGCACTGAACCATCGCCTTCTTTTGACAGCCGAGAAAGAAATGGAAGGCGTAAAAGTTGGGCAAATTTTAGACCGGATTTTAGAAAAAATCGAAGTACCGCGCTAAACACAACTTAACTTAATCACATTTGGAATACAGGTTTACAAGAAAAGTAAAACGCCCCAACCTTGTTTTGGGCAACAAAGAAAACTATGAATTTTATTAAAAGCTTTTATCTGAAAAAAAGATTTTTTTATTTACTCACCATTTTGGCTGTGCTATTTGCTTTTGGCTTTAGTTTTCCTACGCTCAATATTCTGGCTAAACTGGGATTGGCTACATTTATCCTGTTTGTCCTCTTCGATATTTTCTTAGTTTATCGCATTAAAGAAGGCGTATCGGCTAAACGGGATGTACCGCATAAACTTTCAAATGGTGATAAAAACATTATTTCCATCACCGTAAATAATAACTATAATTACGAGATTGGCGTTAATATTATCGATGAAATCCCGGCCATATTTCAGGTTAGGGATTTTAACTTATTTTATACCGTACCCGCCGGCGAGAATAAGAAAATCAGTTATACGCTTTTCCCTGTAAAAAGGGGTGATTATTACTTCGGTAATTTGAATATTTATGTTTCGAGCCCGGTTGGTTTAATAAACCGACGATACCTTTTTGACAGTGAAGCATCCGCTGCTGTCTACCCGTCGATCATTCAAATGCAAATGTACGAGCTGTATGCAATTTCCAATCGTCTTACAGAGGCGGGCATAAAAAAAATCCGCCGTATCGGGCACACTTTGGAGTTTGATCAAATCCGCAACCATGTACGTGGCGATGATTACAGGACGATTAACTGGAAGGCCACAGCACGCCGCCGCGAGTTGATGGTTAACCAATATCAGGATGAAAAGGCACAGCAGGTTTTTAGCATAATCGATATGGGGCGAAATATGAAAATGCCTTTTAATGGAATGAGCCTTTTGGACTATGCCATAAATTCCAGCCTGGTGATCTCCAATATTGCCATCCGCAAGCATGACAAAGCCGGCCTGCTAACTTTCTCCAATACAATTAGCGCACTGTTGCCCGCCAGTGGCCAATACACACACATGAACCGGATTTTAAAAACCCTCTACAGCCAGCAAACGGGATTTCTGGAACCGGATTTTGAGAAAATGTATGCAACCATCCGCCAACGTATTAAACAGCGCAGCCTGATTTTATTGTTCACCAATTTTGAGTCCCTCTCTTCGCTTAAAAGGCAGATCGGGCTTTTACAAAAAATTAACCGTAGCCATGCGCTGGTAGTAATCCTTTTTGAAAATAGTGAGCTTATTACTTTTCGTGAAAAACCGGCACAGAACACCGAAGAAATCTATAAAAAAACCATCGCCGAAAAACTAATCTATGAGAAAAAACAAATTGTAAAAGAATTACGCCTGGCAGGCATTCAAAGTATTCTTGTTCAACCACAAGAGTTGACCATTGCTGTGATAAATAAATATCTGGAGTTGAAAGCGCGTGCAGTGATTTAGTATTATTCAAACCCCGCAGCTTGACACCTGACACGTTTCACTATATATTTCCGAATGATTCAATCCATTAAACATAAAGGCTTAAAATTTTTTTTTGAGAAGGGAAACTCCTCAAAAACCCAACCATCACATAAAAGACGTTTACGGTTGATCTTAACACTTCTTCATGCGGCAAAAGACATCAAGGATATGAATTATCCGGGATCAAACTTACATCGTTTGTCGGGCGATTTTAAAAATTATTGGGCCGTAAATGTTAGTGGCAACTGGCGCATCGTATTTCGATTTGAAAAAGGTGAAGTATTTGATGTTGACTATATTGACTATCATTAAGGAATGGTGAAAATGAATATGAACAAACCGGCACATCCAGGTGAAGTATTGAGAGAAATGTATATTGCCCCGCTTGGGCTAACAATTACCCAAACGGCGAAGGCTCTTGGCATAACACGCAAGGCATTATCAGAACTTGTTAATGGGCGATCGGGGATTAGCGTAAATATGGCCTTGAGGCTTTCCAGGGCCTTTGGGACAACAGCGGAATTATGGCTAAACATGCAACAGAATTATGATTTGACTAAAGCACAAAAAAGAATAAAACTATCAAAAGTAAAGGTTTTACTCACCTGATCAAGACAATATTTGGGCTTATTATTAGTTTATTTAAAATGGGTGGATAGAGCTGTTTTTTAATATCAGCACATGCATCACATATCCTGGTTCTATAACTCTCCAAAAATGAGAAAAAGCATCGTTAATTTTACCTGAAACCCACAAATGGAAAACATA
The DNA here is from genome assembly GCA_024277115.1 of Calditrichota bacterium. Classification (GTDB taxonomy): domain Bacteria; phylum Calditrichota; class Calditrichia; order Calditrichales; family J004; genus JABFGF01. The sequence goes on from JAJRVW010000135.1 coordinate 40,100, forward strand.
CAAATACAAACCACCCAAAATATTGCGTTAAACTACGAACTTGCCGGAGTAGGCGATCGGCTCATCGCCGCTGTAATTGACGGGGCAATCCAAGTTGGCTATATTATTGCCCTGGCGGTTTCACTCAGTTTTTTAGCAGGTTTTGGCATTGAACCAGGTGTTTTTGTAGGGATTTTATTTTATCTGCCTGTATTTTTATATGATGTGATTCTAGAAACTTTTTATAATGGACAAAGCTTTGGTAAAAAAGTACGCAATATTCGTGTTATCAATCTTGATGGGACAGAAGCTTCGGTTGGCAGCTATATCATCCGTTGGTTGTTCCGCTTGCTTGAGATAACATTATCAATGGGCAGCGTTGCCCTGATTACCCTGATTATCAGTGGCAAAGGCCAACGGCTTGGCGATATGGCAGCGGGCACAACTGTGGTTCGATTAAAAAAACGTATTCGGCTGGAAGACACTATCCTGGCAGAGACCGACGCGGATTATACACCCGTTTTTAGGGAAGCGACAAACCTTTCAGACCGGGATATCGAAACGATTAAAGAAGTTTTAAAGGCCCAGCCTGAAGAAGACCGGCATGGTATCATCAAAACGGCGTATATTAAAAAGACAGCTACAATCATTAAAAACAAATTGGCGATTGCCAATACGATGGAAAGCCGTACTTTTTTAAATACAATTATTAAAGATTACAATTTTTTAAATGGGCGGGTTTCTTAAGCAAGGATACCATCGCTTAAAGCGATGGTATCCTCAGACTATATTAGAATATTACCGAGAATAAGAGAGAGAACAAGTTTATGGATAATCTCTTATTAGTGGAATTAGAAAAAATATAAAATGCAATCATTTAAACCATTAAAAATATTTATTATTGGTGGCGTTGCCGCCGGTATGTCAGCCGCGGTCCGTGCCCGGAAAAATAATCCACGAAGCGAAATTACAGTCATCCAGAAAGAGGATGTTGTTTCTTATGGCACCTGCGGCATGCCCTATTTTATTGCCGGGAAAATTAAAAAAGCCGAAAACCTGATCGCGCGAAGCAAAGAAGAATTTGAACAGCAAAATATAAAAGTTTTAACCTTGCATGAAGCGCTCTATTTTCACCACCATGAAAAAACACTTTTTGTACGTGATTTAAAATCCGGACAAAATATAAATTTCAAATACGATAAGCTGATCATTGCCACGGGAGCACGGCCGCAAAACCCGGCTATATCGGGCGCGCATCTAAAAAATGTATATAGCCTGAGCACATTAAAAGACGGGCAGAATATCGACGCCTTTTTAACAAATACATTGCCCAAAAGTGTTGTTATTGTGGGCAGCGGCTATATTGGCCTGGAGATGGCCGAAGCGCTTTTGGCACGGGGCCTAAAAGTAACGATCATTGAAAAAAATGACCACATTCTGCAAAGTGTCGACCCGGAGATTTCTGAAAAAATTATCACCGAATTACAAATAAACCAATGTGATGTCCTTTTAAAATCAGCTCTACTGCAAATCCATGGCACAGAAAAAGTGGAGCGTGTGACCATTGAGAATTTTGGTACCCTTTCTGCAGATATGGTTTTGTTTGCCACGGGCATTGTACCTAATGTTGAATTGGCCAAATCCAGCGGCGTGGTACTTGGCAAAAGTGGGGCCATTGCCATCAACAACAAAATGGAAACCAACTTACATGGCGTTTATGCCGCCGGAGATTGCGCGGAAGTTAAAAACCTGGTCACAAACCGTTTTGATTATATTCCCCTGGGAACAACAGCCAATAAACAAGGCCGTGTTGCCGGTGAAAATGCGAGCGGACGTTTTGCCCAAATGAAAGGTGTGGTCGGCACATCGGTGCTAAAAGTTTTAAACCTGCATGTAGCACGCACAGGGCTTTCCTCTACACAGGCAAGCAAGCTGGGTTTAAACTTCGAAACTGTTTTGATCAACTCCATTACACGGGCGGGATATAGCCCCTGTAAAAAAGAAATTTCCATCAAGCTGGTTTTTAAAAAGCAAGGCGGACAATTGCTCGGCGCTCAAATTGTTGGTGGCGAAGGTGTGGCCAAACGGGTGGATATTTTTGCAATGGCCCTGCATCAAAAAATGACCGTTTATGAAATCGCAGAGCTTGACCTTGCATACGCCCCGCCATTCTCACCGGTTTGGGACCCGGTTTTGGTAGCAGCCAGCCAGGCGATTAAAAAGCTGGAAAACAACGTCAAAATCAGAAAGATTTAAAATTAAATAGCTTTAAAAAAATAGTAAGGACACCATTACAAACACGATGGTATCCTTACTAGCAGGAACCTCTCACTGCATCAACATCATCTTTTTTGTTTCCATAAAGCTATTCGCTTCAAGCCTGTAAAAATATATTCCACTGGCAACCCGCTGACCAATATTATCCAAGCCATCCCAAACCGTTGTTTGTATTCCTGCACTTTGTGTCTGATTCACCAGTTTGCGCACTTTTTGACCCAACATATTATAGATCGTTAAGCTCACATGACTATTTACTGGTAAGCTATAACTTATAACAGTAGATGGGTTAAATGGATTTGGATAGTTTTGCCTTAGCCTAAATTCCCGGGGCATGTCTGATGTATTATTTTCTCCAATGGCGTTAATAATATCAGGAAAAGCAGGGCCGGTCCATTTGTAAAAAACATTATCTACATTCGTTCCTGCCCATCCTACTGAAGGCTTGATAAATGTCGGTGGAAGTAATGACAACTCATCCACATTTTCCCAATTAGAACCTCCGTCATTCGAAAACCCATTTCCATCAGAAAACCCTGATGCGCCGTATACATAACTCTCCGCGGTGCCCGAAACATGTCTTGGAAATCCGATGGAAGGTAAAGAAGAGCCTTCTGGTAATATTTGCCATGTTTTTCCACCATCGGTTGTTTGAGCAACATTTGTACTGCTAAAAGAAGTTGCCAATCCAGTTTGTTCATCCTGGAATGAGGCAAAAGTATAAATGGTCCCCAAGCCAACATCCGCAACACTCCAGGAATATCCGCGATCCGTTGTCCGAAAGATTCGTCCCTGATCCGTTGGGAACCATAATGAACTATCACCGGCAAAACTGAAATTGGAATTTGTCCCTTGTTCAATACCGCCTTCAAAAGTTGGGTCAGGGATGTCACTGGTCGGTACGCGATCCCACGAGTTACCGCCGTCCTGTGTTGTGTAGATAAAATATTTGTTCTCGCCCCAGGCATCGCCTACAACCAACCCATCATTTTTATCAAAAAAGTGAACGAAATTAGGCGCCGTTACATCCAGCATATTGCTCCAGGTATCTCCGCCATCTGTTGTTTTGTAAACGCGTCCTTTGGGAGGGAATGAACTGTTATCGGCCATTGTCACCCAGGCCGTATCTTCATCAATTGCAAAAACATGAGTAAAGAAAAATTCACCTCCGGCTGGAACCGATCCTGAAGACCAGGTTGATCCGCTATTTGTCGTTTTCCTGAATTCCTGGTAAGGCGATTGGTCAGCAGTCCCACCTAAAATCCAAATATTGTTCTCATCTGCTATGGACCATGACGATGCATTTATCGAATCGGGAAAACCAGGAGAGTAAGCTTGCCAGTTATCTGTTGAATAATTTTTACCGAGGGGTAGTCCCGTCCATTTATAAATTTTATTATCCGAAGTGCTTCCCGCCCAGCCCGTTGAATCATTAACAAATGTTACACCATTTAAAGGAATGTCTCCTTCCATTTCAAAACTCTCGCCCGCATCTCTTGTTAACCCATATCCATGATCTCCGGTTGACAGATATGTGCCCAAGTTTCCAGTTAAGTACATGTAAGTATTTGTTGTCCCATTTATATGCTGTAATCCGGCATTAATGGGTAATTGATTTGAAGTAATCTCCCAGGTAACACCTCCGTCAGTTGTTTTAGCTATACTTTTACTTAAAATTGGTACCGTTGCCAATCCATTCATATCATCACTAAAACTTGTATAAACAATCGACGATCCTAAACCAACATCGGCAGCAGTCCAACTCTTCCCGCGATTTACTGACCTAAATACGCGCCCTTTGTCCGTATTAAACCAAGCGGTACTATCACCGCTAAACCAACGATTGCTAAATGTTGGTTCTTCGGCGCCGTCAGTTAAGTCTGTTTCAGGAATATTCTCCGGAGCAACAATATTCCAGCTGTTTCCCCCATCGGATGTTTTGAAAATTTCAATTCTTCCTGCCGTACCATGATCCGCAACGGCAAGACCTTCATTCTCATCCCAGAAATATACCCAATTGAATAATCCCTGAATGTCAACGGAATCGCCAAACTGGACAAACCAATTTTGGCCGCCATCTATCGTTTTAAATATTCTACCTTCATGAGGTAACACTACATTATCAACCATTGTTACCCAGGCAATACTGTCAGACAAAGCAAAAATATTAGAGAAAGAATAATTTTCTCCGGCTGGAACATTCCCTAAAGTCCATGTCTCACCCCCATCAGTTGTTTTACTAAATCCCTGGTAAACGGGTTGATCAAGTTCTCTGCCTCCCACTGTCCAAACAACATTTTCATTCACAGCATGGTAGAATATTGCATTCATGTCATCGGGAAAACCGGGATCCTGTACTTCCCATTGTGCTAAAACAATGCTATTCATAATTATGAACAGACTTATTAAAAAAGTAAATAACTTAAAACGTAACATAACTCCTCCTGTTAGTAATTGTGTTTTTAAACTCGATAGTAATAAACGGAAGAAGGTGTATTCTAGGCTAACACTGAGGGGAGAAAGACTAACACAATTGGGCGATTTTAGCTTAAATGGGCCTTAAGATGGATGGTTCGCCTACGCTAACCATGAAAGAATTAAGTTTGGGTAAAGTGATGAGGACGGCGTATGATTAATTAAAAAAGACGTCAGTTAGATTGACTTGGACCTGCATATTGCGAAGGCGTACTGCCAAATTGTTTTTTAAAGACGCGGGCAAAGTAAGATAAATTACTAAACCCAACAGCATAAGCTATCTCGGAAACAGTGCCAGCTTTTTGATTTAATAAACTTGCCGCCTTTTTTAATCGAAGGTTAAGAATAAAGTCAGTAGGATTAAAATCAGTTAATGCTTTAATTTTCTGATAAAGTTGCCTACGGCTTAGGCCAATTTTGTCACTAAACATCTCTACATTAAATTGCTCATTCGTCAAATTATCTTCAACAAGATCCAAAGCTTTCTGAAGGAATTGTGCATCCATAGATGTAACTGTAATATCTTTGGGTTCAACTTTGATGGTTGAAGAAAAACGTTCCCTCAATTTTTGTCTTTGGTCAACCAAATTTTTAATCCTGATTTTCAGTTCTACAGAATCAAATGGTTTGATCAGGTAATCATCCGCACCGGTTTGCAAACCTTCCAGTTTATCTTCACGTTCCGCTTTAGCTGTTAGTAAAATCACCGGGATGTGACTCGTTGTTTGGTATTCTTTTACCTCTCGACACAAATCATAACCATTCTTTTTAGGCATCATCAAATCACTGATTATCAGATCGGGGATTATTTCTTTAGCAGCTTCTACACCGGCTTGTCCATCAAAAGCTTCATTTACAAAATATTCTGAATCGAGAGTCTCGTGGATATAAGATCGCATGTCCGGGTTATCTTCCACCACCAAAAGAACAGGTTTATCCTTTTGGGATGCCGTGTTATCCGGTGCAATTAACTGACTTTGCACATTTTTCAAAGGTTGGATTTGCCCTTCAAATTCGTGTAACTCCATATCAACCTCAGAAAATTCTTCAGGATTTAAATGCGCGTTCCCCAATAAAAATTGTATTGAAAACAGACTGCCTTTTCCAGGATCACTGGTCACAGAAATTGTTCCATCATGCAGCTCTACCAGTTCTTTGGTTAATGCGAGCCCAATTCCGCTGCCCTCCTGATCCCGGGTTAACGTCTCATCGACCTGGTAAAAGCGGTCAAAAATATGCTCAATTTTTTTCGTTGAAATACCTTGCCCGCTGTCTTTAATTTTAATCGTAACATTAAGATCACTTTTAACAACATCAACAGATATCTCCCCATTTTGAGGTGTGAACTTGAAAGCATTGGACAAAATGTTGGCAAATATTTTTTCTGCTTTATCGCGGTCAAAAAATAATTTGATTGATTCCTGGTTCGACTTAAAAGTTGTCTTAATTTTTTTTGCTCTGCCAACGATTGAAATGACATAAGAATGCCTTTTACAAAAGTAACAATATCGCCCTTACTGGCTTTTAATTTCATTTTACCGGATTCAATTTGAGAAAAATCGAGCAATTGATTTATTAAACGTAAAAGCCGGCCCGCATTGCGCTGCATAATTTGAAAACTGCGATATTCTTTGGTTTCTTTCTTCTCTGTAAGAAGTTTATTTAGAGGGCCAATTATTAATGTAAGCGGGGTACGGAATTCATGGGAGATATTTGCGAAAAAATTAGATTTTAGACGGTCAACTTCTTCACGTTCCTTAAGTTTTGCCTCTTCAACCTTGAATTGATTTTTAAAATGCAGACGGTTTAATTCATATCGGCGGAAAGCAAGTACAATACCTAAAAGAATAAGGCCATAAGTTAAATAAGCCCACCATGTTCGCCACCAGGGTGGATTTATAACTATTTTTATGGTAGCCGGATGGTCGTTCCAGTTTCCATCACTATTTGTCCCTTTTACCATAAAAGTATATTCACCCGGAGGGATAAACGAATAATTAGCTTTACGCTCCGAACCACTATAAATCCAATCTTTATTTATCCCCAAAAGCTGATATGCATATTTTTTTTTTTGGATTATTATAATCAAGAGCCGCGTATTCAATCGATAAAGTGTTGGCATAATATGGAAGCTCAACCGATACTTTTCTCCCGGTGGAGATTAAATCAATCCAGCCGTCAGAAATGTTTGTCCGGGTCGGATCAAAATATAAAAAATGACTGATAACTACATCCGGCACAAACGAACTAACACGGATGTTTTTTGGATAAAAATGATTTAATCCGGAAACACCGCCAAAAAACATTTCACCATCTGCCGCTTTATGATGGGCAAAACGATTGAACTCATTTCCCTGCAAACCGTCCATAGGTGTATAATTATGAAACTTCCTCTTTTTTACATCAAATTTTGCCAATCCTTTATTTGTGCTCAGCCAAAGATTTCCGGACTCATCCGCTAAAATAGCGTAGACCGTATTATTGGGCAGCCCATCTTCTTCTGTAAAATGGTGGAAGGTACCTTCCTTCATATCAAAACGGTTTAATCCACCTCCGGCAGTACCGATCCAAAAATATTTATCCGGTTCAAGGGGATCAGCAGAAATTGTAAAAATATTATTAGATGAGAGGCTGTTCGGGGCACCGGGAACATTTAAATAATGTTGAATTACCTTTTTTAATTTTGGATCAAAGCAATACAAACCTGTTGCAGTGCCTACCCAAATAAATCCATTCTTACTTTGATAAATGCACGGTGATGATTCGGCAGAAATGGCAATTGTATTTGTCATTTGATTTGAAAGCGGGAAATATTCAAACGTCTCCAACTCACGGTCAAAACGGGCAAGTATATTTGGGCGCTGTGTAATCCAGAAACTTCCTTCAGAATCATCATAAATATTAAAGATACCTTTATGTACCGTTTTAAATAGCTTAATTGATTTTTCTTTCCGATTAATAAAATCCAGTCCATCAACCGAACCCACCCATAAGTTTCCATGCTCATCCTGAAGGATTGGCCCACCTTCAACATACCTGGATTTATGGCTCCCATTTATTCTTGAGGAAAAGGGCTCAAATAATTCTGTTTTTCGATTAGCCCTAAACAGAGTGGAATATGAAGAAAACCAGACGATGTCAGGATCAATAATATCTTTGTGAATCCATAAAAGACTGTGATCCTGAATTGACGATTTGAAAAGGGGTATATCATCTTTAAGATGATAATTTGGATACGAAAAGCGTTGGAAGTTTGGGTTAAATGTAAATAGGCCATAACCGCCGGAACCCAACCAAACCATGCCGCTTTTATCCATAAAAAAGGACGAGACAAGGCCCGGGAGATTTTGATCCATTTCATCTGGAAACGGAATAAATGAATATGACTTTGTACTTGTCTCAAAAATAAAAAATCCGTCACTGCTAAAAAACCAGATAAATCGGGCTGAGTCTTTTAGCTCCAGCCTCTTTTTTAGAGTGAGGGGAATTTCTGTAAAATAGAAATGATTGCTTTTTACTTTTGATTTATAATTTGATGGAATCGGATAGGGTGTGAAGGAATTATTTTTATAACTATATTGCATCAATCCATTCTGGTTTAGTAACCACATAGTGCCGTTTGGGGCTTTTTCTGCCAATGTGTTTTTGAAAACAGAAGTTGAGTCAATAACCTGTTTTGTCCAACCTGAATTAAGTTCTGTCTTAATAATAAAAGTGTAACTTAAGCGAAAAATCCTTGCTGATAGCCAGAGGTGGTTATTTTTATCCCAAATAGCTGAATAAACCGCTTCGTCTGATTTAGCAAAACCCATTACTCTATTAACCCGGTCTTTTTTATAAAGGTTTTTTAATAAAGGGGTATAAAGCTCCTTTAAAGGATAATGTTTTATTTTAACAAGCTGGTTTTGTCCTGAAAAACTCAACTTATCTAATCCACCATTTTCAGTCCCGACCCATATTGCACCTTCATTATCCTCAGAGATAGAACGAACGGCATTGGATTTTAAGGATGCCACACCATCATTTTTCATCTGGATTTTACTAAATCGATCTGTCTCGGGCATGTATAGGTTTAGGCCTTTATCAGTGCCGATCCAGAGGCGGTTTTTAGAATCTTCAAATAAAGCTGAAATATAATTATTGGAAATAGACGTGCTGTCATTTGTATTGTGCTTGTAAACTGTAAAATTGTACCCATCATATCTGTTCAACCCGTCTTTGGTTCCAAACCACATATATCCCCGGTAATCCTGAATAATACATAAAACCAATCCCTGGGACAAACCATCCGAGACAGTGATATTTTTATACTTAACCACGCTGAACAATTTTAGAATTGTTTGTGAAGTTAAGCTTTGGACTGGAGGAGTTGATTTGACAGCTTTTATATGGGATTGTGAAAATAAAACTAATGGGAGAAGAAACACAAAAAGGCAAAACCGAATCATTAGCTTTAATGATTTTATATCTGGTATTGCTTTGAATTTTTCGACCATAAAGGTAAGCAAAATTTTTTTAGGATTTTAATATAGTTTTTCTGAGAGCCCTATAAACTATGCGAATATCTATTAATAAAGAAATATGTTAAAACTTAATCAAGTTGAGATTTGTAGAATTGGGATATTAAATTCAAAACCTGTCATTTCGCTTATCCGGGATTGCCGGCTTACAGTCAATCTTCAATATAAGATTTTAAAGAACGAAGGTTTTTGGACAAAAGTTGCTTCAGTTTTGGTTGGACAAAAAACTTATCGATTAACCTGTCCATTACCGATTCCGCCGTGTATGTTATTTTCCAGCCCAGCTCTGTATTTCCATCAGCCAGGCGTTTTACAGAAATTTGCCCACCAATATTTTTTAGTTTTGTGTATTCTTCCATACCGATCTGGATAAAATCGATGGTCGTGGCGTTTTCCCGAACACGCACCTGTTGGTTGGCCATAATTGTTTTATCACCTAAAAGATAACGCACCTGCCTGGCGGAATTATTATAATTATAAAGAGCCGTTATGGATTTTTGCCATTTATGGTGATCATCAAATTTAGTGGCTGCGTTCCATACAACTACATCCGGTGCTTCCAATACAAGGCTGTGCCCAATTTCTACCTGTTGGTTTAAAGAAAATCCATAGGCGAAAATAGATGCAATAAAAAACGCAAGGAGTGTGGAAATGATTAAAAAGATTTTCATATTTTTATAGGTACTTATGATCTTGGCAGAATATAAGAAAAGGAGGCTAAACCTTCCAGCTAATAAAAGAAAACAGCCTGGCCGGCTCCGGCCAACTCGTATTCAAATCAGCCCATCCGGAATATTTAATGCTGATTTATTGAAAAAAATCCTTAACTTGTCCCCTCTAAAAAACATTAACTATAATTTTTGATCCAAACTTAACAGGTATGCCATGTTTATAAAATTTTTAACCACGCTTATTTTTACTTTACTTATTTCCACCAATTTATTTGCCCAAAACAATATTGTACTTTCTGATACATTAAAAGAGATGGGGGATATATTAACCGGCAACTCCGGGGTGGTGGAGATTAACGTTGTAAATAATACGGGGGAAACGGTTAAAATTAGGCGCGCCTATATGAACGAACCAATCTTTAATGTAAACATCGCTACCAGTACAATTGCAGCTGCCGGCCAGGCAATAATTACAATTACCGCACGCCCACGCCAAAACATAACTTATACGGATTTTCTAATCGTGGAGATCGAAGACTATTCCGAGATGCTTTTCTGCGAAATCCGCTTAGACGGAAAATTTGAAAATAATTATTACAATGGTACCGAAAACAAATGGGGCAGTGACCTTAAGGCGGCCCTTCATAATATTATCAAGGGCCATACGGCTTATCCGTATTCTTCAAGCAGCCCCGATGTCTGGGATATTTTGAAAAACAGTGATGAAGACCCCAACAATAGTAGCAATGTTATTTTGTTATACACGGGCTGGTCTTATAAGAAAAGCGCACAAAATACCGGTGACAATAACGGCTGGAACCGTGAACACAGCTGGGCAAAATCGCATGGTGATTTTAGTAAACGCATTCCCGAAGGTACCGATGCGCATCACCTAAGGCCTGCAGACGTAACCGTAAATAGCCGGCGCGGTAGCTTGGATTTTGATAATGGCGGGAATTTATATACCGATGATGACGGCGCGACAGGTTGCCGGGTCGATGGCGACTCATGGGAACCCCGCGACCTGGAAAAAGGCGATGTGGCGCGGATGATGTACTACATGGCCGTACGCTACGAGGGCGACCAGGAATATGGCGTAACGACAAAAGACCTGGAACTGGTCGACTATATCCCTTCATCACCAAGCAAGCAACCAAAAATCGGTAAGCTTTCCACACTTTACACCTGGCACTTGGCCGATACGGTCAGCGCCTGGGAACGCCGCCGTAATGAGCGGATTTTTTCAAACTGGCAACATAACCGCAACCCGTTTATAGATTACCCCCAACTGGCTGAACGCTTGCCATCGATCTCCGGGATGGATTTAACCAATCAACAGCCCCGCTTAACTTTATCCGCCGATACACTTTTTTTACCCGCTGTGGATGTGAACCAAAGCGCCTCGTATAAGTTGGAATTGGCCAATAGCGGTGGCGGCGTCTTAAATATTTCCGATATAAGTTTCGCGGATAATAATTTTAATGCGAATATTCAAACATTGGCCATCAACGAAGAATCAATAAAAAATATTTTGATTAGCTTTAGTGGCACTTCAAATACGGGACTAATTAATTCAGAAATGACCATCACTTCTGACGACCCCGAAAACCCGGTTAGGGTTTTACCTGTTGCCATACGTGTAAAAAATAGCACCGGAATTGATTTTTCAGATAATGAAATCAATACATTTAGTTTAAGCCAGAACTATCCCAACCCATTTAACCCGGAAACTGTCATAAGCTATAATCTTGCAAAAAGCAGTAAAGTTATTTTGGCCATTTACGATATTCTTGGCCGTAAAATCCAAATACTTGTTGATGGGCAGCAAAAGGCCGGAATACACAAAATTACCTTTTTTAATTCCGAATTACCGGGCGGTGTTTATTTTTATACAATCTATACAAATACGGGCCGTTTAACCCGCAAAATGATACTGCTCCCATAGCGCCGATTAGCTTTAGCAACCCTTGACTTTATCGGGACATGAATGTAGTTTTACCTTGCTCAACGATTCTATAACTTATTTATCTAATTTCCTAAATCACTGTATGTAATTTCCCAACTTTTTGGGGAGAACATAACAAAATCATTTAACTATTCTATGGAGGCATTTATGCTTAAGAAGTTTACAATGTTGGTTTCAACCATCGTCTTCTCTGCATCAATGGTTTTTGGGTCCGGCTTTTCTATTTACGAGCAGGGTGCAAAGGCAACAAGTATGGGCGGCGCGTTTATTGCCCAGGCTAATGATGTATCAGGCGTTTTTTATAACCCGGCGGGTATCACAGCCCTTGATGGTTTTCAGTTAGGACTGGGAACAACAATTATCACAACCGCTTTTTCATTTCAGGGGCCAAATAATATTGACCCGAATCTCTATACCGAAGCAGAACCTCTCGTTTTTCCACCTTCAACATTTTATGCTACATATAAAATAAATGATAAGCTTAGTGCAGGTTTTGGCTTTTATACTTTATTTGGTTTGGGTTCGGAATTGGATACAGAGTGGGCCGGTCGTTTCTTAGCAACAAATACACATATACAAACATTTTTTCTCAACCCAGTTGTTGCTTATAAAGTAATGGATGAGTTATCTGTTTCAGTAGGTTTTAGTTATGTGATCGGTAATGTAACCTTAGAAAAATCACTAAACTACGGTATACAAGATCGCAATGTTATTGGGGAGTCAAAACTAGATGCCTCTGGCAGTGGCACTGGGTTTAACCTTGGGGTACAGTATAAGGCAACAGATGATTTAACTTTAGGCGCTATCTACCGCAGTAATGTTTTATTAGATTTTAACGGTGGAGATGCTACTTTCAATTTTCCTGTTACTGGTGACCCAGTAACAGATGCTGAGATTGCTACACTTTTTCCAAAAACTAAAGGGAGTTCGGAAATTGAATTACCAGCAATGATTGGATTTGGAGTTGCTTATCAATTTACAGATAAACTTGTCGCTGAGTTTAACTGGATGCAACTTGGATGGAGTTCTTATGATGAGTTAAAAATTGTTTTTGATGATGCTGTAGGTGGAAGTACAGAATCAGTTGTTGAAAGAAAATGGGAAGATACTGCCAGTTTACGCTTTGGCCTTCAATACTCAGTAAATGAAGTTTTTGATTTACGTCTTGGATATCTACGTGACAATAAAGCTGTTCCGGATGAGCGTCTTGAACCTTCGTTACCTGAAGGGGACCGTAATCTTTACTCTATCGGTTTTGGATATAAACTGAATGAATTAACCATAGATGGCTTTTATATGTTACTTACACAAGATGACCGTACGATCAGTAACTCGGTCGAGGGTTTTAACGGAACATATACAGGATTAAGTAACCTGTTTGGTTTAAGTTTTCAATACGGTTTTTAATATTCAATAATAAGGAGAGTATTTTATGAAAATTTTAAATATAGTATTTATTGCGATGCTGTTTGCTTTTTTTGGGTGCTCGCTCGATGCGCCAACTGAGAAAGAAACGGTGTTAAGTACAGGCGATGCGGATTTTACAAGATATGTAGCGATTGGCAATAGTTTAACAGCAGGTTATCAATCTGGTGCATTAACACAAAGCCATCAAATATATAGTTACCCAAACCAAATTGCCACACAAGCAGGTGTTAAATCGTTTACACAACCATTATTGGGTTATCCAGGCATAGGGGCTTTTTCTGCTGATACTGTAAATCCGGCAGGAATTATGGAATTAACTTATCTTGATAATCCAGCCACACCAAATACGGTAAATCCAGATCCGGTTATAACACCAGAACCATTTGCCGATCATGCGGATACTTTTAACCCATTATTTCCATATGTCTCCGCAGATGTAGCTAGCAACAATTCCCTACCGTATAATAATTTGGGGATTCCCGGGTCTGTACTTGGGCATATGTTGGCAACTTATAGTGCAGCAACAAGTGGAACCGGAAATTCCTTTTTTGATATCATTCTTCGTAATCCAAATTTTGGCAACACAACGGTTTATCAGCAAGCAAAAATGTTACAACCTACGTTTTTAACATGCTGGATTGGCAACAATGATGTCTTAGGTTATGCAACAAGCGGTGGTACCAGCCCTGCGGCCCCAACTGACGTTGCAACATTTACCATTTTATATGGGCAACTATTGGATTCACTTTTAACAACTGGAGCCGATATTGTTGTCGCTAATATTCCTGATGTAACAGCCATTCCGTTTTTTACAACAATCCCAGGGGTTTTATTAAATACAGAGACTAATGAACCTCTTATTATTGATGGAAACGTTGTTCCTATTATTGGTGTGAACCCAGCAACAGATTTTGTTTTACTCTCTGCACCGGAAGCCTTAAAATTAGGCTTAGGTGTACCGACTTCCTTAGGGGGTACAGGCGCTCCATTACCTGATCAGTTTATTTTAGATGCATCAGAAATTGCAATTGCCTCTCAGGCTGTTAGTGATTTCAACGCTGCAATCAAAAACTTAGCTGATGCACGAGGAATTGCAGTTGTAGATATTAACAGTTTTTTTAATGATATTAAAGCTAACGGATATACACTAGCGGGCGTGGAATTTACACCTAAATTTCTTACAGGTGGTATTTTTAGTCTTGATGGCGTTCACCCATCTGATGTCGGTTATGGTATTGTTACAAATGAATTTATTAAGACAATCAACTCTAAATTTAGTGCATCAATTCCAATGGTTAATATAGTAGATTTAATGACAGAAATTTCACCGAGTGTCAATTTGGCAAAAGTAAGCTATAAGAAAAATGCTTTTAAAAACATGGTTACCATGTTTAGTGGAAAGTAATATTTAGAAATATTTTACTAAGAGGCAGGGGATTAATTTTTCCTGCCTTTTTTTGTATATTCAATTTTTAATGAATTATAGGATTATAGAATGAAATATTCTTCATCTCTCTTTTTAATTTTGGCAATCCTATTAGGTACGGCTTTTGCGCAACCCCAGGAACCCACTCTTAAAATTGGCGATAAGGCCCCGGTGTTTTCTTTGCCCGACCTTGATAATAATTATATTTTTTTACGTGATTACAGTGGGGAGAAATTACGCAAACCGTGGAAAAATAAAACTAAACACGTTGTCGTGATCAGTTTTTTTGCCACCTGGTGCGGGCCCTGTAAAAAAGAAATCCCCTATTTGGAAAAACTACAAAATGAGTTTAGTGGGAAAGATATCCGGTTCTTTTTAATCGATGTAGGCGAAGAACGTGAGAAAATAGATCAATTTTTAAAACAAAATAAGGTCAATCTTAAAATTTTGCACGACCGCTATAAACAAACTTCTGAAAAATTTGGTGCCAACTCACTTCCACGGTTGATCGTGATCGATAAAGAAGGAACCATCCAGCTTATAAAACGGGGATTTAAAGACGGGGCTATCTTCATGAAAGAGATGCGAGCATTGATATCAAAACTGATTTAGTGAAAGGGTAAAACAATAGGTGTCATGCCGCGGTATGATACATCTCCCCTCAATCATTGGAGCCTTCGAATGGAAACAGATCAGATGACAGGTATGGACCTTTTTTTTAGCGGACTCATATTCTTTTTATTTTAAAGGATCCTTACAGGATGACAACTAAGAGTTTAAACTAACACCTCGGGTTTTAGTCTTTTATAAGAGTTAAGCGCCCCTTGATTTTCACCCTAACCTTTTTGTAAATTTGCGCCGTTAAAAAGTGTGTAACCTGTTTTGGGAACAGGCATTTAATAAAAAAAATAATTAAAAAAAAGCTATTGGAGGATTAAAAGTGGCTAAATCACGAAAAATGAAATTTAAAACAGAGGTAAACAAACTCCTCGATATTCTAACACATTCTCTCTATTCCAACCGGGAAATTTTCCTGAGAGAACTAATTTCCAATGCATCGGATGCTTTGGACAAGATGCGTTTTGAATCGACACGGGGAACCGAAGTACACGATCCTGACCTTGCGCTGGAGATAGCCATCGATGTAGACGAGAAAGAAAAACGTATCACCATTTCCGATACGGGTATCGGCATGAACGAAGAAGAGATCATCTCCAATCTTGGAACCATTGCAAAATCCGGTACAGAAGCCTTTTTAAACATGATGGCCGAAAATGGTAAAAAGGATGAGAAAAATAAAGACGACGCGTCAACAATAATCGGTAAATTTGGCGTTGGTTTTTATTCTGTTTTTATGGCGGCAGACAAAGTCGTCGTTACATCAAAATCATTTAAAAAAGATGCCCCCGCCGTGAAATGGACATCGGACGGGATGGGCAGCTTTAGCCTGGATGTGCTTGAGGATGCTGAAATTAAGCGTGGTACATCCATCGAAATCCACCTACGCGAAGATGCCAACGATTTTGCCAGTAAAGACAAAATCAAAGAAGTGGTGACCAAGCATTCCAATTTTGTCAACTTTCCGATAAATGTTGGCGGGGAAAAGGCCAACACCGTTACGGCGCTTTGGCGTGAACCCAAATTCAAGATCAAACAAAAAGAGTATGATGAGTTTTATAAATTTATCAGCCATGATTTTCAGGAGCCGATGGACACGATCCATGTTTCAGTGGATGCGCCGGTCCAGTTTAACGCGCTGGTATTTATCCCCAAGCAGGTTTTTGATATGTTTGGAACCGTTAAAGATGACCGCGGCCTCGACCTTTATGTAAACGGCGTATTGATCCAAACCAAAAATAAAGACCTGATTCCAGAATACCTCGCTTTTTGTAAAGGCCTGGTCGAATCACCGGATATTCCCTTAAATGTGTCGCGCGAAACCTTGCAGGAAAACCTGGTCGTAAAGAAAATCTCCCAGGCCCTGGTTAAACAAATCTTAAACCACCTTGCCAAGAAAGCCAAAAAGAAACGCGAAGAATACGAGGCCTTTTGGAAAGAGCATGGCAAAATCTTTAAATTTGGCTACCAGGATTTTGAAAACAAAGATAAATTTGCCGATCTGTTGCTTTTCAATTCATCGGCCAACGAAAATGCCGATCAGCTAACTTCTTTGGCGGAATATGTGGAACGGATGAAAAAAGACCAGAAAGAAATTTATTATCTGACTGGCGCCAGCCGCGCGGCGATTGAATCCGACCCGCATTTGGAAATTTTTAAACGTAAGGGCTTGGAAACATTTTATTTGTATGAGCCGGTCGACGAATTTGCTTTAAGCGGCTTAACAAAATATAAAGACTTTGAACTTAAGGCCGTGGAACAGGCCGACTTGAGTAAGCTGGACTCTTTTAAGGAAGAAGAAAAAGAAGGCGAAGAAAAAGCAAAAAGTCTCAGCAAAGCCGATGAAAAAGTGTTTGAAAAGCTGCTACAACGCATCACAGATATTTTAGGCGACCGCGTAACCGACGTGAAAGAATCACATCGTCTGCATGATAGCGCATCATGCCTGGTTAACCCCGATGGCACCATGACCTCGCACATGCATAAAATGATGCAGATGATGAACAAGGACGCAACACCGCCTCAAAAAATAATGGAGATCAATAAAGACCATAAATTAACGCGAAACTTGCTTAAGATTTACAAAGCCGATCCGCGTGACACCTTTATTGATAATACCGCCGAGCAGCTATTTGAATCGGCCTTGTTGCTCGAAGGCTACTTAACTGACCCGCATAAACTGGTCAACCGGATCAATGATGTGCTGGAACAATCCAGCGCATGGCACCCGGCAACCAAATAAATATTTTGGGCAGATTTACGTTTAACAAAAAAGGTTGGCTGTTTCAGTCAACCTTTTTTTGTTTTTATTATTATGTTCAGCCTAATTTGGCCGGAAACAGTTAGAGAAAATACTTATATTGTTTTCAAATCGTTTACTTGTGCAGGCAAATGAAAGAACATATCAACAAACTTATAGATTCCGATCAATCCTCATTTAAAATTCTTCATGATCAATTTGCCGAATTGCTCTTTAATTTTATCTGGAGAAAAACAAATAATCCGGAAATTGCGCAACACCTGGTACAACAATTATTTATTCATGTGTGGAACAATCGCACTAAATTAAATCCGGAAAAAAGCATCAAGCCTCATCTCTACCGTATTGCACAAAATTTAACAACAAGTCATTTCCGTCAATTAAAAACAACCGATTCCTTTGATGATGCAGGGAACCTTCCCTTATATTTTATCCATGAAGATATTGATTTAGAGGACAATATTAGATCAGCCATTGAAGCGTTGCCATCGGCGCAAAGAGATGTTTTTTACATGAGCAAATTTGAAGGTTTTAAACAAAAAGAGATTGCCGATATTTTAAATATTTCTGTAAATAGTGTTGAAAACCAGATGGGAACAGCATTGAAAACATTACGGGCAAAACTTCAACACTTACTTTTATTACCCTGATATTTTAATTGCATAAAGTTCGAGCGGACACAACAAAGGCAAGAAAGAACATACAAAATTATTTGATCGTAATAACCAAGATAAAAACACGCCCGGCGGATTAAAAAGTATGACATACCAAGAGTATTTAAACTTAATTATAAAAAGGTTTAGCGGGGAAATTTCCGATGAGGAAACCGCCCTTCTAAAACGTTTGGTAAATGCGTCGGATAAAAACAAACAAATCTATTTACTACAAAAAAAGCTTTGGCTGGAAATTAAGGTTCCGCTACCAGAAAAGAAGTTAGACACGGAAGCCAGTTGGACAATAATTGAAGGTGCTATCAATAAGTCGAAAAGCAATGCACATAATTTGGCCAAACCAAAAGAAAAACGATGGTATAAATCTGTTATTGTCGTGTCCATTCTCATCCTGTTTGGTTTTTCCTATTATTTTCTGGTTGAAAAACCCCAGGATATTAAACGATTTATAACACAAAGGGATGAAAGGAAAGAGATTGTTTTACCTGACAGTTCCCATGTCCGTCTCAATTTTAATACCAAACTTAGTTATAGCCAAAATGGATCGGGACAGCGTATTGTAAATCTAAAAGGGGAAGCATTTTTTGATGTTAAAAAGGGTGCAAAGCCCTTTGTAGTACAAACCCAAAATGCAAAAATTTCTGTTTTAGGTACAGCATTTGCATTGACATCTCGCTGGGTAAAAACACGGCTATGGGTAAAAAGAGGTAAGGTTTCGTTTAGCAATCTAAATAGTGTGGATTCTGCTGTCGTTTTAACTAAAGATCAATATAGTGAAAGTGAAGGTAAAAAAGCGCCAACAAAACCTGAAGCTATTTCCGCCGAAGATTTGCCCAGCTGGGTGGAGGGGAAAATTATTTTTAAACAAGCCCCAATGAAGGATGTTGTACGGCAGCTTGAACGTGAATTTGATATAAATATTTTAATCGTCTCGCGCGAAATTGAGAAGCAGACGGTGACTGGCGAATTTAAAAATGATTATATTAAGCAAGTACTTTCGGCCATCGGTGTGTCATTATCTTTTGAATATCGGCTTTTAAATGGAAGTTATATACTTTTTATAACTGAAAACAAAAAAAGTAACGTGCCTTAATTTACTTATCATTAGGATAGCCTTTAATTCTTTTCGGTGCAAAAACCTGCGCCATTTTGCATAACAATTTCCCTTCCAGTCTTTCATGCAATAATTTTTAAAATAAGCTGGCCGTCCCCCCTTTCATCTATTAACTTTTTTCTTTAACCTTAGCACTCACCACTCAAATAATCACAAACGTATTTAAATGGAGGCCTTCATGTTTCCGTTGCAATTTTTAGGCAAATTAATAACTATTTTGCATTCCGGCGCGACACCATCACAAATTGCCGGCGGCTTCATCCTTGGGATGATCATTGGGCTGACACCTTTTTGGAGCTTGCATAATCTCTTGGTGTTGTTGCTCATAATCATTCTGAACGTGAACATTGCCATCGCCATAGCGAGTACAGCTTTGTTTAGCTTGTTTGCATATTTGCTCGATCCGCTTTTTCACAGCTTTGGTTATTTCCTGCTCGTCGACCTTTCTTTTATGCAGGGAATTTATATGACACTTTACAACATCCCCATAATCGCCTTAAGCCGATTTAATAACACCGTTGTTATGGGCAGTTTGGTTACATCGCTTATTTTACTCATTCCAGTTTTTATAATGGTAAAAAATGGTGTGATCAAATACCGTGAGAATGTGTTGGCACGATTTGAAAAGTTAAAAGTTGTCAAAGCCATAAAGGGGACAAAAATTTATGGCTGGTATGCAAAATATGCAGAATGGAGGGCGTAAATCATGCGTAAATCGGGAACAATAATTTTATTAGTGATTGTCGCCTTGGTTTTTGCCATAGGCTATCTTTTAACGGACAGTTTATTTGAATCGCTCATTGAAGACACAGCAACCGAGCTCAATGGCGCCTTGGTAGAAATTGATGATTTTGATTTTTCACTTGCCGGGCCCAAAATGCGCTGGCAAAGATTACAGGTAACAGACCCTGCCAATACAATGCAGAATAAAATCGAAACGGGCCTGGTTGAGTTTAACCTTGAGTTTTGGCCTTTGCTTAGTGGAAAATTTATAATAGAAAATTTTGAGCTGAGCGGTATAAAAACGGGTACGGCACGAGAGACCGATGGGGCAATTCCCATCCAGGAAAAAGAAGAAGGAGATAAGGAATCGGTCATATCATCTACACAAAAAAAATTAAATGATCAGGTGAAAGAAGAAACCGGGTTCGACCTTTCCAAACTGTCACAAAAAGTAAATGTGGACAGTATCGTTTCGTTATTAAAACTACAAAGCCCGGAAAAAATTGACGCTGCCCGGAAATCCGTAGAACAAAATTACTCAAAGTGGCAGGAAAAAATAAGTGCCCTTAACCCGGAAAAAGAGATCACCGAAATTCAGGGACAGATAAAATCCATTGACGTTAAAAAAGTAAAAGACCTCGATAGTTTTAACAAAGCCTTATCCGCCATCAAAAAAGTAAAGGGCAATATTGATAAGCTGGACAAAGATTATCGCTCAACAAAAAAAGAGTTTAGCACGGATTACAGTGGCGCCAGCTCGGTTTTAGGCCAAATAGATGAATGGGTAAAAGATGATTATAAGCAAGCCATGGCCTTAGCAAAGCTGCCCGATTTTTCCACACAAAGTATCGCTAAAATGCTTTTCGGTAAAAAAATTGTTAACCAGGTAAACGAATATCTTGGCTATATTGGCACGGCCCGTGGCTATTTAAATAAAATCCCGTCCAGCAAAAAGGAACCCGATCCGCCACGTTTAAAAGGGCAGGATATTTATTTTCCATCCGATAATGCACGGCCCGATTTTTGGCTTCAAAAAATGGCCTTATCCGGCAACCTGTCGCAAGATATGCCCTTAAGCGGCACAGTTACCGATATCAGCAGCGACCCAAAAATGATTGGCAAACCCGTTGATATAAATATTTCAGGCTCAAGTAAAAGCCGCTCTTACGGGCTTGCTGGCCAACTAAACTATCTCGATTCGATTCCCCGCGAAAATTTTTCAATTGATTATAATGGTTTTGCCATCACCGACTTAGAACTCTCAAAATCGGCTTACTTGCCAACGGCCATAAAAAAAGGAAATGGGTTTATAAAAGCCAGCTTAAACATGCGCGGTGATAATTTTGATGGAAAAATTAAGTTTACTTCCGCGCAAGTTGCGTTTGCATTTGCGGATGAAAAACCTTCCGGAAAACTTGCTTCCATTGTCCGTGATGTTTTTAACGGCACAAAAGAGGTCAATGTAGATGTTATACTTAAAGGCCGTAAAGATAACCTTGTCTTCGCGGTAAAATCTAATCTTGATGAAAAATTAGGCAATGCCTTTAAAGCGGCAGCCGGCAAGGAAATTGAACAAGCCAAAGAAAAAATCAGAAAAAAAATTGATAAAGAGGTTGCCGCCAAAAAAGCAGAGGTAGAAAAATTAATAGCTGAAAATAAGAAAAAACTTGAGGCCGAATTGCAAAAATACCAGGCAAAAATAGATGCCCAAAAAGAAGAACTTGAAAAGAAGAAAAAAGCCATTGAAGACGAGAAGAAAAAGTTGGGCAAAAAAGTTACCGATAAATTAAAAGGCCTTTTCAAGCCCTGACGGGCGCGCGAAAAAAGAAACTAACGTCATCAAGGTTACGGGAATTGGTTCCTCCTTAAAAACAGGAAAGGGCCCGTTAAGGGCTTTTAACACCGCAAAGACTAAACCTGATATTAGATTGGGCATAGATAAATATTTTAGTATCAAACCCTTCAGGCTGTGCAACACAACTACATCCCGACCCAGCTTCCCCCGAATCACGTGCTATGGTCATTTCGTAATATTGGTTTTCGCTAAAGCTGTATGCCTTACTAAAAAAGACTGGCTTATCGGGCAAAATGATCCCTAATTTTAAGGAATCAAATCGTTGGTAGCTATTTACAGACAGATAAAAATAGCCGGTTGTGTCGGAAATTGAAATAGAAATTTCATTATCAATTTGCAGGCCCGGCAGGATCCGATAGTTTTCCTCATATTCGGCCTTCCCAAACAAGGTTACCGTGTAGTTCTGCAACGATGCGAGCGAATCACAAACAAGCTTGCCAGAGTAATTATATTGAATGATGGGTTCTTTGGGGCTGGTTGCCAGGCTTAAAGCAAAAAACAAAGCAAACATGATATAGTAATGTGGGTTTTTCATTTTATCCCCTCTTAAAAAACAGGTTTATACATAAGGCGCGCATTTGCCCGGCCAGGATAGCGGCTTTTCCCTATTAATCCCCCAAGAACTGTGGCGCTGTTTTTAAATTAAATTTCCGGTTATTCTTAAAGGCTGTTTGGTTTAGCTCTTCTTGCTGGCTTTCAAACTGGCGTTGCAGGTAGCGAAAATTGTTTTTAAAGCTTGTCGCTATGCCTTCGCTATTTGGCGTGACAGCGCTGCCATTTGTAAAGCGGCGCGTAAAATTTATAATGCTGCCCATCGTTTTTCTCTGGTTAGTTAAAATTGAAATAATCCTGTCTTTTTCTTCCAATTCACCTTTTAAACCCGATTGTGCGCCCGCTGCCCGGGTGTTAATCTGTTCAATTTGATTTTTTAAATCCCTAATTTCAGAACTTAAGGCTTCCTTTTCCGAAGCCGATTGCATCCGGGCCATCGAGTATAAAATTACACCGCCAATAATAAACCCGGCCACTAATGTTACAACCGGCCATACAAAGCGGGCATGCTCTTTTAACCAGATTTTGCGCTGTGCCGATTTATTAATCGCGCTTTCTTCGCCTGGTTCAAATAAATTTGAGATCGCCTCAAAATCGAGGGATTTTTTACAACTATGGCACGATTTAGCAGATTCTGAAATTTGTGCCGAACAATATGGACAATAACGCATTTTTTACTCCTACAAAAAACAGGTAGTTATAATATTTTTTAACTTAAGATTCTACAAAATTAAGGTACGATTTGTAACGCAAACCGGCAATACTGCCATTTTCAACAGCTTCTTTTACGGCACATTTATGCTCTGTTAAGTGGAGGCAATCGTTAAATTTACAATCCTCGGCATAATCGTTAAACTCGGTAAAATAATGCCTGGCCTCATCTTTATGAATATCTATAAAATCAACTTTCTTCATTCCCGGCAAATCCACCAACTCTGTGTTTTCA